>MFUG01000018.1 GCA_001785615.1 Candidatus Nomurabacteria bacterium RIFCSPHIGHO2_02_FULL_42_19 | reverse complement strand
TTCCTGTTAAGAAATTTGGAAATCACAACTCTAGTTGTTCTAGAGAAAAGTAAAGTTTAGTTTTGTGTTCTGGTGCTTTGACGGCGGAGTCACATCTCTTCCTCCCAGTACAAGAGCGTAGCTCCGTACGGGACTTCGCATTCCGACCTGCCCCGTACCAAAATTTTGATTAAATTGTTTGAACATTTTGTGTTGGTGATTTGTCGCAAGGGCCACACCTCTTCCCATTCCGAACAGAGAAGTTAAGCCTTGTTGAGCCGATGATAGTCCTTTTGGGCAAAAGTAGGCAATCGCCAGCACAAAGTGTTTAAAAATTTTTGGTACCGGGGACAGAGAAGTTAAGTATTACAGATATGTTGTGAATTTTCGCATATGCTAGAATTCACAACACATGATTTTAGGTAAAAGCAAAGTCTCGTACCATCCGACCTGGGTCGGATTGGTTCGGGATAGCTAGGTGCCAGAACAATGTATTTAAGGAAATCAATTAATTTGGTCTTCGCAAGAACCTCTTCGCAAGAACTCTTCGCAAGAACCGTCTTCGCAAGAACCGTTCTTGCGAATTCTAGAATCTTCGCAAGAACCGTTCTTGCGAATTCTCTCCGAAACCTCTCCAGGACAGGACCTTACATTAACACAGATGCCTGACTGATTCAGGCAAGGGGGCGGGCTCCTCGGAGTTCGCCCGCTCTCGTTTTTAAGCCATATTTTATAAGGCTATTTTGGCATGCCTCTTGACACTTATCCGCCCTTATTGAGGACTTGACTTTTAGGTATGTTTTATGCTATAATACTGAGTAGGAGGTACCCATGACCTTAAATTCATGGTGGAGCTTCCTTCGCAGGATTGGCCTGCGGGGGAACGCGTCCTTTCGGGCGCCGCATTTCCGCTTCCGCCTAATCGGGCGGTAGCGAAGAAGGGGGATTGGTTGTGGCTCTGCCGCGACCGCCCCCTTTCGCACTTTTTATGCTAGAATATTCTCATGACCTGGGCCCTGCGGAGACAGATTTTTTATATAGCTGTGCTAATTGCATTTTTTTCCATACTTGGATTTTTAGTAGTATATCCGCAGTTGGACAGGACACCAAAATGCACAGATGGCAGACAGAATGGAGATGAGCGAGGAGTGGACTGTGGCGGCTCGTGCAGAAACGCTTGTATGAATGAGGTAGAAGACCTTTCGGTTTTATGGTCTCGGTCTTTCCGAGTGGTTCCCGGACGTTACAATGCCGTTGCCTATCTGACGAATCACAATAAAAATGCGGTAGTGAATAAAATTAATTATCGATTTCGTTTCGCGGACAAGGATAATATCTATATCGGGAAAAGAGGTGGTTCCACTTTCATTCCCAGGGCCGGCAACTTTGCTGTTTTTGAAGGCGGGGTAGGCCTGGGTGAATCCGTCCCTGTTTACACGACCTTTGAATTCACCGAGGCGCCGGAGTGGATTCAGGCAGGAGAAGAAAAAATAAATCAGCTTAAGGTAATCGTCTCTGATATTGTGCTGGAGAACGAAATGACTAATCCGCGTCTCTCGGCCAGGGTAAAAAATTCTTCCCTTTTTAGTATCCCGGACATTACCGTAGTCGCGATTCTGTACGATAGCTTCCATAACGCTGTTTCGATCAGTAGCACTTATCTGGACAAACTCTCTCCGGAGCAACAAAGAGATATTAGTTTCACCTGGCCGGAGCCGTTCAGCGCTCCCGTGGTGGCGAAAGAAGTAATTCCCATGTATAACATCTCTAGGGTGGAGTGGAAATAAACTATGGCAAGTGAGGCGCTCAAAAGAATAGATTGGCTGCTTGTTTTTTTTATTTTGCCAATAACTTTGGCTGGACTTTTCACCATGAAGTCATTCGCACCCGGGGAAGACACTGGGGCCTTTTTTTCTAGACAGCTTATCTGGATTTTTATCTCTCTCGCTATCTTTTTTATTTTTTCTTTTATTGATTTTCGCTTTTTGAAACGGACCGACATTCTGGTGTTTTTATTTCTTTTATTTTCGGTAATTCTGCTTTTACTTTTTGTGTTGGGCGATGCTTCTCGGGGCGCGAAAAGCTGGTTTGACTTGGGCTATTTTTCATTTCAGCCAGTGGACTTGATGAAATTGGTTTTGGTGCTTATTTTAGCGAAATACTTTTCTCGTCGCCATGTGGAGATTCGGGATATTAAACATATTTTTATTTCAGGATTTTATGCTCTAATCCCAATTATTCTAGTTCTGCTTCAACCCGACTTCGGCTCGGCTATGATTTTATTTTTAATCTGGCTGGGGATGGTGCTGGTTTCCGGAATTTCTAAAACGCATCTGCTTTTCGTGTTCGTTACCGGAGCCGTTATTTTTGCAACACTATGGTTTTTCGCCTTCGCCCCCTATCAAAAGGCCCGTATTGCTAATTTTATCAATCCATTATCAGACATTCACGGTTCCGGTTACAACGCCTTTCAGTCCACTATTGCGGTGGGGTCCGGCGAGGTTACTGGCAAGGGTCTGGGCTTCGGTACGCAGTCACGTCTGCTATTTCTGCCCCAGCCGCAGACCGATTTTATTTTTGCCGCTTTTGCGGAAGAATGGGGTTTTATCGGTTCCCTGATGATTCTAATTTTATTTTTATTGGTTATTTGGAGGATTCTTTATAATGCATCTTTCGGAGTAGCGAACTTTGAAATACTTTTTGGCATAGGGATTGCTATTTTCTTTATGAGCCATATAATCATAAATATCGGCATGAATCTAGGACTTCTCCCTATTACTGGGATACCACTGCCTTTTATGAGTTACGGTGGCTCGCATTTGCTGACAGAATTTATGGGTCTGGGCATTTTAACGAGCATGAAAAGATATGCGAGGTCGATACACCGGGACGACATGCGCCATGAATTTTTAGGCATCTAAATTCAAATGGAATTGCTTGACGGAAAAAAATTACGAACAGAAATTTTGGCCAAGATAAAAAGCGAGGTGACGCTATTATCTTTCCAACCCATTTTTTGCGATATATTAGTGGGGAACGATCCGTCCTCGGCGCAGTATGTAAAAATGAAAGCAAAAACCGCCGAATCCGTCGGTATTAAATTTCATAACGCGAATTTCCCGACGTCGATCACTACGGGCGAACTTGTCGAAGAAATAAAAACTTTAAATAAAATAAAAAATATGTGCGGGATTATTGTCCAGCTTCCTCTGCCAGAGCATTTAGATAAGCGGGCGATTCTGGACGCTATTGATCCCCATTTAGACGTTGACTGCTTGGGCACTTCTGCCAGCGCGGAATTTTACAGCGGTTTAACCGCTGGAGGAATTGGTTTCCCAACGGCCCTTGCCTGTATGGCGCTTCTTGATTCACTTAATTTAAACTTAAAAGGGAAAATCCTAGTTGTATTAGGACAAGGGGAATTAGTGGGTAGGCCCACAGCCGCGCTTTTGCGTTATCGAGGCCTGACTTATCTTAATATTTCCAGCAAAACGGAAAACAAAGCATATCTTTTAAGGCAAGCTGATATTGTAATTTCAGGTATGGGCAAGGGGAAACATATCACTGGCAACATGATTAAGGATGGTGCAGTGATCATTGATGCTGGCACTTCTGAATCCGAAGGTGGCATTGTCGGCGATGTTGATTTAGAATCAGTGAAGAATATTGCCAGCCATGTTTCACCCGTGCCTGGCGGCGTGGGGCCGGTGACGGTGGCGATGCTTCTTAATAATGTTCTTAACGTGGCGAAGAAATTAAAACAATGAATGACCAGATTTTTTATTTTTTTTATAATTTAGCGCATCAATCGAAACTGCTTGACCAGCTAGTTGTCTTTTTTGCCTTTTATTTTCCTTATGTTGTTATTATTTTGGCCGGTGTATTTATTTTAATGCATCATGAAGTTCTGCGGGCGCAAGAACCCTTTAAGGTTTTTATGCAGAAGAAAAAGGAAATCTCCAAGGCCTTTCTTGCCGGAATTTTGGCCTGGATTTTGGCCCAGGTCTTGAAATTTTTATTTTCTTTTGGAAGACCGGCGGAAGCACTGACAGTAATCAACCCGCTTTTAACCAAGACCGATTATTCTTTCCCTTCGGGGCATGCTACTTTTTTCATGGCGCTGGCTATATCTATTTTCTTTTTTCATAAAAAAGCCGGCTACTTATTCATATTCTTTGCTCTACTCATAGGCATTGCTCGCATCATCGCTGGGGTACATTTCCCGGTTGATATTTTGGGCGGATTTGTTTTAGGCGCCCTCATTGCATATTTTTCTAGAAACATATAGAATGGGCTGATATTATCTTATGTGGAAGAAAGTTGCCTTGGCGTTAATCATACTTGTTATTGGCGGAGTCGTAGGGCTTTTCGTTTTTAAGTCCGAACCACGACTAAATAAAAATTTTGAGGCGGAAGGATCTTTTTTCAAGAATCATCCATTTCGTCTCGGCCTGGATCTCTCCGGCGGCAGTCACTTAATATACAAAGCGGACATCTCCGGTGTACCCGGAGGCGAGATAGCGGACTCTATGGATGCGCTTCGCGATGTAATAGAGAGAAGAGTGAACCTCTTTGGCGTCTCCGAGCCGATAGTGCAAGTTCAAGGCGGGGGATTTATTTCCGGAGGAGAGCACCAGCTTATTGTGGACTTACCGGGAATAACCGATGTGGAAAAAGCTACCGAAATGATCGGGCAGACCCCGCTTTTGGAGTTTAAAATTGAAAGGCCCAAAGATCAGCCAATAACCATAAAACCAGATCCAGATGGAAAGATAGATCCAGACGTTTTGCAAGCACAGCAATTTGCAGAAACCGAACTTACCGGACGATATTTACAGAAAGCAACTTTGGAATTTGACCAGAATACCCGCGAGCCGATGGTGAGTTTACAATTTGATGATACCGGTACGAAACTTTTTGCCGAAATTACCAAAAACAACATCGGCAAAATGGTCGCCATTTATTTAGACAGTTCGCCGATTTCTACTCCAGTGGTGCGTGAAGAAATTCCCAATGGCCAAGCCGTTATTTCCGGATCTTTCACTCCGACCGAGGCAAAACTTTTAGTGGGTCGCCTAAATTCTGGCGCATTGCCGGTACCGATTACTCTTGTTTCTAAACAAACCATCGGCGCGACGCTCGGGGAGAGCGCGGTAGCCGCCGGGGTAAAGGCCGGAGTAATCGGATTTTTGCTAGTAGCTCTTTTTTTGATTCTTTGGTACCGTCTGCCGGGGCTAGTGGCCGTGCTTGCGCTTTCTTTTTATACCGCAGTACTATTAGCTATTTTCAAACTTCTGCCAGTCACTTTATCCGCAGCGGGAATCGGCGGTTTCATTATTTCCCTCGGTATGGCCGTGGATGCCAATGTGCTTATCTTTGAGCGGATGAAAGAAGAAATTAGAAATGGGCACAGTATTCATGACGGTATCCACGCTGGTTTCAAGCGCGCCTGGACATCGGTGAGGGACTCCAATACTTCCAGTATTATCACTTCTATTATTTTGTTCTGGCTTGGCACGCCACTCATTAAAGGATTCGCTTTAACTTTCGGCTTGGGTGTTCTGGTCTCAATGTTTACCGCCATTACTGTTTCCCGTATTTTCCTTTTTGCGCTTGGCATCAGTAAAAGCAATAATTTAACCGGCTTTCTTTTCGGTAGTGGTTTTTCAGGGGCAAAGAGCCAAAATAAATAATATGTTTATTATAAAATACAAAAAAATATTCCTAATCCTCTCGGTTTCGATGGTTTTAATCTCTGTTGTTTTTATCAGTGTCTTTGGACTAAAATCAGGTATTGAGTTTAGGGGGGGAGCGCTGGTGGAAGTTGTTTACAAGGATTCTCGTCCGTCTCAAGATGTCTTAAATAAAAATCTCCAGACCTTAAATTTGGGTTCCGTCCTAATCCAGCCGACGGGGGAGCTTGGCTATATTGTAAAGTCGCGTGATTTAAGCGACCTCGAGCACTCCTCGCTTCTAAAAGAACTTACGCTTGAAGAAAATGTGGCTACGGAAATAAGTTTTACCTCCATCGGGCCTTCTGTCGGCAAAGAGTTGGCGCGCAAGGCAATTCTTTCCATAATTTTTGTCGTACTGGCAATAATTATTTTCATTACTTATGCCTTTCGGAAGGTGTCTAGGCCAGTCAAGTCCTGGAAATACGGAATCATCACTATCATCACCCTTCTCCACGACATAATTATTCCGACCGGAATTTTTACGTTACTGTCTCACTATACTGGAGCAGAAGTTGATACACTTTTTGTCTTGGCCCTGCTTACCATTCTGGGATTGTCCGTGCATGATAAGATTGTCGTATTTGACCGGATTAGAGAAAATCTGCAGTTAAATAAAAAAGAAAGTTTCGCGGAGACCGTAGGCACCAGCACGCAGGCGACCATTGTTCGGTCAATAAATATTACCCTGACCATAATTTTCGTGCTGGTGCCGCTTTACCTATTCGGCCCCGAAACAACAAGGAATTTCTCTCTGATTTTGACCATAGGCCTTTTCTTCGGCATCTATTCGTCGCTATTTTTTGCCTCGCCCCTACTGGTTTTGGTAGAAGAATGGCAAAAGAGGAAATAGAGTGATATAATAGGGTCATGAAATACATTTTAATTATTTTAGGGATTGTGGTTTTGTGGGCAATTTTCGCTTACAACAGTTTTGTTCGCCTGATTAATCGCGCTCGCGAGGCCTGGGCGGACATTGAGGTTCAGCTTAAGCGAAGATACGACCTTATTCCTAACTTAGTAAACACAGTTAAAGGTTACGCTACGCACGAGTCCTCAGCTTTTGAGAATGTGACCAAAGCGCGAAGCATGGCCATGGGCGCAACTGGCCCAACCGCTGCGCACGCTCAAGCGGAGAATATGCTAACTGGTGCCTTGAAATCACTTTTTGCTATCTCTGAAGCGTATCCGGATTTAAAAGCGAATCAGAATTTCTTGGCTCTGCAAAATGAACTTTCAGACACAGAAAATAAAATTCAGGCAGCTCGCCGATTCTACAATGCGAATGTTCGAGACCTGAATACCAGCATAGAGACCTTTCCTTCCAACTTTATTGCCAGCACTTTTCGTTTTGCTAAAATGGAATTCTTTGACTTGGCGGACAACGACGCCGCCCAGAAGCCAGTGGAGGTGAAGTTCTAAATGGCTACTTTATACACCCATCAATCACAAAATATAACTAAAACTTGGCTTTTAATGTCTATGTTTTTTATCATTGTTATTGGCCTCGGCTGGTTTTTTAGCATCTATTACAGTAATCCGAATATTCTATATTTTTTCGCCATCTTTAGTATCGTTATGAATATTGTTTCATACTGGTACTCGGATAAAATTGTGCTCACTTTGGCAGGAGCGAAAGAGGCCAAGAGGGAAGAGTATTTTGACCTGTACACGAGTGTGGAAAATCTTTCTATCACAGCCGGGCTTCCGATGCCAAGGGTGTATGTGATAAATGACCCTGCTCCGAACGCCTTTGCCACTGGAAGGGATAAAAATCATGCCGTAGTAGCGGCCACCACCGGACTTCTCCAAATCTTAAATAAAAATGAATTGGAGGGGGTAATAGCGCATGAACTTTCCCACATTGGCAACCGCGACATGTTGCTCTCCACTGTGGTAGTGGTACTGGCTGGTTTTATTTCCATTCTCTCGGATGTGTTTAGACGTAATTTATTTTTTAGTCGCGGCAGGGACAGTGGCAGTAAAGCAAACGGCGTATTCTTATTAATCGGAATCATTCTCTCAATTCTGGCGCCGATTTTCGCGCTTTTAATTCAGCTCGCGATTTCTCGCAAGCGCGAGTTTTTGGCCGATGCTTCCGGAGCGCTCCTTACTCGTTATCCGGAGGGACTCGCTAACGCGCTCCGTAAAATTTCACAATACAGTAAACCAATGACTCGTCAATCAAACGCTATCGCCCATCTATACATCGCTGACCCCCGCCCGCATGACTCGCGTCAGCGTGTCGGGCAGGCGAAAGGAATTGGTAAAAAAATCGGCGGTTTATTCGCGACCCATCCTAGGGCGGAAGACAGAATCAAAGCCCTTCTCGGTCAATAAATTTTCTATGAATAAAAATTATCTTGAGCATAAAAATAAGGCAGTAGAAACTGACAACAATTTTAGTCATGTAATGGCCATTACCCTTGACCCCAGAACTTATTATCAAGGGATTATCCGCTGTATTACTAGCAGAGAAGGGAGCTTGGGGATAAAAGGATATGTGGACAGAAGTGAATTACATCAAATTACCAGCAACTCTCTGGAACATTTTACCATTGGTGAGAAATTAAATATAAAAAACGAGGATGAAATAATCAAGGAGTTGACCAAAGAAGGCGAGGACTTCATCGGTTTGGAAGACCCGGATATCTGGATAGATGAGGCGACTAATTTAATGCACGTGTATTTTACAGTTCCGCTTAAAGATAAACACACTATCACGCATCTCGGGCATGCAGTAGGGGAGAATCTAGATTCACTTCATATGACTATGCCAGTACTCCTAGCCGGAGAAAACAATCGCGCAAAAGAAGTTTCTATTGCCCCGCTTAATAAAAAAGGATTCAGATACAATCTGATTGAATCGAGCGATCGCCGTGGCGATTTTCGATATTCTACCGTCCGAGTTGCGATAGCGGAAGACATGGCTGGGCCATGGGAATATGGCGAAACAGTATTTCATCCAGCGGAACACAATATTTCATGGATTGGCGGGCACGCTTCTCCGGGGCCGCTTTTCCCTGAAACATTTATAAATGTTGGAGAGGGGAAGCGACTTGGAGTTATAAATGGCAGGGAAGCAGATCAAAAAATCGGTGGAGAAATAAAGTACGGGACATTTTCTGTGGGACTTTTTATATATGATTATGAACTAGGAAAAATTGACTGGGTAATGCCCGAGCCCTTTATCCAGGATAGCGAAGCTAAAATTATTACCTTTGCCAGCCAGTTTGTAGAGACAGGGTCGGGTGAAGGAATTTTATACGCTCATGTTGACGACTCTTTTGTGCGGGCTTATACCCTGGAGGCGGATAAAATAAAGTCGTTATTGCCTAAATAGATTTTTTTATGTTTAGTTTAATATCCACATCTACGCCATGGCGTAGATGTGGATATTAGAGATATAATTTAGATAAATGCACAGAAGAAAATTTCGCTATAAGGGTGCATCAGTAAACCTTTTCGGGTTGCCTGATTTTAGTGTTTCTGAAAAGAAAAAACATATTCCTAAGCGTCAGTATCTTCACTCTTTTATTTCTAATTTTAAAAAAGACGCACCCAAAAACCTACTTCTTATATATGACGTGCCAGAAGGGAAGAAGAAGGAGCGAGATTGGTTTCGTCGCCAGCTTAAGAACTTTGATTTTATCATGATCCAGAAAAGTGTCTGGGTGGGCCCTTCGCCCTTACCGGAAGAGTTTACGGATTACTTAAAAAGAATCGGTTTTCAAAAAGAATTTAAGACATTTAAATTGGCAAAATCATACACAAACTAATCTACGCTATAGCGTAGATTGATTGGATGTATTAAATTTTTTAAAAGTATAATATAATACTCATATGTCTGAAAGATTCAGGATACGTAGAAAATTTGAAATACAGAATCCTCCTAAAAAGAAATTTGAGATTATCCAGGATCCACAAGAAGTAAACGATGATACTCCCATAAGTCAAATTGACCCAATTTCAGAAGGGGGGTTGACACCAAGGAATAGGGGAGATTTAGATCATTTTGTGGAGGCCCCTCTTTTAGAGGCCTGTCAAATTCTTTTTGATAAAGGTATCAAAACAATATTCTCTTCTGCAAATAAAAATGATTTATCTAATCAAGAAGCTTATATAGCTATTGATTATAGTACGTTAAGTCCATACAACCAAAGGATAGCAAAAAGTTTGGGTGAAATTCACATGGCTCATGGAAGTGTCCCTGCTCCTGCAGTTAATTTAATGATTCCCATTGAGCAGAATACTACTGTTGGGCAGGTGAGAAATGCCGCTCGACTATTAGTTTCTAAGTTTAAGCAGCAATAATTTCACATCTACGCCATAGCGTAGATGTGGGGTACGCAAGATTATTCAGTTTTATTTTTTTACTTATTTTGCTATACTAAAGAGGTGAATATCAAGGACGTAGAAAACCTGGCTGAACTTGCAAAGCTTGAACTCTCCGCAGAAGAAAAAAAAGAGCTCCTTTCTGACCTGGAAGGTATTTTGGACTATGTAAAGCAGATAGGGGAGGTAAAGGTGGAAGATATTAAACTGGACTACACCTTGCATAATGTTTGGCGCGAAGATGTATTAGAACAGCGCGAATTCTCCACCGAACGAATCCGCGAACAATTTCCCGATTCACAGGATGGTTTCGTGAAAGTGAAAAAGATTTTATGATAGATGTAAAAAATCTTACAATAGAAAAAGCTGGAGCAATGATGCAAAAAGGAGAACTTACTTCTGTCGGACTCGTTTCGGCCTGCCTTAAAAATATAGAAGAAAAAAACAAAGAATTAAATGTTTTTTTAGAGGTCTTTGCTGACGCGCTAGAACAGGCCAAGAGGGCAGACGTTCTGATAAAAAGTGGTAAGGGAACTAAACTTACCGGTATACCGATGGCTATTAAAGACAATATTTTAATAACTGGGCGTAAAGTAAGTTCCGCGTCCAAGATGTTGGAAAATTATGTGGCAAGTTATGACGCTTTTATAATAAAAAAATTAAAATCCGAAGGGGTAGTTTTTATCGGCAGGACAAATATGGATGAATTTGCCATGGGATCTTCCACTGAGAATTCTGCTTATGGACCAACCAAAAACCCAAATGACCCGTCTCGCGTGCCCGGGGGATCCTCCGGGGGCTCCGCGGCCGCTGTGTTTTCTGGCATGGCGCTCGGCGCTCTGGGATCTGACACCGGCGGGTCAATCCGACAGCCCGCATCTTTTTGCGGACTGGTGGGTATGAAACCCACTTACGGCGCGGTTTCACGTTCTGGCCTTACAGCCATGTCTTCCTCGCTTGACCAGATAGGACCTTTCGCTAAAACATCTGAAGATGCAGAAATAATTTTCAAAGCAATAGTAGGTAAAGATAAAATGGACTCCACCTCACTCTCGCTGGCTGATTACAAATCTTCTCCTGTGAGAAAAATTATTGGTGTTCCCCGGGACTTTCTAGCTAAAGGAGTGGATCCAGAGGTCTTGAAAAATTTTGAAGAATCACTGGCAAAGTTAAAAAGGGCCGGGTATCTTACTAAAGATATTGTCATGCCCTATCTGAAATATTCTCTTCCGGTTTATTATATAATTATGCCGGCGGAGGTTTCTACTAATTTGTCCCGCTTAGATGGCGTGCGCTATGGTTTAAGGAACGAGGGGCAAAATATTTTTGATATGTTTAAGAAAAGCAGGTCCGCGGGATTTGGCCGGGAAACCAGAAGAAGAATGATTCTTGGCGCCTACGTTTTATCTCATGGATATTATGACGCTTATTACAACAAGGCCTGGCAAGTGCGCCGCGCGATTATAAAAGAATATCAAAACACGTTCAAAGATGTTGACTTTGTGATGACGCCGACCGTGCCTACCACCGCTTTTAAGTTTGGCGAGAAAAAAGATCCACTACAGATGTATTTAGGTGATATCTTTACCGTCTCCGCCAATTTAGCCGGTCTGCCAGCGATCTCTATTCCTTCTGGTGTTTCCGTCGCTGGTTTGCCCTTTGGCCTAGAATTTACCGCCCCTCCCTATGCTGATGCATCTTTATTCGCAATCCAAAAAGATTTACAGTAAATAGAAATAAATAATATGTATCCCCCAGATTTTATAAACCTTAATAATCCTCCGCCCGATTCTGTCCTAAACGCTAAGTTTTTAGACGCGGATTATCTATTTAAGCAGGGCGTTGCTTTTTTTCAATATATTTTTAGAAAAGAAACATTGACCAATCTAAATGCGATTATTCTACTGCTCTCACTTTTTTTTCTGACTCTTATATTTTATTGCGCGGTCAGATTGTTTGAAATAAGAAGAAAAGAACACAAGCATCTAGAGCACGAGATTGAAGAGTACGCCCAACGTCAAGGAGAGAGAGAAAAAAAACAGCGAGAAGGAGAGTCCGTATCCCATAACGAGCGATGGCGCAAGGTCCTGGAATATCTTTTTTCCGTCAGTTCCACTGATTGGCGTTTGGCTATTATTGAAGCCGACTCCATGCTGGAAGCACTGACGGACCAGCTTGGCTTCAAGGGCGACAATTTGGGAGAGAAGTTAAAGATGGCTACCCAAGAAACCTTCCGGGGTCTCTCCTCTGCCTGGGAGGTGCACACTATCAGGAATAGAATTGCGCATGAGGGCTCCCTATTTGAAATCTCCCAACATGAAGCGAAAAGGGTAATCGCCCTCTACGAGCAAATTTTCCGCCAATACGGATATATATAACAGTGTTGCGGGGCCCGGAATCGAACCGGGGCCTCAAGGTTATGAGCCTTGCGAGATGCCTCTTCTCTACCCCGCTATTGCATAATATAGTAAAAATAGGGTTTTTGCAAACAAAAATTTGAAAAAAAACCAGAATATGGTATCGTAAAAGTTCACGCCGGCGTAGTTAAACGGTATAACAAAGGACTCATAAGCCTTGATCGGAAGTTCGACTCTTCCCGCCGGCACAAAAAATATTGAGCTCTTGGAAATTACGCCTTTTTATGTATAATGTACGTTATGCGATCGTAGCTCAACTGGTTAGAGCACCGGCCTGTCACGCTGGAGGTTGCCGGTTCAAATCCGGTCGATCGCGCAAAGTTTTTGCAAAAAGCTCTGAAATGAACTAATATAATCTCTACATGCCGTTGTAGCTCAGTTGGTAGAGCACGTTCTTGGTAAGAACGAGGTCCGCAGTTCAATCCTGCGCAACGGCTCACGACTGCCGATATAGTTCAGTGGTAGAACACTACTTTCGTAAAGTAGGAACGTGGGTTCGATTCCCATTCTCGGCTCCGCAATCAAAGTCAAAGATTTCTCGCCAAAATTTTCGCGCGCAGAGCGAAGCTCTGCGTAGTGTTCATAAGGGTGCCCGGACGCTAGGCGTCCGGAAAGATGCAGGTTCGAGCCAAAGATTTTTTGGAGGGAGAGTTTTTTGGAGGGGAGGTCGGCTGTTTTTGCTATTTCGTCTAGTATTGAAGCATCTTTTATCCATTCTCGCGTCGGTTCGATCCACACAGAAGGGTTTCGTAGAAGTTTAGCAATTTGCTCTTCTACGGACTTCTTCTCGGACAAGAGCGCCCGGCGGCGTTCGAGGTATTCTTCGCGATCAATATCTTGAGCGACATATACATCCGTTAGTCGTTTGAGATTACTGGAAACATCTTCTATTTCTTTTCGCAAACTTTCAACCGCCTGCGACGCAGAAATACCGGCTTTGCTTTCTTCTTTTTCTAACACAGAAAATAATTCTGTTGCCCATTCCTTCGGCATTGTATACGAACTAAGGATCACTGAAAGCTGGCGGTTTAATTCTTCTTCTCTTATGCACGGCTCAGGGCATTTCTGTGTTTTAGACTTTTTGGTGCAGTGATAATAAACATATCTGTGCGTATTACCATTTTTCTGTCTTTTGATTCGTATCTCTCCGGTTATACTCATTCCGCAAGAAGCACATTTGAGTAGCCCGCAAAGTGGCCGAGGGTCAGTGGCAACATCAAGCCTTTGTGATCTGCCTCGCAAAACAGCATTTGCTTTATCAAAAAGTTCTTTACTAATAATTGGTTTATGATTGCCTTCGTACATCTCCCCTCCGTGGCGAAAGTGTCCGTAATAAAATGGGTTTGTGAGAATGGACGATATGCGAGAAATATTGCACCTATTGTTTTTTCTTGATTTTAGACCAGACTTTTCCATAAATTCAGCGAGGTATTTAAGGTTGTGTTTCCCGGTAGCATAAAGCTCAAATAACTTTTTCACTACTTTGGCATCTTTATGCACTTCTATTTTCTTGGTAGCAGGATTATTGATGTATCCTATCGGAGCGAAACTCGGAAATTCGCCGCGCCGCGCTTTCTGCCTTAATCCACGAGCGGTATTTTCACTCAATTGCCGGACATATTCATTAGCCATTCCCAGTTCAACAGACATCATTAAAACATTGTCGTTGGGATAATGGCTTTGGTTATGCGTTTGAATATGTTGAATTATCCCTTGTTGTAGAAGCCATTGAATTTTACCGCTATCTACTGGATTGCGCGACAAGCGGTCAATTTTCCAGCAAACAATTCCTTGTGCTTCGCCTTTTTGGATTCTTGATAACATTTCATTAAATATCGGCCGGCCTGGCACTTTCGCAGAGCGTTTTTCTATAAATTCTTCTACAACATTTAAATTTTCTCGCTTCGCCAATTCTCGCAATTCGGCAAGCTGAGCTTCAATAGAGAGGACTTGCTTGTCCTCGACATCGGTTGATTTGCGAGCGTATAAAAAGTAATTCATAACTTTGATAGGTTATTTATTATTTTTGCATTTGTTCTAGGGCTCTATTTACAATGTCCGCCACTAAATCCTTTCTGGCTGTTGCAAGGACTGGTAATGCAGCCATGACAGAAGGATTTTTTGTGGGAAGTAATTCCACCTTGCCTTTATTAAAGTCAGCAAGATTGGTAAGAAACTCGTCTAGCCAAGAAGGAGTAATAGTTAAAACTTGATCAAAATCAAT
>MFUG01000017.1:40410-60135 GCA_001785615.1 Candidatus Nomurabacteria bacterium RIFCSPHIGHO2_02_FULL_42_19 | reverse complement strand
TTCGCCAAAAAAGCCCTTTCAAATCCTATGCGAGCGGCGCGTTCCGCGCCGCGAGCTGACTTCAGCAAATTTGCATTTTCCCAACTGGCGGAGCCGGCGAGATTCGAACTCGCGAGGGGGTTTAGCCCCTACATCTTTAGCAAAGATGCTTGATAGACCACTCCAACACGGCTCCAGGTCAATCATTAAATAACTTCATTACTCTAACATATTCTTCCTATTTTTCCATTTTTTCTGCTATACTCTTCTTGAATTTTGGATGAGTGACCGAGTGGCTTAAGGTAGCGGTTTACTAAACCGCCGTCCCCTTAAAAGGACCGTGAGTTCGAATCTCACCTCATCCGCAAATTTGCTATAATTAGTTTATGAATACAACAGAAAAAGTAAAATTAAAGGCAATGTGTTTTTTTATCAAGGACGGAAAGGTCTTGGTGTCGAAGGGTTTTGATAAAGTGAAAAATGAGAATTTTTATCGTCCCCTAGGTGGACATGTCAATTTTTCTGAAACCGGAGAAGCAGGAGTGAGAAGGGAAGTCCAAGAAGAACTAGGTAGTGAAATTGAAAATCTCAAGTTAATAAAAATTATAGAAAACATCTTTACCTATCAAGGAAATAAAGAACATGAAATTGTTTTTCTTTATTCTGGGGATTTAGCGCGCCAAGAATTGTATAAAATGAACGAAATTAAAATTACTGAGTTAACTCATGAGTTTTATGCGTCTTGGATTCCAATCGGCGATATAGTGGCTGGAAAAATTCCTTTATATCCAAAATTTGACTATGGCAAATTGTTCACACCTTAACCTTGTGATATAATAGGCGTATGAACTACTTCAATGTGGGCGGGTATGGCATGAGGGGATCTTTTTTATCAGGTTTTATTTTGCTAATGCTCTGGTCTCTTTTCTGGAAGGGGCTGGCCTTATGGCATGCCGCCAAGCGCCATGAGAAGAAGTGGTTTATCGCGATTTTAGTCATTAATACCCTGGGTATATTGGAGATTGTCTACCTTTTCTACTTCGTAAAAATCAAGTTGGACAAACTCTGGCGCAGTGACTTTTTCAAATAGAGTATGCTAAAATAAAGGGGTCGGTCATTATCAGTTTTCACGTGAATTTTATTTTATGACAGGAGGACACTAAGATTTTGAAAGAACCTTACTTAAAAAAGAGTGTGTGCGCTTATTGTGGCGATGCGCCGGTAAGCCATGCTCTTTTTTATTTTGCGAGCTTAGTCGGAACGAATTTAGACAACCATATAGTGAAGGTGACAAAATATGCTCCGAATTTCCTGAAATATTTCGTGGACTGGTTTATACTGGTTTTTTTTGAGACGTTTTTATTTTTTAAGTTAGCCCATCTTTCTTCCGATATCAATCAGGCCAAGACCTTTCGTTCCAGAGTCGTCTGGGAAGAAGCAAAAAGGCGGGGCATAGAGATGCAACAGCTAATAATCTTCGGCAAACCAACTGACCAGTATCGCGCCAAGATAAAAGGCAAGACCGTTTATTTTCACAGCTTACCCATTCCTCCCCAGTTTTTAAGTATGAAAAAGAACTGGGATGATAAATTTGTGTTAAAAAAAGAGCTGGCTAAAAAAAATATTCCCATTCCGTATTATTTTCAATTTCCTGTATTTTACCCACAAAATATTGAAAAAATATTCTCTAAATTTGAAAAACCGATAATCATCAAACCGCGAACGGGCTCGCGCGGTCGGCACACCCTAACCAATATTCATACCTTAGAACAATTTCAGGCCGGTATTAATGTCGCTAAAAAAATTTCCGCTTATATTGTGGCGGAAGAACACCTAGAAGGAGATGTTTGTCGAGCCACTTTCGTGCGGGGAAACCTGGTGGGGTTTTATAGAGGGGCAGCGCCTTTTGTGGTGGGCGATGGGGTAAAAACAATCCATCAGCTTGTCGTAGAAAAAGATAAAAAACGTCCCAAGCGAGTAGAGCGTATATCGCTTGGTGCCGAAGTAGCAGAGCACATTTCGCGATCTGGTTTTAAGGTGGGCGATGTTTTGCCCGACGGAATGCGCTTATCCTTGACGCACCGCACTGGCCGGCTTTTCGGCGGAGTAACGAAAGAAATGCTCGATGAATTACATCCAAGTTTTATTCCTGTCTTAAAACAAGCCGCAACCATAGTGGATTTAGCCGTAGTGGGATTTGATGCTATCATTCCAGACCCCACTAAACCGGCTCACTCCCAACGCTGGGGGATTATTGAATGCAACTCACTGCCTTTTATTGATTTACATTATTATGCGCTCGCAGGCAAACCCAAAAATATCGCTGGCATGATCTGGGATTTGTGGAAATAAAATATCATGATATATATCATGATTTAAATACTGGTATTGACAAAATGGGCACAACTGTTAGTGTAATTTTGGAGTAGTAGAAAGGGTTTGTATGGCAAAGAGGCGAATGAACTCAACCGTGGCGGAGCGGTCTTTCCACTCCGCCGTCGAGGCGGAGATCTCAAACATGCATGAAGGGGAGCGACGTGTTCTTGCCCGTCTCCTTGGGAAGGTCAGAATCCCAGGTAATCACGACACGCTCAGCGCAGCGTGGATCAAACGTTGCGAGGAGGAAGGGGGGATGATCTCGGGGTGCCGTTGGTTCTTCTACAGAAGAAGGGAAGGGCGAAACTTGAGACCAAGCTTGTTCTATTTGGAGAACTAAAGGTCGGCGACGAGTACTTCATCGAGCACGATCATGAACGCCGGACTCTGTATCAGAAAATAGGGCCCGAAACGTGCCAAGCACTGATACGTTCGGTGCTCCACAAGCAAGACCCTGATCAGCTGGTTCAACGCATCATCAGGAGGGACGAATGAGCCCGTGAGAAGTTCGTGATTCATCACTACTCCTCGCGGGCTTTCTCATTTCTACACCACTATTATCAAAGTGTGAGTAATTTCCGCATATGCGGAAATTACTCACACTAGTGTGCTACCGTGAAAGCGATAATCTTTCTGGCGCCGGATTGTTTTAGAATTTTTCTGGCTTCAGAAAGAGTGGCGCCGGTGGTGGTGACATCGTCTATCAGAATTATATTTCCATTTTTTAATTTTTCAGTATTCTTTACCGCAAAAGAGCCGACGATATTTTTCAGGCGTGCCGTACGGTTTTCAATGTGCGCCTGATGCACAGTGTCTTTGGGTTTTATTAAAACATCACTCTCCAGCGTGAAATTTACATCTACGCCATGGCGTAGATTGCTTTTTTCTATTTTCATTAACTCTTTACATATTAATTCGGCCTGATTGAAGCCGCGTTCTCTGGATCTCTTACCTGAGAGCGGTATCGGGATTAAAATAGCGTCCTTAAAATTTTCTAACATTCTTAAGTCGGATAATTCTTCTAAAATCCTGCCGTACATGACTGCCGCGAAAATATTCGCCAATCGTTTTTTACCCTTATATTTAAGAAGCCACACCGCTTTTTTGATAGGCGGGTGGCGATAGTCAAAAAGAGGGAAAATCCACTTGGCGCTCTCCCGTTCGGCCGATGGACTTTCCGTTAGGCATTTCACGCAAAAATCCAAGCCACTTTTCCCGCAAGATACGCAATATGCCGGGAAGACCACCTCCAAGATAGTATTTAAAAACCCCATTATGCTATAATATTAGCACGAATGTATAATCCGTTTAAAAATATTTTTTCCAAGATAAACGTATTTAAGGGCAGTAACGAGAGTAGTGCTGTGGGGGTTGATATCGGCTCTTCGGCTATAAAAGTTATTGAAATAAAAAGGAAAAAAGGCAAAGCCGTGCTTGAGACATACGGAGCGATAGCCCTCGGCCCCTACGCTGATATGGACATCGGACGAGTTACCAATCTTCCCGTGGCGAAAATAGCGGAGGCCCTAAAGGAGGTCTTAAAACAGTCCGGCATTACGGAGAGTTCCTTGGGCCTCGCCGTGCAGGTGCAGTCCAGTTTAATTTTTTCCCTGGAGTTGCCACTTTTTCTTAAAGAAAGTGAAATGGCTTCAATCATCTCAACGGAAGCCCGCAAATATATTCCGGTACCGAGTACCGAGGTCTCTCTGGACTATTTCACTTTACCGAAAAAGGAAGCATCTTTCGAAGAAATAAATAATCCCGAGGGTAAACCCTCCGAGGCCGAGAAAACAAATGTGCTTGTTGTCGCTACCCAAAACGATGCCATCGCCCGGTATCGCTCCGTCTTGACGGCGTGCGGACTGGACGCTTCCTTTTTTGAAATTGAAGTGTTTTCTTCCATTCGGTCCAATTTTGAACACGAACTCTCTCCTGTCCTTTTGATGGATTTTGGCGCCTCGCGTACCAAGCTCTCTCTCGTTGAATTTGGCATGTTGAAAAGTTATCACACCATTGACCGGGGAGGAGCCGATATTACCGATTCTATTGCAAAGTCCCTGAGCATTCCTTTCCCTGAAGCCGAAAAAATGAAGAAAGAGTTCGGTCTTTTTGGCAACCCGGCAGAAAAAACCTTGTCTGATACCATTAAGACCCATACTGACTATATCTTTGGAGAGGCAAATAATGTATTATTAGGGTATGAAAAGAAAAATGGCCGCACCATCAACAAGGTTATTCTCTCCGGTGGCGGGTCACTAATGAAGGGCCTGAAAGAGGTTGCGGCAAGTAATTTCAGGGCGGAAATAGAAGTAGGGCATCCTTTTTCTAAAATAGGGTCACCATCATTTTTAGATAAAGTGCTGGAAACAATGGGGCCAGAGTTCGCCGTGGCCATAGGGCTTGCTTTACGAAAGTTATCATAGGTGAGATAATAAAGTAAGCACAAAATAAATGGAGCCAAATTTTCAAACATCTTTTATACCCAAGAAGCCAATGATCGAAGAGCGGCCTAGCCCGTCGCGCCCTATTGGTATACTAATGGTAGCTTCCAGTATTATTCTATTCTCTATATCTTTGGTTTCCGGCGGTCTTTATTTCTATAAAGGGATTTTGAATAAAGGCCTTGATCAAATGAAGATAGATCTGGACTTGGCCAAGAACCGGTTTGAATTCGCCAGAATAACAGAATTGCAGGTGTTAGACAGGCGCTTAAACGCGGCCACCGAAATTCTTTCCAAACATATAGCCATATCTCCTATTTTCAAAGCGCTCCAAGACATTACTCTGAAAACCGTTCGTTATACAAAATTTTCCTATACTTTTGGCGATGGCATTGATTCAAAAATAAAGGTTAACCTGACTGGAACCGCCGTGGGGTATCGTTCCGTGGCGCTCCAGTCCGACCTTTTTCCAAAAAACAAGAATCTTATTGACCCGGTTTTTTCCAACCTGGTGCTTGATGATAAGGGAAACGTTGTGTTTAATTTGGATTTTTCGGTCGATCCGGTTTTCGTTGATTACAAACAAACTCTTAAAATACAGAACGAGGCCGTTATTCCTAGCCCGATAGAGGGTTTACCCATAAACACTGAAATTTAAATTTATGTCTAGATTTATTCTGCCGATAATTTTAATAGGAATCAGCATCGCCATATTTTTTACTTTTCTTGACCCTCTTTACAGTGAAATCACCGAACGGAGGACAGAGCAGGGGTCCTATGACGAAGCGCTTAACAACTCTAAAGCCCTAGAAAACGAGCGTGACAAGTTGACTCAAAAATATAATTCTATCAGTAGTGACAATTTGGACAAACTTAACAAACTTTTACCGGAGAACGTTGACAATATTCGCCTGATTCTTGAAATTGAAAAAATGGCCTTGCCTTACGGCATGATCTTGAAAGATGTCAGATATAACGTCGTTGACACCAGCATCACTCCTCCACCAAGCGGCGCAATCCAGGGAGGATATGCCGGAACCCCGCTTAGGGATTACGGGGGATGGGACTTGGAGTTTTCCGTTGCCGGTAGCTACGATAATTTTATTAATTTTACCAAGGACTTGGAGAGCAATCTTCGCATTGTGGATATAATGTCGGTTGAATTTTCTTCTGACGTGTCAATGGACCCACTGATTTTTCCCCGGGAATCCTATCAGTATAAATTTAAAATTAAAACATATTGGTTAAAAAATTAAAATGTTTTCAAACATAAAAAACATAATAATCTTTGTAGTAATCGGCGGAATCCTCGTCTTCGTTTATATTTACTTTTTTCAAGGTAATCCCGAGGAAGACAATTTAATCTTTTCAGACCCTCTAGTGTCAGGCGAAACTGGAGCTACAGACGGCGCCAGCATCTCTGTTGGTCGGGACTTTATTTCTTTACTCTTAAATATTAAGAGCATTACTTTGAATGATTCTATTTTCACCGATCCGGCGTTTATCACTTTGCGTGATTCCAGTATTATTCTCATCCAAGATGGAACGGAGGGACGACCGAATCCTTTTGCCCCGATTGGATCTGAGGTAACGGCGCCAAGTGCGCCCACGGCCTCTTTTCCCGCGCCAGGCCCGCTTGGAGGAGGGGTAGGTGGCGGAGTGAATTAATTATGAGTTTTTTAGAGGAGTTAGCTAAAAAGGGCTTAATTCAAAAAAGCCAAATAGGTGAAATTAAAAATCGCGCCGCGGAAAAATATGCCGGCGATGTTGAAAGTGCGCTCTTTGAAATAGGAATCCCCGAAGATCAAATTCTGGCTGTCAAAGGAGAGTATTTTGCCATGCCGATAAAAAAAGTGGACTCTGAAAAAATGTCTTTTGACATTTTTAAGTACATTCCGGAAGATGCGGCGATAAATTATCATTTTGCTCCGTTTGGGCTCAATGACGGGGTGCTGGAGGTTGGTGTAACCGATCCGGAAAATATCCAAGCCATGGACGCCTTGCAATTTATTTCCGCGAAACTAGGAATGCCCTTCAAGATTTTTCTGATATCCAAAAGCGATTACGGTAAAATTATGGAGAAGTACAAAGGCATCACCAGCCAAGTGGAAGAAGCGCTTAGTGAGCTGGATAAAGCCGAGATTGCCGACACAAAAGGGATGAGCGAAGAAAGTTTGAGTAAAGAAATAAAAAATGTAAAACCCGGAGAAGAAGCAAGGATTGTAGAAGATGCTCCAGTCATAAAAATCGTGGCGGTCATCTTACGAAATGCGATAGAGTCCAACGCGTCCGACATTCACATAGAACATTCCGGAGACAAGGTCAAGGTGCGTTTCCGAGTGGACGGAGCTCTGCATACCACCTTGGTCTTACCGACCAATGTCCACAGCGGAATAGTAGCTCGCGTAAAGATTCTGGCTAAGTTGCGACTGGATGAAAAAAGAAAACCCCA
Source organism: Candidatus Nomurabacteria bacterium RIFCSPHIGHO2_02_FULL_42_19 (assembly GCA_001785615.1). Lineage (GTDB taxonomy): Bacteria > Patescibacteriota > Minisyncoccia > Phycocordibacterales > UBA9973 > UBA9973. The sequence continues at coordinate 52,887 of MFUG01000017.1, read as the reverse complement.
AGACGGATCTTTTAGTACGGGTATTGATAACCGGAAGATCGATTTTCGCGTATCCACCATGCCGGCCTTTTACGGGGAAAAAGTGGTGATGCGTATCTTGGATGCCGAAAAAGGAGTCAAGCCGCTCAATCAGCTCGGTTTATCGGATACTAATCTTCAGTTAATAAAAGAAGCGCTAAAAAAACCATACGGCATTATCCTGATTACCGGTCCGACCGGGTCTGGAAAGTCCACTACCCTCTATTCAATGATGAACGAACTTGATAAAGAAAAAAGTAATATTGTTTCGTTAGAAGATCCGGTAGAGTATCACATGCCGAACATTAATCAATCCCAAATAATGCCGGAGATCGGTTACACTTTTGCCTCCGGACTTCGCTCCATTCTCCGTCAAGACCCGGACATCATCATGGTGGGGGAGATTCGCGACAAAGAAACAGCCCAACTGGCTATTCAAGCGGCTTTGACTGGGCACTTGGTTTTGTCTACTCTGCACACCAACAACGCTATCGGCGCCATTCCTCGTCTAGTGGATATGGGGGTGGATCCATACTTAATTGCTCCGACGCTTATCCTCTCTATCGCGCAACGTTTAGCCCGACTCACTTGTCCGTCTTCCCGCAAGCTTGTTCCCATGGACGCCAGTATAAAAATGCAAATTGAGGAACAGACGAAGGACTTGCCGGAGAAATTCAAAAAAGATATTGTGGTAAAAAAAGAAATGTATGAAACCGTTCCCTCGAGTGAGTGCCCGTCCGGCACCCGGGGGCGTATTGCCGTTTTTGAAATGTTCAAAGTGGATAAGGAAATGCAGGGGGTTATCCTAAAGAACCCAGTTAATTCCGAAATCTACAGGGTGGCCCGCAAGAATGGCATGCTCTTGATGCGGGAAGACGCGATGCTTAAGTCATTTGACGGCATTATTCCTTACACCGAGGTCTATAATTTTGCCAATGAGAGTGAATAAAGTTGTCCACAATGCCTAAACATAGAAGCTTATTTTGTAATATAATTATCAATAAAGGTTTCTGGGCATGCTTGAAAGTTTATTAGGATTAAGTAAAAAATATGGAAAAAACAAAAAGTAAAATCTTAATAGTGGATGACGATAGCTTTCTTTTAGATATGTATGCGCTCAAGTTCAGCCAGAACAACTTTGAAGTTCACACCGCCGTGGATGGGGCGCAGGCGATAGAGCAGTTAAAAAGTGGACTTGACCCGGAGATAATCCTCCTAGACATAATTATGCCCATTATGGACGGATTTGAAATGTTGGAAAAAATGAATCAGGGAAAATTGTCTCCCAATTCCACCAAAATAATTTTATCCAACAAAAGTCAGCAACAAGACATAGACAGAGGCAATGCGCTGGGAGTAGCAGGATACATTGTAAAAGCAAACTCTACTCCGGCGGAAGTCATTGACCAAGTAACAAAGATTTTAGCCAAAAAAGTCAACAAATAAAAAATTGATTTTCAAAAATAATGAATTATAAAAAAGAACTGGAAGACCTTATCTTAAACGTAATAAGGCAAAATGGATCGGATTTACATTTAGGCGCCGGCCGAGTGCCGGCTATTCGGGTATCCGGCGAACTTATTTTTTTGACAAAAAATCCAATCCTGCAGGCAAACGACATGACGAATTTCTTGAGTGAAATGCTGGACCAGAAAAAGATTGATAAATTTATGGAAAATCAAGAACTGGACTTCTCTTATGATTTTCGCGGCGAAGCGCGACTTCGAGGCAACGCTTTTTTCCAAAAAGGACTGATTTGTATCACTCTACGATTGGTGCCGAAGGTGAAGACCCTAGAAGAGCTTAATTTGCCACCAATTCTGGGTGATTTAGCTCGAAAAAAACAAGGGTTTTTTCTGGTTGTTGGCCCGGTCGGACAAGGAAAATCAACCACTCTTTCTGCGATGATTAATTTAATCAATAATGAACAAGCCCGCAATATCGTGACGATTGAAGACCCGATTGAACACGCCTATATTCCCCATAAGTCCATTATCAGTCAGCGCGAAGTCGGCATTGATACGAGGGACTTCCACACCGCCCTCAAATCCGTCTTTCGTGAAGACGTAAACGTTATCATGATAGGTGAAATGCGCACTCCGGAGACCGTTTCGGCTGCGGTGACGGCTGCCGAGACCGGGCATTTAGTTCTCTCCACACTACATACCAACAACGCTTCTCAAACCATAGACCGCATAATTGATTCCTTCCCGGGTTATCAGCAAGACCAAATTCGCTCCCAACTCTCGTCTTCACTCCTGGGCATTTTTTCCCAACGACTTATTCCCAAAATTACCGGCGGTCTTATCCCCGCTTATGAATTACTTCTCAACAACAATGCCGTATCCAACTTAATCCGTGAAAAACGTACGCATGAAATAGATGTGGTTATCGAAACAGGCACCGAATCAGGCATGGTGGACTTAAACCATTCATTGATAGACCTGGTGCGGGCCGGAGAAATTTCAATAGAAAATGCTTACCAATTTTCTCTTAATCCTAAGGGTCTGAAGCGCATGATTTAAAAATATGTTATTCACATATAAAGCAATAGATGTCGAAGGCGTAAACAAAGAAGGAGAAATTGACGCGCCAAATCACGACCTGGCTATCAGCGGACTTCAGCACCGCGGATTTATTGTTATTTCCATTAAAGATGAAGGGGAGAAAAAATCCATTTTTTCCAGGTCCCTTTTTGAACGGGTTTCCATGAAAGATGTGGTGTTGCTTTCTCGCCAAATCGCCACCCTTTTTGACGCCCAGGTCTCCGCGCTTAAGGCCTTTAGGATGCTTGCGGTAAATTCCGAAAATAAACTTCTAAGTCGCAAGCTCACGCAGGTCTGCGACGATTTGCAGGCCGGGGTCTCTATCTCCGGCTCCTTGGCCAAGCATCCCGAGATATTTTCTGACTTTTATGTAAATATGGTTAAAGTAGGCGAGGAAACGGGCAAACTCAATCAGGTCTTTTTATATTTGGCGGAATATTTGGATCGTCAATATTCCCTGACCACCAAAACCAGAAACGCGCTTATTTATCCAATATTCGTTGTCATTACTTTTATTGTAGTGATGTCTTTAATGTTCGTGGTTGTCATTCCCAAGCTCTCGGCTATTATTCTTGATTCAGGTCAAGCCGTTCCTTTTTATACTACGATAGTTATCTTCATTTCCAATCTTTTTGTTAATTACGGTGTTATTATCCTTATTTTCTTGGTTCTTTTAGGCATATGGGTTTGGCGTCTTTCTGGGACCGAAAAAGGCAAAGTGTATTTAGACGGATTACGGCTTTCTTTTCCGGCGATCGGCAATCTGTACCGGAAGCTTTATCTATCCAGGATTTCCGACAACTTGAACACCATGCTTTCCTCCGGAGTGCCCATCATCCGGGCCATAGACATCACGGCCGGAGTGGTCAATAGTCGCATCTATAAAGGGGTCTTGCTGGAAGTGGCGGACGGAGTGAAATCAGGCCTGGCTCTTTCGGCCGCGCTCGAAAAGCACAGGGAGGAAATACCAAATCTTATGGTGCAGATGGTAAAAGTGGGGGAAGAAACCGGATCCCTGGGCAATATTTTGAAAACCTTAACCGATTTCTATCGACGGGAAGTGGACGGCGCGGTGGATACCTTGGTGGGGCTCATAGAACCGGTGATGATAGTGGTCTTGGGTCTCGGGGTAGGCGTACTCCTGGTTTCCGTTTTGATGCCAATATACAATTTGGCGGGATCAATTAGTTAGATGGCTGTGGATAACTTTCTTGCATATAGTGTTATAATTAATAGATTGAAAATAAGTCGAATTATAAGTAAATATTATTAGTAGTTAAAATAAATTATGAAGAAAATGAATCTAAAAAGAGGTTTTACGTTGATTGAGCTTTTGGTGGTGGTTGCTATCATCGGCATTCTTGCATCGGTCGTTTTGGCTTCCCTAAATAGTGCTCGAACAAAGGGAACAGATGCCGCTATAAAGTCCGCAATGTCCAATTCTCGGGCACAAGCTGAGTTATTCTATGATACTGGTCAGACGTATGCCAGCGTTTGTACTGGTGCTGGCGGTGTGGGTCCGCTCATATTGAATGCGGCGCAAAAGCTTCTTTCAACAAATACCGTAGGTACTGTAGCTTTTGCCTACAGTGCTGCTGGTGCGGCGAATTCTTCCGTATGTCATGATAGTGCTGGAGGTTGGGCTGCTATTACGTCTTTAAAGAGTCCTGCTACTGTTTCCGCTGGCTGGTGTGTTGACTCCACCGGAGCTTCCAAAGAATCCACCTCTCTTGGTGCTGGTGTATTTGTTTGCCCATAACTTAGGATAAGTAATAATTCTTGTAGAACAAAAACCACCCTCTGGTTTGTCCACAGGACGGTTTTTGTTTTCTGCGGGTGTGATATAATATTAGGGTATTCATTATAAGAATTAACTTTTATTTTATATGAGAAAATTTGATTCCAAAAAAGGTTTCACGTTGATTGAACTTTTAGTGGTGGTTGCTATCATTGGAATTCTTGCATCGGTCGTTCTTGCATCGCTTAACAGTGCTCGAAACAAAGCTGCCGACGCCGCTATAAAGGCAGCGATGGCCAACGCTCGCGCGCAGGCGGCATTGTTCTATACTGATGCAGGCGAAACATATGACGGGGTCTGTGTTCTGGCTGGAGGTATAAATCCGTTAATATTAAACGCCGCCCAGAAACTCGCTTTAACCAATACCGTCTTGACTATTATCACCGATGTTTATGTTTATGATGCGGGTGGGGCATTGGGCTCTTCAGTTTGCCACGACAGTCCGACTGCTTGGGCCGCGATAACGTCGCTCAAAAATCCTAATTTACCTGTGGGCGGTCCTTTTACCGGCGGATGGTGCGTTGATTCTTCGGGTGCTTCAAAAGAGTCGCCAGCATTGGACGCGAATGAGACCGTCTGCCCATAATTATTATTAGTTTTAATATTATGGATTATAAAAAATGAATCTTCAAAGAGGTTTTACGTTGATTGAACTTTTGGTGGTGGTTGCCATAATCGGTATTTTGGCTTCGGTTGTTCTTGCGTCTCTAAACAGCGCTAGGGGTAAAGGAGGAGATGCTGCCGTTAAGGCAAACATAGCCAGCATTCGCTCGCAGGCAGAACTTATTTTTTCTTCTACTGGTTGCTATGGTGATGACTCACCGGTGGGCGATCCTACTTGCGCTTCTTTTGCTCTTGCTCAATGCGCAAATACTGCCAACACCCTTTTTGCCAACACAACCGTTTGGAATCAAATACAATCTGCCTATAATGCTGGTGCCGGAGTCGCATCTACTAGGTGTTATTCTTCAGGTAGTGCTTGGGCGGTGGCGGCGCAACTTAAAACTAGCGATGGGGCTAACCCAGCTGGTCCATTACCGGACGCATGGTGTGTAGACAGTTCTGGGGCAAGTAAATCCTTTACCTATGCTGCCGGCCAGGGTATTGGAAACGCTATAACTACTAGTTGTAATTAGTTAGTCATAAAAACTCGCTGGTAAATTAGATAAATCTGGCTTTGTCTCCCGTTTATTGATACAATAAAGCTGTGATTTCATTCATTGCCCTTATTTTTTTCGCTTTTGGTCTCATCATCGGGAGCTTCTTGAATGTCGTAATTATTCGCTATCATACCGAAAGGTCCTTCGGTGGGCGGAGCGCCTGCATGTCTTGCCAGAATACGCTCTCTTGGCACGAGCTTATCCCGCTTTTCAGTTTTGTCGCGCTGGGCGGAAGATGCAAGACCTGCCAGGTTAAAATCTCTTTTCAGTATCCACTGGTTGAGCTTATTACCGGTATTATTTTCGCTTTTCTTTTTTTGAAGTTTCAAAATATTTTCTTCTTTTATACATTCTCTTTTGTCACTATTTACGCATATTATGCGGTGATATTTTCCCTGCTCATAGTTATATCCACCTACGACTTGAAACATAAAATAATTCCCGACACCCTCTCTCTCATTTTCGGCCTATTGGCATTCGTCGGACTATTTATTTTTGATCGTTCCGGCCTGCACTTGCACCTGCTTTCTCTCTGGGATTTTCTTGCCGGGCCCTTGCTCGCTTTGCCCTTCGCGGCTATTTGGTTCCTGTCTCGTGGAACTTGGATGGGGCTCGGGGATGCCAAACTCGCGCTCGGTCTGGGCTGGCTCCTTGGGTTCTCCCAAGCGCTCTCCGGGGTAGTATTGGCGTTTTGGTCCGGGGCAGTAATCGGCCTTGTGCTTATTGCCTTTACTAAAAAATACGGGATGAAAAGCGAGATTCCCTTTGCCCCTTTTTTGGTTTTAGGGGCGACCATTGCGTTTCTTTTTGAGTTGCACCTTTTCCCTGGTCTTTAGTTTCAAATGAAAAAACCGATACTAAAAATTTTCAAGGCAAGAACAAAATCCGTCAACTTACAGGCCGGTATGTCTTATGCGGAGCTTATTGTTGTTTTGGGTATTTTCTCTGTAATGTCCGCCATTGCGATTTATAACTACGGAGCATTTCAGGCAAAAGTGGATATAAAAAATCTTGCCAACGATATTGCCTTAAAAGTTGTTCAAGCGCAGAAGGATGCCTCTTTCGGCAAATTGCCACTTTATGGTAGCTTCGGAGTAAACAAGCCATCTTATGGAGTACACTTTAATCGTGGTCTTGATACAAAAAGTTTTGTTTATTTTGCTGATCTTGATGCAAGTAAAGTTTATACGCCCGGTACTTTAACCTGTGTGCCCGGAACCACCTATGAATGTTTGGAAAAAATAGGTATTAAAAAAGGGAATTATATTTCTGATATTTCTATTTTTTATAAAGATAGTTCTGTCATTTCTTACCCCAATGGTTTTTACCTGACATTTACCAGACCGAGTTCGGAACTTACGGTAGCTGGAACCGGACCGGTGCTCAACAATGTGGACTATGCGCAAATTACCGTTCTTTCCCCCAAAGGCATTTCGGCTAAAATTAAGGTCTATGCGTCCGGCCGAATTCAAATAAATTAATATGTGGATAAATCGTTTCAAAAACAAAGCAGGATATACAATCATTGAAACCATGATTTCCGTTTCTGTTTTTTTGGTAGTCATAATGTATGGCATGGCGGCGCTTTTGAACGCAAATTTAATTCATCAAAAGTTACAAGACATGCACTCCATTCTTGATAATTTAAGTTTTATTATGGAAGATATGTCTAGAAATATGCGAACCGGGTATAATTATCAATGTTTTAGAAAGAGCACTGACCCGACGGGCTCTGACCCAACTCTCTCCCCGGCCTCTCTGGGCGCTCCGCGATCTTGCAGGGATGGCTGGGCCTTAGCTTTTGAACCAACTACTGGTAGTTCAAGCACGTCCATAGACCAATGGGTGTATTATTTTGATACATCTACCAGTATTGGCAAAATTTTAAAATCAACAGATGGTCTTACCACTTCTGCTATTCAACTTACTCCAAATGAAGTAGATATTGACTCAATTTCCAATTTCTCTGTTCTTGGTGCTCCGGCGCCGTCAGCGGGAGATACCGGGCAACCGCTTGTGATTATTAGGTTAATTGGAACCATCACTTCCAAAAATAGTATTGTTACGCCTTTTTCTATCCAAACTTCAATATCTCAAAGGGCGGTGGATGTTCAGTAGTAAGGTGCATAAAATCCAATATGAAATTTTTTTCAAGACAACAAAATAGAAAAAAAGAGAAACACCACCGAGGTTTTTCTTTAATTGAAATGCTGGTAGCTCTGGCTATTTTCAGTACCTCGGTTTTGGTTTTACTTGTTGTTTTAGGGCAGAGTATCTCGGACACGGGTTATGCTAAAAAGAAAAACACCGCTGCCTATCTGGCGCAAGAGGGCATAGAATATATGCGAAATCTGCGGGATACCTACCTCCTTTACTCCGGTACTGCCAGTGCGGGCTGGACCGCCTTTAATAATAATCTTACCGATGCTTCTGCCTGTCAACTAGCCAACGGATGCTTTTTTGACGACCGGAATGTTTCTTTTTCTGATACATCTATGCCGATGCTCGACCTGCTTCTTACCGCTTGCACTTCTTCCACTTGTCCTAATGGTGCTCTACTTTACGATTCGGCTATTGGAAAATATGGCTATGTGTCGGGGACAAGTTCTGTCTTTACTCGTCAGATTAAAATAACCCAACCCACCGCCAACGAGACCAAAGTTTCTTCCACGGTCTCTTGGACCCAAGGATCCGGCACCCGGAGTGTCACTTTTTCTGAAAATTTATTTAAGTGGATAGAATAATTATGACTATGATTAAGATAAATTTGCAAAAGAATAAGGTCTACCCGAATCGCGAAGCGAGGCGGGGCTTCGTACTGCTTTTTGCGGTTACGATTTCAAGCATTATTCTCGCGATAACCTTGGGCGTTACCGATATAGCGCTTAAAGAAATTAATTTCAGCACTTCTGCCCAAAACACCAATGATGCGTTTTTTGCCGCGGACACGGGCATTGAATGCGCGCTCGTCAATGATAAATCAACCAGCAATTCTTTTCAGAGTGGCGGTTCAGGTCAAGTCCAGTGCTTGGGTGGTAATATCAATTTAACCGGGTCTTTTCCGTCTTGGAGTTTTATTGTTTCCGGGTTAGGCAACATGGGGGTAAGTTGCGCTAAGGTTAATGTTGTTAAAGATACTACCAGCAATGCTCCCTTAACCAAAACCACTATTACCTCGGAAGGATATAATATTGGCGACTCTTCGTGCAACTCATCCAGCCAAAATCGTATTGAACGTAAACTTCAGGTTGTCTATGGCGCGCAGACAAACGTGGCCTTGGCGACCAACGGCGCTACTGCTTCGGCGTCATCAACCGGGCCGGGCACATTTCAACCAAGTTACACCATCAATGGCGAGCGTTCAGGATCTCCCTGGGGAGGGGTAGGTGGAGGGTGGAGAGATAACACTGCAAATTTTCCTCCTGATGATTGGCTACAAGTTGATTTTAATGCGTCTTATACTCTTAATGAAATAAATGTTTTTGGCGTGCAAGATAATTATACTGCCCCCAGTGCTCCCACGCTTGCTATGACCTCCACCCTGTACGGGCTTAAGGACTTTGACATCCAATATTGGAATAGTTCTAGCTGGCAGAACGTGAGCGGAGGTGTTATAACGAACAACAACCGCGTCTGGGTTCAGTTAACCGGTATTAATGTTACTACTTCTAAAATTAGATTATTGATTCATGACTCACAACCACATGACTGGAGCCGAGTGACCGAAATAGAGGCGTGGAAATAATATGTCGAAAAAACTTCAAGGCCAAATAAAACAACGCATAGACAAACTAACTAAACAGATAAATGAACTCCGATTCCGCTATCATGTTTTGGATGATCCGGCTACCACTGACGAGGTCTATGATTCCTTGACTCGCGAACTGAAAACGCTTTTAGAGGAATACCCCGAATTTGATAATCCCAAGTCCCCCCTAAATAAAGTAGCAGGTAAACCACTAGATAAATTTATAAAAGTGAAGCATCAAACCCGCATGCTTTCATTAAACGATGCCTTTTCTTACGAAGAGCTGGCGGAGTGGGAAAAAAGAATTAAAAAACTTTTACCTGCTAGCGCTAAATTTAATTATTTTTGCGAAACGAAATTCGACGGACTAGCCGTGTCGCTTATATACAAGGAAGGCAAATTTGTGCGAGGCGCTACACGTGGAGACGGATTCGTGGGCGAAGATATTACCCAGAATCTTAAAACCATAAATTCTATACCACTATTTTTGAATTCTTCCCACCCTGCTAAAGGGGGGGCAGGGAGGGTCGTGCCGGCTTACCTAGAAATTCGGGGTGAGGCCGTCATGTCTAAAAAAACCCTATTAAAACTAAATATTAAAAACGAAAAAGAAGGTAAAATTCTTTTTGCCAACACCAGAAATGCCGCCGCCGGGAGCTTGAGGCAGTTGGACCCAAAGCTCGCCGCTGAACGCGAACTTGATTTTTTTGCATATGACATTGCCTCGCCTGATGCTTTTGTTCAGTCGCTCGGTTCTGAGCTTCTCTCAGCCACTCCTTCACAAAAGCATGCAGATTCGGCAATACACACGCATTCCGAAAAGCATGCATACCTACGTAAACTCGGTTTCCCAGTAGACGCACACGAGGCCGTGTGTAAAAATCTAGAAGAAGTGGAGAATTTTATAAAAAAATTTGAGAAAATCAGGCCCAACTTCCCTTACGGCACGGACGGCATTGTGGTTTCAGTAGACAGTTTGGAATTACAGAGTGTTTTAGGAGCAGTCGGCAAGGCCCCACGATACACGGTGGCATTTAAGTATCCGGCTGAGAAAGCTACCACGGTAGTAAAAGATATAAAAATAAATGTCGGGCGCACAGGCGTGCTCACCCCACTGGCAATTTTTGAGCCCACCGTGGTTGCCGGTTCCAGAGTGTCTAAGGCCACCCTTCACAATATGGACCAGATAGAACGGCTAGACCTTAAAATAGGGGACACCGTTGTGATAGAAAAAGCAGGCGACGTGATTCCAAAGGTGGTGGAGGTGCTGGTTCGAATGCGTACTGGTAAAGAGAAGAAAATAAAAATTCCAGAACATTGTCCCGCCTGCGGAGGCAGAGTAGAGAAAAAGAAAACTTCGCCGGAGCAGAAAAATTTCGCCGCTTTACCCGCGAGCGGGCTCCGACACGGACCCAATTTTTCTGCTCCGGCTACGCAATCAGTAGCGTACTACTGTACTAATCCAAAATGCCCAGCCAAAGATGAGAGGTATCTGGAACATTTCGTATCGGTCTTTGAAATATATGAGCTGGGCCCGAAAATCTTAAGAAGATTCAAAGACGAAGGTTTAATTACTGATGCAGCGGATATTTTTACTCTCAGTAAAGAAGATATAGCGCCTCTGGAACGCTTTGGAGAAAAATCAGCGGAGAATATTGTAGCGGAGATAAAAAATAAAAGAAAAATACCGCTTGCGCGTTTCCTTTGGGCGCTTGGCATCCTGCATGTGGGAGAGGAAACGGCACGAGACCTGGCAGATAATTTTGGAAATATAGCGGGAATCATGAAAGCGAGCATCGAGGATGTTAATAGCGTAGAAAACATTGGACCAGCAGTGTCCAAAAGTGTCAGTAATTTTTTTAATAATAAAAATAATTTGAATTTTATAAAAAAATTAGAAAAAAATGGCGTAATCGTAGAAAAAGCGCCCAAAAGAAAAGCTGGCAAATTCACCAGCAAAACTTTCGTGCTGACTGGCACGCTCTCCCGGATGTCACGCAAGATAGCGAAAGAAAGAATCCTGGCTCTGGGCGGCAAGGTAGTGGGCTCTGTTTCTAAAAATACTTCTTACGTTGTAGCAGGCGCAGATCCCGGCTCTAAATTCACTACGGCTGAAAAATTGAGGGTAAAAATACTAAATGAAGAAGAATTTTTGAAACTACTTGCTTAAGTTTTCTGTCGTGAATTCTAGCATATGCTAGAATTCACGACATAGATTATTTTAGCGCTTTTTCTAACACCGGGTAAATTTTTTCGGCAATTTTTTTATAACCGGCGTCATTCGGATGAATGCTATCGTCCATAAACTCACTGTTGCCAAGGAGGCCAGCTAAAACGTTCGGCACATAGAGCGCTCCGCGGCTCTCCGCAATGTTTTCAAAGTATTCCGCGTACTGATCTCCCAAGAGGCCACCCTTGATCCCCAGAAGCACTACCACCGCGCCTTCACTTTGTAGTTTTAGCACAATGCTGTCTATATTTTTGAACGTTTCCACTATCGGAACTTTTCGCAAGAAATCGTTGCCTCCTAAAAGTACCAAGACCACCTTCGGATCTTCTTCATTCACTTGCTCTATTCGCAAGAGTCCGTCTGCGCTGGTATTTCCCGGTACGCCTAGGTTGATAATGGGCTCGCCAATTCTAAGAGAAAGAAGTGAAACGAAATCATTTCCTGCTTTCGCGCCGGCACCTTCCACTAAACTGTCCCCAAAAGCGACAATGATCTTACCTTGTGGCGGATAATTAGTTATTTTGGGAGATTCTTTTAATATAAAAATTAAAACGGTTACTATCACCGCCAGTACCAGTACAATTGTAATTATTTTTTGCATAATTTTGGCGGAGGCGGAGAGATTCGGACTCTCGAGGGCTTTCACCCTACACGCTTTCCAAGCGTGCGCACTAGACCGCTATGCGACGCCTCCTTACCCCTTAATTTACCTTATTTTTACAAAAAAGAAAGCTTTTGTGGTATAATTAGTAGATTATTAAGTTTTTTATCCTAGTAGTAGATTAAAACTTATTACGGGACAAATAAAAATATGCAAACTACAATAACTATCTGGACAGTATTAGCAGCAGCAGCGGTCAATATGATTGTCGGTTTTATTTGGTACGGGCCGCTTTTTGGGAAGATGTGGAAAAAGTTGATGGGCTTTACGGATGTCCATATGAAAAGTATGAGATTAAGCGTGGCTCAAGCCACTC
>MFUG01000017.1:0-40379 GCA_001785615.1 Candidatus Nomurabacteria bacterium RIFCSPHIGHO2_02_FULL_42_19 | reverse complement strand
TTATGTTTTAGGGCATTTCGTAGTGTTCGAGGGAGTAACGGATGTCGGCCGGGCTTGGGAATTGGCCTTTTGGCTTTGGCTCGGCTTTTTTGCTACCACCACTGCCGGCAGTTTCATTTGGGAAGGTAAGCCCTTCAAACTATTTTTACTAAACGCCGCCGAGCAATTAGTCGCCCTATTTTTAATGACTCTTGTTTTTGCCTTGTGGAGATAAAGCATCAGAAGAATTTAATTGGAAAGTACGAACAAGTAGAGTAAAATACAATAATGCTCTGGAGTGCCATCATTACAGTCCTCGGCCTTTCGCTTTTTGAGGCAGTTTCGTCTGTTGATAACGCCATTATCAATGCCGAAGTCCTAAACACCATGGGGGCCCGCGCCCGGCGCTGGTTCCTAACCTGGGGCATGTTTATTGCGGTCTTTCTAGTGCGGGGGCTTCTTCCTTTTGGAATAATCTGGACTTTTAACCCATCCCTTTCCCCGTTTCAAATTTTTTCCGCTGCTTGGTCCAGCGATCCGATTGTCTTAGAATCTATAGAAAAATCCGCTCCCATCCTGCTTGTAGCCGGTGGAGTATTTTTACTTTTTCTTTTTTTGCATTGGCTTTTCCTGGAAGAGAAGAAACTTGGTCTGCCGAGAACGGAAAAGTTTTTTATGGCGCGTGGCGTCTGGTTTTATGCCGTGGTCTCCGTTTTACTTTCAGTTATTGCCTGGTTTGCCTTAGGGGTGAACAACCTTATGGGTTTCGGCGCGGTAGTCGGGTCTAGTTTGTTTTTCATCACCCACGGTTTCAAACAAAATGCCGAAGAACAGGAAAGGAAACTTCTCGGTAGCACGCACTCAGATTTAAGCAAACTTTTCTTTTTGGAAATAATTGACACCACTTTCTCCATTGATGGCGTACTCGGCGCTTTTGCTTTTACTCTCTCCGTGCCGCTTATTTTGCTTGGCAACGGCTTGGGCGCGTTTTTAGTCAGAGAGCTAACAATCCGCAACATTGAGCGGATTAAAAGATATGTTTATCTGAAAAATGGCGCGATGTATTCCATTTTGGTCTTAGGCGTCATTATGATTTTGCACAGTTTTGGTTGGAATATACCGGAATATCTCTCTCCACTTGCCACTTTTTTGATTATCGGTTTTTTCTTCTGGAAATCAAAAGTGGCGCTTAATTTCCAATAAAATTTATGGAAGTTGGATTCAACGAAGAGTACAAAAAATTAAACAAAGCGCAGAAAGAAGCGGTTGACACTATAGATGGGCCAGTAATGGTGGTGGCGGGTCCGGGTACGGGCAAGACCCAGATTTTGGCGCTCCGCATCGCGAACATCTTAAAAAAGACGGATATTAAGGCGGATGGAGTGCTAGGGCTCACCTTCACTAACTCTGCGGTGGAGGCCATGAAAGGGCGCCTCGTACAATACATAGGTGAGGCCGGAGAAAAAGTAAATATTTTTACCTTCCATAGTTTTGGCATGAAAATTATTGAGGAATATTACAAGGAACTAGGACTCTCTACTCCACCCGCACTTTTAGATGACGCTGATACAGCGATACTTCTTGACGATTTGCTCCGTAGTAATGATTGGGAATATTTACGGCCACGCGCAGACCGGTCCAGATATTTCTCGGACCTGCGAACACTTATCTCGCTTCTTAAGCGTGAACGTATTACCTCTAAATATTTTTTATCAGAAGTCGAGCGTGATATAAAATCCACAGAGAATGACCCGGAAAATATTTCCAGTAGGGGGGAAAGTAAAGGAAAATTTAAAAAAGAAGTATTAACTAAAGTCGAAGGGCTGAAGCGTAACCGAGAGGTAGCCAAGTTCTTCGACCTATATGAGGAAGAAAAGAAGAGCAGAAATGTGCTGGACTATGACGATGTGCTGGAGAATCTAGTGCGTATAGTAGAAACATCCACCGACGCAGTATCGGACCTACGAGAAAAGTATTTATATGTTTTAGTGGACGAACATCAGGACTCAAGTAGAGTGCAAAATGAATTTTTACAGAATGTCTGGGGTGGCGTGGAGGGCCCGAATATTTTTGTGGTTGGCGATGACCGGCAGCTCATCTATGGTTTTAGCGGCGCTTCCATTGATCACTTTCAAGGTTTTAAAAAAACTTTCAAGGACTCTAAACTAATAACTTTAGTGGATAATTACCGCTCAACCCAAGTGATTCTCGATGCCTCACACGCACTTCTTAAAAGTACTATGACTGATGAAAAATTGATAAGTCAAAGCAAGGAACATTACCCCATAACGCTTCTTGAGGCAGAGTATCCGAATGATGAGATCGTTGTCGCTGCAATTGACATAAAAGAGAAAATAAAAAAAGGAGTTAAACCGAATGCTTGCGCGATTTTAGTTCCCAAAAATGCCCAAGTACGCAATGCGTTAAAAATATTACACGAAGAAGGCCTAACTGTATCATCGCTTGATGCCTTAAATCTTTTTGATCAAGAAGAAGCGCAAGCATTTCTACGGGTCTTGAAAATAATTAGCGACCCGAAGGACACACCTTCTCTGGCGCATTCCTTTTTTGATGAACTCGCAGGCATTGCTCCACTCAAAGCGCATACATATCTTGCGAGCCAGAATATGCGTGAATTTTCTCTCGATACCATAACAGGTGGTAAAGCGCAAAAACTTTGGGGCGATGGTAATGCCGCAGAGAAATGGATCGGGAAGCTTTCTAAATGGTGTAAGGACGCTCAAGATAATAGTGTATTGGAACTTATCCAAATCGTCGGTAAAGAACTATTCTCGGATGAAAAAAATAGCGATAAATTAGTTTCTGGGAAGGAAATTGTTGACACCATACTTGCTTTAACGGCAAAAGAAGTAGAGAAAAATAAAGAGTTTACTCTTACGGGGCTTGTTTCGTTTCTGGATCGCTTAAAATCATATGGCGAACAGATACCACTTGTTATGGGCGAGAAGAAAGGAGTAAAAGTCCTGACTCTCCACTCTTCGAAGGGGTTGGAATTTGATTATGTATGGATTGCCCACATGGATGAGCGCTCTCTTAACTCTGGTAAAAAGATGGCTTTTGTTCTGCCGGAGGCAATTGCCGGGAAGGTTCTGGAGCGGGATATAGATGCCGTAAAGCGCAAACTCTATGTAGCCATAACTCGCGCCAAGAGGTTCTGCACACTCTCCTATGCGCGCTTCTCTTCCCGCGAATCCGAGCAAGAACTCGCGCGAGCTATAGCGGATTTACCACCCGAAGTCCTTGAGAAACGGAAGGTGGGACATATGGATAAAAAAGTCGGAAAAGTAAAAAACTCCAAAATGCCAGAGCTCGCCAAACTTGTAAAGGAGAAATATAAAGATAGATATATTTCTGTCTCACTCCTCAATAATTTTTTTGAATGTCCCTGGAAATGGTATTTCAGAAATTTGCTTCAGTTGCCGGAAGCGAAAAGTGAGAGCTTGAAGTTTGGAGGTGCGGTGCACGAGGCCATAGACAAGATCTTAAAATTAAAAAAAGTGATTTTACCGAAAGACGCTGAAGTAGGGAGGATAGTTTCAAACTGGGCAAAGCGCCGACTCAAAGATATAGCGGAGAAGCGTGAGAATGAAAAGAGTGTTTCAGTGAAGGATAGTAAATTCCCACACCTAAATATTTACGGTAAGATTGATCTAGTGGAATATTTATCTGCCAATGAGTTGCGGGTGACTGATTTTAAAACCGGAAGTGTTAGGAAAAAGAGCGATATAGAGAAAATTGACGAAGAAAGCAGGATGAGTAGTTATTTGCGTCAGCTTGCGATGTATTCTTATTTGTTGGAAAATAATTCCAAGTCCAAGGTTGATGTGCGCGAGAGCCGGCTGGAGTTCCTGGAAGCGAAAAACGAGAAAGAGACAATCTACGACAGAACCATAACTCCAGAAGAAATTAAGCTGCTGGTTAAAGATATTATGGATTATGATGAATTAGTAAAAAGCGGGGAGTGGGTATCGCGCCCCTGCAATTATAATTCATATGGCAAAAACACAGAATGCGAGTATTGCAAAATGGCGGAAATTTTTACATAAAATTAAATGGAGAAACAGAGTACCCGGTCAACGGAGATCTACGTTGTTGGTTTCTAAACACATCCGTCTTTCAAACGAAAATCGTCTGGAGGGCGGTTTTCTACTTCTAGGATAGTTAAGTCTATTAATTTATATTGTTAGATTTTCTGCGATAGCAGAATTTATAACAATTTGCTATACTCTTTATGTGACAATTATATATGATATCTTGAAAGAGCTCAACAGTAAATCTTTTAATTATAAGGGTAGCCGTGTAAATTTTTTAGGCCTGCCGAAGTTTAAAAGTTATCCGTCCAATTCTTTACGGGGAACGATGTCCTCTTTAGTAAGAGAAGGGTTTATAGAAGATTGTGATGGACTTTATATTACCCCAAAAGGCATAAATTATATCAAGAAGAAAATTGATTCACTAAAACAATTTGATTTTAAGTTTGACAAAAATGCACCAAGAGATTTAATAGTTATGTTCGATATTCCGGAGCCCAAGAAGGCGGAAAGGGAATGGTTACGTTGGCATCTAAAAAAGTTTAATTATTTAATGATACAGAAAAGTGTCTGGGTCGGCCCATCACCTCTTCCGAAAGAATTTTTAGATTATATAAAAAGTATCGGTCTAAAGGAAGACCTCAAGACATTTAAGCTTGTAAAAGGGTATGATTTCAAAAACAAAAAACTGTAGATTTGTTATACTTTCTGCTATCGCAGGGTTTCTAACAAAGAGTGTTTTACTTAAACGAAATCTTGTAATTTTGTTTTTTTGTATTAAGATGATAAGTAATGAATAATACGGAGGAGGAAAGGCCTTCTGCCCCGGTGGCTGTGTTCTTTCTCGCCACGGCAGACGAATTAGCCCAGTTGAGGCGAATTTGGTATAATTCATAATTATTAGATTAACTAACTTATTTTATGGCTATACACACAATTAATGGACATGACGTTGACTTTCATAGTGACACTCACCACGCCGAGAGTTTTCTGAGGCATAGCAATAATTTTCATGCGGCAAAAACTT
The DNA here is from genome assembly GCA_001785615.1 of Candidatus Nomurabacteria bacterium RIFCSPHIGHO2_02_FULL_42_19. Taxonomy (GTDB): domain Bacteria; phylum Patescibacteriota; class Minisyncoccia; order Phycocordibacterales; family UBA9973; genus UBA9973. The sequence goes on along the minus strand of MFUG01000017.1, from coordinate 35,321 downwards.
ATTTAGATGAAGCCAAAGAGCATGGTAAAACTTTTATCTATGCTAATAACTATAGGTATGAGATAAGGCATGAAAAAGGAGAGGGAGATAGGGATAAATTTTCTATCCATTATGCCGGTCATTAAAGAAGCTGAAAGAAATTAACGTACTACTGCCTCAAAAATTTTAGCGGTCTCGGTTTCTAGTTTTTTATGCAGCGTATCTACCTCTTGAGAGATTAGGGTTCGTTCTAGCGATCGATAGGTGATTCTGTAAGCGTAACTTATTTTCCCAATGCCGAATTTTTCCGTATTTTTATATTTATCCAAAAGCTCTACCTGTTCCACAATGCCAGGAGCGGTTTCTCTCACAAAATCAAAATAATCATTTGGCACGAAATCGTTTTTTACTACGAAAGAAATATCTCGGACAATTGGTGGGTACTTACTCACCTCTACAAATTTCTGCCCGAGCTTTAACTGTTTTTTTACTCTAGGGTCTTCACTCCAGAGTAAACGAATATCCGGGAGAGACATAGAAGCTATGGCCAAACGTTCTAAACCAAAACCAAACGCCCAGCCGTGGTAGCCGGTTAGACCTAAATTAGTCAAGACACTTTTTCTTACCATCCCAGAGCCCAACATCTCCATCCACTCCCTATTAATTTCCGCTTCCATTTCGAAAGAGGGGTCTGTATAAGGAAAATTATGGTCATAGAAACGAAAATTAATATTTCCAAATATACTTATGGCTATTTCTGAGAGGGTATTTTTTAGGTCTTCCGGTGTAATCTTTTTTTTATCGTCCGGCGCTATTAACCACCCACCAAATTGATGGAAAACATTCATGTGCCGACGGTCAATTTCATCCTTGCGGTAAACCTTACCATAACAAATGGCTCCGAGAGTTTCCTTATTTTCAATCCGTTTTTTGATTTCTGGATGATTTAAATAATAATACCAGAACACTGTATCGTGGGTTCGCAGGACGTTATTTTCATCAACATAGTAAGTGTCGGATTTACTTCGAGCTCCATGTCCTGGGGGCATGTTAAATAAGTCAAAGAGAATTTTTGTCGGGACGACTTCTGGAATTTTTATGTCGTCAAAATTTTTAAGTGATGGAACTTCCTTTGCCCTCCTTACAACTTCTTCCAGTGGACTGCCCGGGGTGCGGGAGAGGTCAGGCATGGCTAGATAACGCTTTAGGCGGATACTTTGGGCATCGTTTTTTGACTCAAGGATCTTCTTTATGGTTTGTTCTTCCGGGGAACTTATATCGAAATTTAACATTCTCTCAGTTTATATAAAAAGGGCGTAAAAGTAAAGGTTTTTTGGGGAAATCGGGACTAGTATTTGGTATAGTTTTTTGCTACAATACACCTATATGGCAGATGATAAAAACAAAGAAAAACCCAAAGGTAATGGGCACCACTACGATGCCTCCGATATCTCCGTTTTAGAGGGCTTAGAGCCCGTCAGGCGTCGTCCTGGTATGTATATTGGCACCACAGGCCCGGAAGGGCTTCATCACTTGGTGTGGGAGATTTTTGACAATTCGCGCGACGAAGCCATGGGCGGGTTCTGTGATGATATTGAGGTAGTTTTATTGCCCGGGAACCGAGTACGCATCGCGGACAACGGCCGAGGCATACCGGTGGATATTCACAAAAAAACCAAGGTCTCAGCGCTCGAGACCGTTATGACCACGCTTCACGCTGGAGGAAAATTTGGTGGAGAAAATAGCGGTTACAAGGTCTCCGGCGGACTCCACGGGGTGGGCGCGTCGGTGGTTAACGCGCTTTCAATTTATTGCAGAGCGGAAATTTACCGCGACGGTGGCAAGTATGTGCAGGAATATTCTCAAGGCAAAAAAAAGGCAGCGGTGAAAAAAGTGGCTGTCTCCCAACTGCATGGCACCATCATTACTTTTGAACCCGACCAAGAAGTTTTCAAAGATATTAAATTTGATTGGAATACAGTCGTCTCTCATATTCGCCAGCAGGCATATTTGGTAAAAAAATTAAAAATTTTAATTATTGACGCGCGGGACGATGAGAATTTGAAGAACAAAAAGGGGATGGATGACAGCGATGTTTTTTATTTTCGAGATCTCGGGCTAGAGCTTCCGTCCGTCTCTTTTTATTTTGAAGGCGGACTCATCTCGCTTGTAAAATACTACAACAAGTTCCAGAAGCCAATCCAAAATAATATTTTCTATATTGAAAAAGAATTGGACGGCGTAGGGGTAGAGATTGCTCTACAGTATGTGGATGATATCGTTGACCGCATTTTCCCTTTTGCCAACAATATTTACACGGGGGAAGGCGGAACGCATATAACTGGATTTAAGACCGCGCTTACGAGGACGCTCAATACTTACTGCAAGAAAAATGAAATGATGAAAGAGTCCGAAGGCGGGTTTACCGGCGAAGATGTGCTGGAAGGATTGACGGCGGTGATTTCCGTAAAACTTCGCGAAATACAATTTGAAGGACAGACCAAAGCCAAGTTGGGAAGCGTGGAGGCCCAAGGAGCCGTGGCCACCGTCTTCGGTGAGGCCTTTGCCGCCTTTCTGGAAGAAAATCCCGATGATGCCAAGACCATAATAAACAAGTCCATTCTGGCGTTAAAGGCGCGTAAAGCGGCCAAAGCGGCCAAGGATTCAGTGCTTCGTAAAGGCGCGCTTGAGGGCATGACCTTGCCGGGGAAACTGGCGGACTGCCAGAGTAAAGATGCATCAGAGTCCGAGCTATTTCTAGTAGAGGGGGACTCAGCAGGGGGCTCGGCTAAACAGGGGCGCGACCGTCGTACGCAGGCCATATTGCCACTGCGCGGTAAAATACTGAACGTTGAACGTGCGCGTATAGACAAAATGCTTGCTTCCAAAGAAGTGAAGTCGCTCGTGATTGCGCTCGGCACTTCTATTGGGGACACTTTTGATTTAGAAAAAATTCGCTATCATAAAATAATCATTGCGACTGATGCGGACGTGGATGGATCGCACATTCGCACACTTCTCCTCACTCTTTTCTACCGCTACTTCCGACACGTTATTGAAGCCGGGTATATTTATATCGCTCAGCCGCCACTTTACAAAATAAAAAAAGGGAAAGAAATATCTTATGCGTACAATGATGCTGACAAAATGAAAATTGTCGGCAAAAATGCGGATGTGAGTGAGATACAGGAGGTAGAAGAAGCACCCGAAGAGGAGGGAGAGGTCCGACCAGAGTCGGACTCCGACAGCGGGTCGGAGAAGAAATCCACAAAAATACACATTCAGCGCTTCAAAGGTCTCGGAGAAATGAATCCGGAAGAACTCTGGGAGACGACTATGGATCCAAAAAATCGCGTGCTTAAAAAAGTAGATATCGAAGACGCCGAAGAAGCAAATAAAATCTTTGACATCCTCATGGGCTCCGAAGTTCCTCCGCGCAAGTCATTCATCCAGTCCAATGCCAAGTTAGCGGAGATTGATATCTAATTCATGGAAGATACGCCTGGACAAAATATTGAGCACAAAGATTGGGAAAAATTTATTCCGCTAGATAAATCTTGGATTATTCGCATGGGCGTGTTAGATTTGGTCAATGGCCGCAACGACATTAAAGATTTCTTAGACCAACAAACTGACCTCGGGGACGATCTTCTAGCTTTGAAAAGGGTCGTGGCCGTATGGAATACAGATGAACCGATAGACGTTGGTGAGTCCGGAACCCTATATAGAATTTTGCAATTCATATCCTGGAAAATGGGTCGTGATAAAAAATTCATAACAAGAGGCACTCTTACAGAAAGAGTAAAAAATATGCCCAATAACCCTAATATAGTTAATTTGAATTTACGAGAATTACGGGCATTACCTGATGACACCTCCCAACGAGTGACCGCCGCGTTACTTTCAGGAAGCGAAGAACCAATTCCAGAAAATATTGATTACGAAGTAAAAATAACTACCGTAGAGGCATTAAAACATTGGAAAAAACAGAGAGAAGGTGGGCTAGTATGGCAAGCCAAGTATGATGAGACGTTACAAAATCAAGCCAAGGCCTTTTTAGAACTTCAAAGCGGAATAAAAGCATCTTTTATTCCTGTACACTCAGAAGATTATTGTTTCGCTAGAGTATTTGGCTATATGACTAAAGAAGAAGGAAAAGTGAAATGGTCTAAACTTCAAGGACACGAAACTCCCCGTTTAGACGAGATGGAAAAAGTAATAGTTCAAGCGGAAGCTGACGAACCGATTGATTCTAGAGATCATCGAGTGGTACAGGCAATGGCCATGTGGGGAGTGGTGAATAAAAAGGAATTAAATTTTACCCCAGACGCTCGGAAAGCCGTAAATAAAAGCTGGCCACAATTTTGGGAATTTTTAAAAGAACAAACAAAAGTGATTTGATTTATAAGTTAACATATGTTAACCTATATATATGTTGAAAAATAAGCCTATTTTAGAAAAAGACAACAAAAGATATTTTTCTGCCCCAGAAATAGCCAAATTGCTCGGCGTTTCGCGTACCGCTATTTTTAAGAAGATTAAGTCCGGCCAAATACATGCCGAAAAGATTGGCAGAAACTATATAATTCCCAGAGAAGAATATGCAACTATCTTGGGTATTTTTGTTCCCGACAGAAGAAAGAAAGACATAGAAAATACAGTTGACCGTGTTGTAAAGAAATATGGCGATGCATTACGTAAACTTGGTAAGGAATAATAAAATTATATGGCGCGTCAAACCATTAAACGCATTGGTCTTGCAGATGTAGAATATATTGCCTTTCAACTTGCTAAAAAGTTCATGGAATGGAATGAACCGATCCCGGATTTTGAAACACGCTTCCCAGATAAATTAGAAAGTTGCATTGAAACACCATTCCAAACTTTTGACAGGAGGAGTTTATACCAAGGGCTTATACAGAAGTCAGCAATACTTTTTTATTTAATGGTAAAAAACCATCCATTCCAGAATGGTAATAAAAGAATAGCAGTTACAACCCTCATATTCTTTCTTGTGCAAAATGGCAAGTGGCTGTCTATATCTAATCAAGATATTTACGAATTTGCCTGTGAAGTTACTGAAAGCAAGCCAGAAGAAATGGCTAATATTATGAAAGCAATCAATTTATTTATTGAAAATAATATAGAAGATTATGATCCAGACAAATAATAAAAAATGAAACCAAAACTTTTTATTGTTACGGGGGCGGATTTTAAGTTTAAGGATTTATCCTATAAACTCAGTGAATTTTTTAATTGCGAGCGGAAAAATTGGGATGAACCGGAAATTCAGGGGAGCCCGGAAGAGATAATAAAGCACAAGCTTAAAAGCGCTTACGATAAATTCAAATATCCAGTGCTGGTAGATGATGTCTCAGTATCCTTCGAAGCGCTAAATGGCTTCCCGGGCCCATACATGAAGGATTTTTTTAATGTTATGACTCCGTACGAGATGGGAAATAAATTTGCTGGCTCGCGCATAAGCGCTACCTGCCGGCTTGGACTCTGCCATGGGGAGGGAGATATTACTCTCGCGGAGGGTACTTATTATGGAAATATTTTTGCTCCAAAAGATAACAAGCATAAAGGTAGATGGTTTGAATTATTTGTGGAGCTGGATGGCACAAACAAACCCATGCTCGAACTCTCAGACGAAGAGAGAAATAAGTTTTCACATCGTGGCAAAGCAATAAGAAATCTCTTAGAGATACTGAAAAAAGAAAGTAAATAAATTATTATTTAATTACTTTTCCCCCACATCACGTCCTCTTAACCTATCATATATGATAACTTAAGAAAATAGGAGTACGAATATGGTTTATTTATATAAAAATTTCCACCTACCTCTTCCGGCGCGGGGAGGCAATCTTGCCCTTAAAATTTTCTCTAAAATTCTCCAGATATCTTTGTTTTCTTCCCTGATTGCCTTTAGAAGTGAGGAGTACTTACCAATATCGTATTTGAGTGACATTCTAAAAATAGTAGCTGGGCTCATATAAAGAGCCTCGGCAATATACGAGGCGGGAACGTCTTTTGATAAAAGATAGATGACTGCGAATCTTTTCGCGAGCATTATTTTCTCAGTGCGAGTTAGAAAGTCATTTAAGAAAATTTTTACCCAAGATTTCCTAGCTGACTTCTCAAGGGCAACACTAAATTCATTATAAAGTTTTTGCAAATGTTCTTTTTTAAGCTTTTTGGACGATATGTGTGGCATTTAATTTTTATTTATTAGTATATCATATATGATAGTGTAATGAAAATGAAAATGGGGAGAGTAAACTATTTATTTTCCAGTTCTTTAGGCCTGCTTGGCACTACTAAGCCGGCGACTAAGTACGCTATGACAGCTGGGACAAAAGCTGTGAGGATAGCGAGCAGAAGGTAAGCCAATCGGAGCAGGGTAGGGTCCATGTTAAAATATTCTCCTACTCCGCCGATAACCCCGAAGAAAATTTTATTTGTATTACTTTTATATAATCTTTTCATGGGTTTATTTTTTATTCTTTATTTCCTCCAAGAGTTTTTTCAGTAACTCTTCTTTTGACATTTGGCCGAGCTGGCCAGAGTCGCGGGATTCTAGGGTAACGTTTTTTGCTTCCACTTCTTTGTCGCCGATTACGACCCAGTAAAATGTTTTATTTGTTTTAGCGTCGCGAACTTTTTTGCCAAGGTTTTCATCACTGTCGTCCAATTCCACCCGAATATTATTTTCCATCAGCATTTCAAAAACTTCCTTGGCGTATGCATTATGATTCGTGCGGACCGGTATGATTTTCACCTGTATTGGAGAGAGCCACAGAGGGAAGGCGCCAACGTATTTCTCTATTAGGAGGGCCACGATGCGTTCTATGGCGCCGATGGAGGAACGGTGTACCACAAAGGCCAAGTGTTCTTTGCTGTCTTCTCCGATATAATTTAAATTAAATTTTCCCGGCATGCAGAAGTCGTACTGCACGGTGAAAGCGGTATCTTCTTTGCCATTGGCATTTTTCATTTGGATATCTATCTTTGGTCCGTAGAAAGCCGCTTCGTCTTTAGCTTCCTCGAATTTAGAACCTCTTTTTTTCATCAGTTTACGCAAGAGGTCTTCACCCTTTTCCCACGCTCCATCGTTCTTAAAATATTTTTCTGTATTTTTTCTGTCACCCAAAGAGAGGCGGTATCGGTAATCCACGTCAAGCTTTAAGTTAAACACGGAAGTTACATACTCAATGAGGTCGAGAGCTTTACCGATTTCTTCAACTGCTTGTTCCTCAGTGGCACAAATTATATGAGCGTCTGACAGACAGAAAGTGCGAACCCGTTGCAGACCCATGAGTTCTCCGGACTGTTCATAACGGTAAAGTTGAGCAAGCTCAGCGATGCGAATGGGAAGTTCTCTATAACTATGTGGTTTTGAAAGGTAGAGTTCAAAGTGGTGTGGACAGGTCATTGGGCGCAACATAAACTCCTCGTCCTCAACAATAATCGGGGCATACATGGAGTCCTTGTAATGCGGGTAATGCCCGGACTTTTTGTATAAATCAAGCTTGGCGATATCGGGCGTACGAACATGCAGGTATCCCCGGCGAATCTCTTCATCCACGATAAAACGCTCAAGTTCTCGGCGGATAGTTGCACCCTTGGGAAGCCAAAGAGGCAGACCCTTGCCCACCACATCGCTAAAGGTAAAAAGCTCCAATTCTCTACCGATTCTCTTATGGTCTCGAGCATCGTCTTTTTTGTCGTCTTTTTCCATGTGTCAATGATAACATTTTTTATATTTTTTGCCAGCCGTTATTTTCTTTTTGTTTGCTTTTCGGCCTTAATGTGTTAGGATAGACCACATTATGGTAGTACGAATGAGGAGCACAAAATCGCATACGAAAAACAGACGCTCACACCACGCGCTCGCTAGCACCAATTTCGTTAAGTGCGAAAACTGCAAGGAATTAAAGAGGAATCACACAGTGTGCGCTTCCTGCGGATTTTATCGCGGGATGAAGGTAGTGGATTTAGTGAAGAAAGCCGAAAAGAAGCAAAAGAAAGAGAAGGCAAAGCAGGCCCAGGCAAAATAGTTCTTGTTTTTTGAAACTTATGGCAAACAGGCACCTTTCCAGATCAATAGTACTTCAGACCCTTTTTGAGTGGGACTTCTTGTCCCCTGAAAAATCCGAAAATGATTCCGTGGATGAAAAAATTAAAGAGATTCTCTCTAGAAATCTTAAAGAATTTGCCCCCGGACTAGAGGACGACAATTTTGTATTTTTGCTCACCGAGCAGATATTAAAGAAACGAAGCGTGGTGGATGAAATCATAGAAAAAGCCGCGCCGGACTGGCCCTTAGATAAAATTTCTGTAGTAGATAGAAATATTTTGCGCATAGGGCTGACCGAGCTCCTCTTCGGCGACAGGACCCAAGTACCTCCGAAAGTGGCTATCAATGAAGCCATAGAGTTGGCCAAAACATTTGGCGGGGAAAACTCCGGCAAATTTGTGAACGGCGTATTGGGCGCGGTTTATAAAGAAATTGGCGAGCCCGGCAAAGACGAAGTAAGCAAGAAGAAAAAAGAAAAGAGAGACGAGGGACCAGTGGATACCAGTAAATTACCAGTGGAGAAAAAGGGCGGGGCATTGGTTTATGCCAGAGTAGACAATGATGTTTACTTTGCCTTAGTGCATGATGTGTTCGGATACTGGACGTTATCAAAAGGTAGTATTGAAAACGGGGAAGAAGAAGAAGCAACAATAAGAGAGATAAAAGAAGAAATAGGTCTAGATATAAAAATAAAAGAAAAACTGGGAGAGAATCAATACGTGGCTTCGCATCCAGAGAAGGGTAAAATTTTGAAAAAGGTCTCGTATTTTCTGGCCGAGACCGAATACCAAAAGTTAAATCTTGAGGTCTCAGGCGGCTTGGACGACGCTAGGTGGTTTAAATTGAAAGAAATTCCGGACTTACATATTTACAATGACATTATTCCGCTTATTACTAAAGCTATTGAAATTATTAGTTCCGACCAAAGTCGAAATCCCGACATAGGTCGGGACAAAAAATAAATATATGATCAACTTTGCGGACTTTGAGAAAAAGACCAAAATAATTTTTAAGGACAAGAACTTGCTCCGACAGGCCTTTATTCATCGTTCTTATATAAATGAAAATCCTAGTGAAGGGCTGTCACACAACGAGCGCTTGGAATTCTTGGGTGATGCGGTGCTGGAACTCATCGTTACTGATTTCCTTTATAAAAAATATCCTAATTATACAGAGGGAGACCTGACGGCTGTCCGGAGCGCCCTAGTGAACGCGGTGATAATTTCTGAAATTGCTTCCAAAATAGGCCTAAATGACTATTTATTATTATCCAAGGGCGAGGCCAAGGACAACGGTAAAGCGCGGCAATATATTCTGGCCAACACCTACGAAGCATATGTGGGAGCTATTTATTTAGATCAGAGTTACGAAGTGGCGAATAAATTTGTTACGGCGTCATTGCTCGGAGAGACCGAAGAGATAGTGAATAAGAAACTCTGGCGCGACGCGAAAAGTTTGGTACAGGAAAAAGCGCAAGAATTCGCCCTGGTTACACCCGCTTATAAGGTCTTAAATGAATCGGGCCCGGACCATGATAAGCATTTTACGGTTGGAATTTTATTTGGAAATACAATGATTGCTGAAGGTAAAGGTAAAAGCAAGCAGGAGGCCGAGCAGAAAGCAGCGGAGGCGGCATTAAAAGTAAAAAACTGGCTGGAATAATTAAACAATATGCGACTGAAAAGCATCGAACTCAATGGTTTTAAGTCCTTTTCTAAAAAAACGGTTCTGGAATTCACTCATCCCATCGTCTGCATTGTGGGGCCCAATGGTTCCGGGAAATCAAACGTAGTGGAGGCGATCCGTTATGTTTTAGGTGAGCAGTCCATGAAGTCCATGCGTGGAAAGGCCGGAACCGATTTAATTTTCAAAGGATCTAAGCAATTGCCGAAAGGAAACAGAGCAAGTGTGGCAATTTATTTTGATAACTCGGATAAAATTTTCAAACTAACGAACGATGGGGGAGAAGACATAAATTTAAATTACGATACCATTTCAATTGCTCGAGAGGTTTATACCGATGGGCTCAATAAATATATCTTAAACGGTTCGGAAGTACGACTCAAAGACATAAACAACCTTTTGGCCTCAGTAAACGTGGGCTCTTCCGGGCACCACATCATCTCTCAGGGCGAAGCGGATAGAATCTTAAATGCATCGCCCAAGGATAGAAAAGAAATGATAGAAGACGCGCTCGGACTCAAAATTTATCAATATAAAATAAAGGAGTCCGAGCGTAAGCTGGAGCGAACCCGCGAAAACATGAAAGAAGTTGTGCTCTTGCGCAGGGAGAATGCCCCACACCTTAAATTCCTAGAGAGGCAAGTAGAAAAATTTGAAAAGGCCAAGAAGATGAGCGCCGAGCTCGCTATTTTATACCGCGAGTATTTGAAAAAAGAAAGCATATTTCTTGAAAATGAAAAAAGTCATTTAGCCAAAGAAAAAAGCAAAATACTAAATGAGCTAAAAGGTATTGATGCCAAAATTTCCGATATTCCGGATGAAACCTCCAGGACAGGCAATAAAAAAATCGAGGAGCTTCGTGAGGTGGAAGAAAAAGTAAATGAAATTCGAAATGAAAAGAACGAGAAGGGACGCCAACTAGGGCGGATTGAAGGCATACTGGAAGCGAAAGAAAATAAGGTTAAAATTGCCGGCCGCTGTCCGCTCTGCGGGAATGAAATAAAAGAGATGCATCCGGAACAGATAGAAAAAAGGCAGAATGAAGAAAAAGAACTACAGGCACTAAAGAATTCGCACACCAGTATTTTAGCTGAAATGAAAAATTTGGAAGCTGCCGAGAAAAAGGGGGTTCAGTCAATTGAAACACTCAAGCAGGCAATCAATAAAGAAATGGAGTCGCTTCGTGATAAAGAGCGGGAGAAATTTGCCTGGAAGGTGAAATACCAGGAACTCTCTTCAAATTTAGAGCTCATAAATATTAAAGAAGCCAACGTGTCAAAAGGGGAGGAAACATTTCAAAATGAAGTCCGAGAAGGACGAGCACTTATTGGCGAGGAAATTCTTTCTTATAAAACTTTTTCCGCCCAAGACGGATCCGTCCCTGGCGGGCAGGTATTGATCAATCCAGAAGAACAAGAGGAATTAAGGAAAAAAATAGAACGCATTAAAATAAAATTAGAAGATGCGGGGGTAGGCGGGGGAAGCGAAATATTAAAAGAATTCAATGAGGTCTCGGAGCGGGATAAATTTTTAACCAAAGAAATGGAAGATCTGGCGGAGAGCGTCAAATCGCTGGAAAAAATCATGGCTGACTTGAAAGAGAAAGTAGATGTTGAATTCAAGGAAGGTATTAAGAAAATAAATATAGAGTTTAAGGAATTTTTCACCCTAATGTTCGGAGGAGGTTCAGGATCCCTCTCGGTAATAGTTGAAAATAAAAAGAAAAAAAGAGATGAAGCTATGGAAGAAGAGGGCGAAGTGCCTTTTGAAGAAGATGAAACCACTCCAGAGCAGGGGATAGATATAAATGTTTCGCTTCCGCACAAAAAAGTTAAAGAATTGCAGGCGCTATCCGGCGGGGAGCGGTCGCTTACTTCTATCGCGCTCCTCTTTGCCATGTCGCAGGTAAACCCGCCGCCGTTTTTGGTGCTCGACGAGACGGATGCGGCGCTGGACGAAGCCAACTCGCGCAAATACGGCGATATGCTAGAAAAACTCTCCAAACATTCACAGCTCGTTGTGGTGACGCATAACCGCGAGACCATGTCTCGCGCAAGCATGCTCTATGGTGTTACTATCGGTTTCGACTCTGCCTCCAAACTTCTCTCCGTAAAATTCGACGAAGCCGTCGCTATTGCGAAATAAGGAATTATATACGCTATCCACAGTTATTATTTATACATAATCTATGTTGTTAAATTTAGCATATGCACAAAATAACAACACTGGTCATAGGCCGAAGTGGTATCTTATTTTTCTATCGTCAGAAAGTTCATTCACTCCTAATATCTCTACATACTTACGAACTCCGAAAAAGTCAGCAACAAACACCACTTCTCCTTCACAGGGATAAGGATAAATCCAAACACTTTTTTGAAATTGAAAAAATCCCAAATCCTTAAGCTTCCACCTGAAAGCATTTCTAGCTTTTTTGAATCTTATAGGAAGATCATACATCACTAAACGCCACTTACCATCCCAGTTTCTAGCTTTCTTTATTTCAATATCGTCTATGACAATATGACGCAATCGATTCTCGCCTTTAGTAGTGAGCGAGTAAATGTCACGGTTTTTATTCTTTTTTATGAACTTGTAACGTCTAAGACCACTAAACGCTTGTGTCACCTTTCTTTTATTATAGAGGTCAGGCGATAGTTTTTCACCCAAGGCGACAGAGAATAGGAGAGTTTTTGTTAAATCTAAACCTTTACTTCCTGAATCAATAAATCTTTTGAATTTTACTATATGCTTTCTTTCAACCATATGTTGTTAATTCTAGCATATGCATAATTTAACAACAAATTTTTTATTCTACAATCTATCCTTAAACGAGTTTGCCGGCGGACACGCCCCTACGGAATCAATGTCTCTGCGAATTTTAGTTTCTCCTCCTTGCCTTTAATTATTGTATCTGGCTGGAAGACCCTATTTAACTTTAAAATATTTTTTGTGACGGAAATACTGCCATCCCTCCATAACTTCAACCCCAGCATTAGCCCCTGCATGGTGTCCTCGCTAAATCCTTGATCAAAAATAAAATTACCAAGCGAATAAATGATATAGCCCACGCACGAACTTTGAGTGCAATCTTTTGAGCTATAGACCTCGGTATCCTGCATCACATGCGGGTGATGGCCCACTACAATTTTCGCGCCGTTGTCTATGGCCCGATGAGCCAAAGATTCCTGTCTATCATCATGTTCGGTCTGATATTCTTCGCCAAAATGAAACGATACCACTAAATAGTCCACTTGCCGTGAAGCATTTTGAATTATTTCTTCAAAACGCGGATTGCTGGCAAGCAGGATTCCCGCCTGACCCTCTTTGGCTCTCATCCAGTCCGGCCCTTGGTCGGAAAATCCAATGAAGCCGATTTTCATTCCATACTTTTCAATAATCTGTGGCCTTTCTGCCTCATCGCTAGTTATTCCTCCACCCGTATAGAGTATTTCATTTTCCTGCAAACGCGCCAGAGTATCAACATAGGCCTCATGACCGAAATCGCCAATGTGGTTGTTGGCAACGGATAAAATACTTATCCCTGCACCCCTGAGCGCGGGTAAGATAGAAGGGTCCATTCTAAAAGAATATAAATTTCTGCTGTCTTTACCCTTGTCGGACGCGGTGCCTTCTAAGTTGGCGAAAACAATGTCGGACTTTTTCAATGTTTCTAATCTTTCAAACAAAGCCGAATAGTCGCCAGCGAAATTTTTTATTACCGAATTTTTTACTCCCCGGTCAAGCATGATGTCTCCCAAGAAGGTGAAGGTCACAAAATCCGGATCTTTAATTTCTGGTATGCCGTTTTGTTGTTTAACCCAGGCGTTGTTAGCCCCCACTTCTCCGCCGTAATATATATATTTCTGCAAATATTTTACGATATTTTCCACATCTTTATAGCGATCTTTGCTCCCTAGAAGGGTAATAGCGAGCGATCTGTTTCCATTTTCGCCCAAGGGTAGTGAGAAAAGAGAGACGACGGTTTGTTTGGCGGGGTCGGTGTAGCCACTTTTTCCGCCCAAGTATCCTATTTCACGCAAAAATTGGTTGTTGCTTGACCAGTTATGACTTTTACTTGAATAACTTCTTGCGGTGGTAATTTGCAATAAGTCCCGTTTTTCTTTTTTTATGTATCCTACTAGTTTGAAAATATCGTAAACAGTTGACTGATTGTTCACGGATAATCCGCTGGGATCTTCATAGGAAGTCGCGGACATCCGCAATATTTCTGCTTCCCGGTTCATTTTTTCAATAAAAATGTCTCGTCCGAAATGTTCCGCCAATATTTCCGCGGCGTCGTTACTTGACTCTAACAGTAGGGGATAAAAGAGATCGCTTATTTTTACTTTTTCTCCCACACTAAAACTACCATTTCCGCCATAAGTGGAAAGCGCCTTTTTACTTACTAAAGCGACGTCTTCCGCATCGCTTATCTCCCGAGCCACCAACGCCGTCATGAGTTTGGTAACTGAAGCGATGGACATTCTTTGGTCTTTATTTTTTACTAGCACAATTTCTCCTGTATCCAGGTCGCCGACCAGGTACGAGAGCGCCGAGACATTTGGCCCGACATTTGAACCCTTATTGAAATAAAAATATTTAGGAGCTACTTCCGCTGCTACTCCAAGCGGCGCTTCACTCACGCTCGCCAACTGAAGAACTCCTTCTTCGTTATAGGCAATATTTTTTAATACAGAAGACCCCAGAAAAATGATAAAAACCAAGCTGGCAATAGTGAATATCGCCCCAACCGCCCATTTCATCTTAGTGCTTAAAGTGGATCTCATACTAAAACATAATCAATCGTTTTCCGTTCCAAATCAACTCCTTTTACTTTTATTTTAACACGATCGCCCAGACGATACCTCTTTTTCTTCTTTTGTCCGACCAACTCAAATTTCTTTTCATTGAAAATATAAAAATCATCATTCATATCGCGCACTCGCACCAGGCCCTCGCACTTCGTCTCCTTTTCTTCAACATACAGCCCCCATTCGGTTATGCCGCTGATAACCCCTGCGAAAGATGAACCCAAGCGTTTACTCATGTATTCTACTTGTTTATATTTTATCGAGGCCCGTTCTGCATCCGAGGCGCGCTTTTCCTGGTCTGATGCGCGCAAAGACATTTCTTCGTAAAGGTGAAACTTTTCCTGACTAATTTTTTTACCTTTTAAGTAATCATCTAGTAGACGGTGTACTATTATGTCCGGGTACCGTCTAATCGGGGAAGTGAAGTGGGTGTAATATGAAAAGGCGAGCCCATAGTGCCCGATATTTTTAGTAGAATAAATCGCTTTGGCCATGGAGCGGATGACGGCGCGATGCACTGTATCTTTCTCATCTTTGCCCTCCAGGCCCTCTAGCAGTTTGTTTATTTCATGAGATGGGATAAGTCCGTCTCTAAGAGTAATCTTGTATCCTAGCCCTCGCAAGAAAAAAGCCAGATCAGCCATTTTTTCTTTACTCGGCAAATCATGCACTCTATATATTGATACCCCTTCACTTTTCATTCCGCTTTTTACCCCCTTGATATTTTTCGGTGAAATTACTTCTGCTACTTTTTTATTCGCCAAAAGCATAAATTCCTCAATTAATCTATTTGAATCGCCTCGTTCTTTCTTGATTACTTTTAGCGGTGTTCCGTCGGAGTCCAATACAAATTGCACTTCTTCCTGATCCAGCGATATTGCGCCTTGAGCAAATCTCTCCTTGGTTAATTTCTTCGCTAAATTATTCAAAACCACAAGCTCTTTATGGAAGGGCGCGTTTGCTTTTTTTATTGAGTTCTCGGCCCCTTCATAAGTGAGTCGTTTTCGTGAATGGATTACTGTCTTCCCGAACCATTCACTTTTCACCTGTGCATTTTTATCTATAACAAAAACAGCGCTCATGGTGAGGCGATCTTGGTCGGGCATTAAGCTGCACAAATCGTTCGATAAAATTTCCGGCAACATGGGGATGGTTCGGTCCACCAAATATACCGAAGTTCCTCGCTCGCGCGCCTCCACGTCAATTCCACTGCCTATTTTCACATAGTGCGATACGTCCGCAATGTGAATTCCTATTTCGTAAAGTTCCCCTCCTTTTGAAGGAGGGGTGCCGTAGGCGGGGTGGTGCTTTTTACCACTCCCAGCCCCCTCCTTATTTAAGGAGGGGAGCTCACAGAAAGATATTGCGTCGTCAAAGTCCTTGGCGGTATCGGGATCAATAGTAAAAGTAAGAGTGCCTCTGAAATCCCGCCGACCCGCATAGTCCGACTCTTCAATTCCCAACGCTTTTATTTTTATCGCTTCTTCTTCTACTTGGGTGGGAAGTTTCGCGCCAAAACCCTTCTCGAGCGCGATGGACTCCATCTCTACGTTGTTGTCGCCGGGTCGGCCCAGGACCTTTTCTACTTTTCCTTCAGGCGCTTTGCGGGGATCTTTCCAGGAAACAATTTTTACAAAGACCTTGTCTCCGGCATTTGCTCCATTTAGCGCACTTTCCGGCACGATGATATCGGTGTACATTTTCGTATCATCTGGTTTGAAGAAAAATATATTATTTTCGAGCTCCAGGATCCCAACGAAGCTATCTTTAACCCTATTGATTATTCTTGAAACCTCAGCCGTTTGCCGCCCCTTTCCTTTTGGGTGTAGAACTATTTCTACCATGTCTCCGTGTAGAGCTGTATTCAAGTGCTTGAAATCAACTTCCGGATCCTGACCCTTGTTTTTATCCGCTCCGACTGCGACGTATCCTGTGCCTTTGGAGGAGATGGAGATAATGCCCGTTAATTTATTAGTTTGTTTGTCGGCTTTTTTCATTACTTTATAACTATAACATTTAATTTGCCTTTTTAATTTTTTATGTTAAACTCTTTTTACAATGTTAAAAATACGACTGCAAAGAATTGGCAGGAAAAACGACCCCTCATTTAGAGCCGTTTTGACTGATTCTAAAAACAGCACCAAGAGCGGCAAGTTTTTAGAAATACTCGGCACCTATAATCCAAAAGCGAAAGAGAAAGATAGGGAAACGCATTTTGAGACGGAGCGAATGAAATACTGGATGTCAAAAGGCGCTAAACTTTCCGATACCATGCACAATTTCCTGGTACGCCAGAAGGCCATAGAAGGGAAGTATATAAACGTCTTGCCAAAGAAAAAGCCGACCAAGAAAAGAAAGGAGTTGAAGGCGAAAAAATAACTTGCCCCGCCCCGGCGGGGTGAAGTATAATTCCCATAGGCAGTTATGTCGTGATACTGCAACGCTTAGAAGATTAAAAGATTAACAACGAAAATATATGCAAGACGCTGATAAGGTATTTCTAGAATATGTAGTGAAGGCCTTGGTGGACAGTCCGAATGATGTAAAGATTGATCGCACTGTCGACGAAATGGGGGTGCTTATTACGCTCACCGTGAATCCAGCCGATATGGGTAAGATTATCGGAAGAATGGGCAATACGGCGAAGGCCATCCGCACCCTGTTGCGCATTATTGGCATGAAGAACAGTGCCCGCGTGAATTTGAAAATAAACGAACCAGAAGGAAGCATGCGCCCGGAGAGAGTGGAGGGAGACAGATCAGCATCCTCTGCCCCCAGCTCGCTGAAGACCGTAGACCAAGCAATGGAGGACTTGAAAGGGATCTAAGTGCGTTTTCATATAATTACAATTTTCCCAGACATTTTTGATTCATACTTAAATGAGTCCATTATCGGGCGGGCGATAAAGAATAAACATATTTCTATAAAATTTTACAATCCACGGGATTTTATTAAAACACCCCAAAATAACTACAGACCCGTGGATGACAAACCCTATGGTGGTGGTCCGGGCATGGTAATGCGAGCCGAACCTATTTTGAAAGCAGTTGAATCTGTTCTATCAAAGCTAAAAGCTAAAAAGCTAGTTAAGCTAAAAACTATCATCTTTTCTCCCTCCGGCAAAAAGTTCACAACTCTTTACGCTAAACAAGCTGCAAAAAAATATACCGATATCATTCTAATTTCCGGACGATATGAAGGCATAGACGCCAGGGTGAAAAAAATATTTAAAGCGGAAGACATTTCAATAGGGGATTATGTGCTCACAGGCGGAGAACTTCCGGCTATGGTTCTCCTCGACTCTATTTCTCGCCAAATCCCAGGCGTCTTGGGGAAATATGAGTCCTTGGAAGAAGAAAGAGTGTCCTCTAGCGAGGTCTATACTAGGCCAGAAATTCTAAAATACACCCCTAGAGGACGGGGCAAGAAAACAAAAAATTATAAAGTTCCGAAAGTTTTGCTTTCCGGGAATCATAAAAAGATAGAGGAGTGGAAGCAGAGAAAATAAAAAATAATTTTGCTATAATTATATAAGGCAGGAGCGTGTTGGCCAATCGATCGGCCGGAGGACGTGCCAACGCTCTCCGGCCGTTTCTCTTTTTAATCCCCAGGAATACATTTATCACATTACCCAAGATTGACTACCAAAAGAGCGTTGTGTATTGTGAAAGACGGAGTGCCCCGATGCAATTCAACGACAGAGAAGCGACTGAAATGAGGGCGGCAATAGATGCTGCTCTTTCCAGGGTTGGAAAGAAGGTACCCTACCAAGGGTTCCTAAGAGCCAACCTTTTCATCGAAGCTACGCGCTACGCTCGCGATGGATCTCAAAATCAAGAGATCAGGAGTGGGCTTACTCAGTGCGTTCGTCGCGCTGCATCTAACGCAGGGTTCACGAACAGCGAATGTGCAGCGCTGATCGAAGAATGTATCGTGGCGGTTGTTTCGTATCGCGATACGTGCAAGATTGCGATGGACAAGAGGGAAGTCGAGGAAGAACGGCTGTCTCCTGAAAAAGAGTTCGAAGTCAGCCTTTTCGTTAGAAATCTGGTAGGGTGGTGAAGTGAGGGGCCAATCGATCGGCCGGAGGACGTGCCAACGCTCTCCGGCCGTTTCTCTTTCTTTTTAGTTTATTTTTTCTCTTGTGAGTAATTTACGCATATGCTAGAATTACTAGTAATATGAGTAACGAGAATAAATATTTTTCTAGATTAAAAGAATTTTTGGACTCCGGAACACCAAAAGCGAAAATCACAAAAGTCGCACTTTGTGTATTAGCCGTTGCTTCGGCACCAGCTCTTATTTTTATAGCGGCTTCTATGGGCAATGCCGTGCAAGTTTTTAAGCAGTTTAAGACCTCCAAACGATTTAGTGATAGACAGATTAAAGATTCAATCAACTATCTCCGCCATCAAAAACTTATTGAATACATATCCGACAAAAATGGCAAAACAATAGTAAAAATTACCACAAAGGGGGAAACAAGATTACGAGCTTTTTCTATTGATCTTATGGAAATAAAGAAACCCAAAAAATGGGACGGGAAGTGGCGACTGGTAATGTTTGACATACCCATGAGATTTACCAAAGGCAGAGAGGCCTTGCGGTATCACTTGAAAGAACTAGATTTTTTCCAATTCCAAAAATCCGCCTGGATTTATCCTTATCCCTGTGAGGATGAAATTATTTTCATCGCTGACTTCTTTGGAGTAGGGAAGTATGTAGAAATTTTAACAGTAGAAAGTATTTCAAGAGAAGAAAAAGTTGAAAGACATTTTAGATTGATGGGGTACTGTTAATCTGAACTTTACCAAATTTATGTGAGTAAAATCCGCATATGCTAGAATTACTCATATAAATAAGTCAAAGACGTTAAAAGTTATATTCATTACAGACGTTTTAATCCCCAAAATACATTTGACAAAAAATCGGATATGAGTATACTAGCACCACGATTGAGTAATGACGCATTTCTCCAATTATTAGGCCTGTTCTAGGCGTTTTTTAATTCCGACGTAAAGTCGGAGCCCCGACCCTTTTTCTTTTTTAGTGTCGGGGTTTACTTGAATGTAATCATGCAAACAGAACTTAAGCGCCCGAAAAAGTATTTTTCCAGGTATAAAAAGCCCCTGGTGGACTTCCCTAATTTAATAGAAGCCCAAGTAAAAAGTTTTAAGTGGTTGGTAGAGCAGGGCATTAAAGAGGTCTTCAGGGAATTCTCTCCCATTGCGGATTATTCCGGGAAAAAGTTTCAGCTAGAATTTACCTCCTTTTCGTTAGGTGAGTCAAAGAGCGATGAAAGTGATGCTAAAGTAAACAAGCTCTCCTATCAGGGAGCGCTAAAAGCGCGCGTGAAGCTGACCAATAAAATTCTGGGAATCGTAAAGGAGCAAGAGATTTTCATGTCGGACCTTCCGCTAATGACTTCCCACGGAACTTTTATTATCAATGGCGTAGAGCGTGTCATTGTGCCACAGCTCGCTAGGAGCTTTGGGGTTTTCTTTACGGAAGCGGAAAATAAAGGTAAAAAATATTTTGGCGCGAAAATTATTCCGGCACGAGGAGTCTGGATTGAAATAGAATCAGAACCAGACGGGGTGATTTACATAAGAATAGACAAGAAAAGAAAATTTCCCGCTACCTCTTTGCTCCGGGTTATGGGTTATGAGACCAACGAAATGATTATTAAGGCCTTCGCCAAAAATCCTCTGGGTGAGGAAGTAATAAAAGTGTGTTTAGCCAAAGACGGAGTCAAAACCCTGGCCGATACCTATATTGAAATTTATAAACGTCTGCGGGACGGCGACATGGCTACTCCAGAAAATGCCAAAGAATTTATTAATTCTCTATTTACCGCGGAGCGCTACGACCTTTCTCCAGTCGGCCGATTCCGGTTTAATCAAAGATTTAACAAAGCCATGACGGAAGAAGAACTGGCGCGCCGAACCATTTCTAAGGAGGACTTACTGACCGTAATTACAAATATTATTCTTCTGAACAATACATTCGGAGCCAAGAGCGACGACATAGACCACTTGGGTCAGAGGCGAGTGCGTTTTGTGGGGGAAATTCTCCAGCAAAAAATTCGTACCGGCATGATGCAAATAAAAAGAAATATTCAGGACCGAATGTCTATCATTGATGTTCAGACCGCCATGCCGATCCAGATTATCAACCAGCGGCCACTGCAAGCGCGCATTAAAGAATTTTTCACTACCAACCAACTCTCGCAATTTATGGCGCAAGAAAACGTGCTTTACGAAATAGAGCACTTGCGTACGCTCTCGGCGCTCGGTCCCGGCGGGCTTACTCGTGAGAGAGCGGGCTTGGAAGTGCGCGACGTGCATCCATCGCATTACGGCAGAGTGTGTCCGATTCATACCCCGGAAGGTCCGAACATTGGACTCATTTTACACCTTTCTACTTACGCCAAAATAAATGAATTTGGTATTATTGAAACGCCCTATGTAAAAGTTACCAAAGGCAAGATTACCGGTGAAGTGGTTTATCTAAATGCTCTTGAAGAAGAGAAATATAACATTGCGCACGCCGGTATTCCTTATGACGAAAACGGTAAAATCACGGAAGAGCGAGTAGAGGCCAGAATAAAAACAGAACCAGGCACGGTATCTCGTGAGGCCGTTGACTTCATTGACGTCGCGGCGAATCAGGCCTTCTCTGTCGCCACTTCTCTGATTCCATTTTTGGAACACAACGACGCCAATCGCGCGCTGATGGGCTCGAACATGCAGAAACAGGCAGTGCCTTGCGTTTTGCCGGAGGCGCCACTGGTGGCTACCGGAGTGGAAGAATTGGCCTCTCGCGACTCGGGCCGTCTAGTCGTAGCTTTCGAGGAGGGGGTTGTCTCGTATCTTGATTCAAAAAAAGTAGTGGTAAAAGGAAAAAATGAAAAGACCTATTCCCTGGTTAATTTTTTAAGAAATAATAATTTCTCTGTATTTCACCAACGTCCAGCGGTAAATGTGGGCGACAAGGTGAAGAAGGGCGGAGTATTGGCTGACACCTCCAGCACCGTGGGTGGACAAATCTCCATCGGGCAGAATATCTTAGTGGCATTTTTATCCTGGTCCGGGTCAACTTATGAAGACGCCATAATTATTTCCGAACGCTTGGTGAAAAATAGTAAATTTACCTCTGTTTACGTTGAAGAGTTTATCTGTACGGTTCGGGATACGAAACTCGGTCCGGAAATCACCACTCGAGACATCCCGAATGTCGGGGAACTTAAGCTGAAGGACTTGGACGAGGACGGGATCGTGCGTATCGGAGCGGAGGTTCGCGAGAATGATATTCTAGTCGGGAAAATTACACCCAAAGGTGAAACCGAACTTACGCCGGAAGAGCGATTACTCCGCTCAATCTTCGCGGAAAAGGCGCGCGATGTTAAGGACACCTCGCTTCGTATGGAACACGGTAAGCGCGGACGCATCATCGGGGTTAAAATCTTTTCTCGCGACTTGGGGCACTCGCTCGAGGCCGGTATTATTAAGAAAATAGTTATTGAAGTGGCTCAAATCCGCAATATTTCGGTTGGAGACAAATTATCAGGTCGCCATGGAAACAAGGGTGTCATTTCTACCATCTTGCCGGAAGAAGATATGCCCTACATGGCGGATGGTACCCCGATTGATATTATTCTCTCACCCTTGGGCGTGCCGTCGCGTATGAACTTGGGGCAAATTTTTGAAATTCATCTCGGCATGGCGGCCAATACCCTTGGCTATCAGGCCATCGTTCCGCCGTTTTTAGGCGCTCGCCACGAAGAAATAAAAGAAGAGTTGAAGAAAGCCGGATTGCCGGAGAGTGGCAAAATGAAACTTTTTGATGGACGTACCGGGGAGAGCTTTGAGCAGGATATTTCCGTTGGCTATATGTACATCTTGAAACTGCATCACATGGTGGAGGATAAAATTCACATGCGTTCAATCGGCCCATACTCGCTTATTACACAGCAACCTCTCGGCGGTAAGGCCCAGGGCGGGGGACAGAGATTCGGTGAAATGGAGGTCTGGGCGCTCGAGGGCTATGGCGCGTCTTATACCCTGCGCGAAATGCTTACTATTAAGTCCGACGATATTTTGGGTCGGTCGGCTACCTTTGACTCAATAATTAAAAATGAAAAGATTCGGTCGCCGAATTCTCCCGCATCGTTTAACGTGCTCCTCAATTATCTTCGAGGACTGGCGCTTGATGTGAACTTGAAAAAATATTCGGCTAAAGAGTTAGAAGAAAATTAACTATATTACAAAAAACATTATGAAAACTCTAAATATAACTGAATTTGACCACATCACTCTCTGCCTGGCCTCTCCAGAGCAGATAAAGGAGTGGTCCTATGGGGAAGTGACCAAGCCGGAAACGATAAATTATCGTACTGGCCGAAGCGAACGCGGAGGACTTTTTGACGAAAAAATATTCGGACCGGAAAAGGATTATGAATGTTATTGCGGTAAATATCGCCGCATCCGCTACAAAGATATCATTTGCGAAAAATGTGGCGTGGAAGTGACCCGTTCGATCGTGCGTCGGGAGCGGATGGGGCATATTGAACTCTCTACTCCCGTTTCGCATATTTGGTTCTTGCGCGGGGTGCCTTCTCGTATGAGCATTCTCTTGAATATCTCTGTATCGGACCTAGAAAAGGTGATATACTTCGCCGGCTATATCATCACTAAAGTGCACGAAGACGAAAAAGAAAATGTTATAACTAATTTGGACAAAGAGTATAAAGCCAAACTTAAAAATGTACCGGACGAAGAGACGCGAGAAAAATTAAAAATTTTACTTTCCGTCACCAAGAAAGAAATTGGAGAAATTTATGAAGGCAAAGTACTGAATGAAATTTCTTTTCATCACTACTCGCTCAAATACGGCACTTGTTTTGAGGCGAACATTGGAGCCGAGGCCATTTATTCCATTTTCAAAAATCTGGACCTAAATAAGTTAAAGACCCTTACCGAAGCAATGCTCGTAAAGTCGAGCGCGGTAGAAAGAGAAAAACTACAGAAACGCCTCTCCCTCATTCGGGCGATGACTTACGCTGGGATCCGGCCGGAATGGATGTTTCTCACAGTTATTCCAGTTATTCCGCCAGTGCTTCGTCCGATGGTGGCGCTTGATGGCGGACGTCACGCCACTTCAGACCTGAACGATTTGTACCGCCGCGTCATAAATCGCAATAATCGTCTTAAAAAATTGAAGGAAATCAATGCACCGGATGTGATTCTGCGAAATGAAAAAAGAATTATTCAAGAAGCGGTGGACGCGCTGATTGATAACTCCATTGCCAAGCAAAACGATTCCGCGGCCATGAGCCAGTCGCAAAAACGCCCGCTTAAATCACTTTCGGACAATTTGAAATCAAAACAAGGACTTTTCCGCCAGAACTTGCTCGGTAAGCGCGTGGATTATTCCGGCCGCAGTGTTATCGTGGTTGGGCCTCAGCTTAAACTCAATCAGTGCGGACTTCCGAAGCACATGGCTCTGGAACTTTTCCGGCCGTTTGTGATTTCAAAAATTCTGCAAGCAGAACTCGCCTTTAATATTCGCGGAGCCAATAAATTGATTGAAGAGCGAACCAGCGAGGTTTGGGCCATGCTGGAAGAAGTGATTGAAGGGAAGTACGTACTCTTAAATCGGGCGCCGACTCTGCACCGTTTGGGTATTCAGGCCTTTAATCCTATCTTGGTTGAGGGCAATGCCGTTCAGGTACACCCGCTAGTATGCCAGGCCTTTAACGCCGACTTTGACGGAGACCAGATGGCCGTGTATGTTCCGCTTTTGGAAGAGGCCCAGGCAGAGGCCAAGGAGTTAATGGCTTCAAACAAAAATCTTCTAAAACCGCAAAATGGCGAGCCCATTGTGAATCCTCGCATGGACATGGTGCTCGGTGCTTACTGGATGACCAAAGCAGTTGACGGAGAATTAGGCGAGGGAAAATATTTTTCTAGTCCGAACACGGCCATTACAGCTTATGATTATGGGGTTGTATCTCTTCGCGCGAAAATAAAAGTTCTTGCAACCGATTCATCTAAATATAAAAAGTTTAAAGAAAATGTTTTTGATACTTCTGTTGGCAAACTTCTTTTCAACAGTATTCTGCCCCACGATTTTTCTTACGTGAATGATGAGATGAACCAAAAAAGAATGTCTGCCCTGGTTGATGAACTTATCATGTCTTATGGCATTGACCACACTCCTCCCATCTTAGATAAAATAAAAGAATTCGGTTTCAAATATTCTACGGTCTCCGGTACGACTTGGGGACTGGACAACGTGTCGGTGCCGGCAGAAAAACCAAAAATTATCAGTCAAGCCAGAAAACTAGAAGCCCAAGTAATATCGGAATGGCGCGATGGTTTACTTTCGCTGGAGGAAAGGTACCAAAAAATTATTGAGATATGGACCCACGCCAAGAAAGATCTGGAAAAAGTTTTACCCGGCGCGCTTGATAAAAATGGTTCCACCTATGATTTGTTTACCTCCGGTGCCCGCGGCACGATGACCTCCCTGATTCAGATGATAGGAATGAAAGGACTAATCCAGAATAACCAAGGTAGGACTTTGGAATTTCCCATCATATCTTCTTACCAAGAAGGTTTTTCGCCGATTGAGTATTTTATTTCTACTCACGGTGCCCGTAAAGGCGCCTCAGACACGGCGCTTAATACCGCTAAGGCCGGTTATCTAACCCGTAGATTGGTGGATGTGGCTCAAGACGTGGTGGTCACCGAGGAAGATTGCGGTACGAAAGAAGGCAAGATGGTAAAACACGAAAATATTTCTGGCATAGAAATCTCGCTTTCAAAAAATATCCGCGGGAGAGTACTGGCCGCCGATCTTAAAGATAAAGACAGTAAAGTTGCTTACAAAAAAGGATTTTTAGTTACTAAAGAAGAAGCGATTAATATTGAAAAAAATGGCTTTACCGAGGTCTTTGTACGCTCCCCTTTAACCTGTCACACTGTTCATGGTATCTGCGTGATGTGCTATGGTCTTGACCTTGGGCGTAATCACTTAGTAAAACAGGGAGAAGCAGTCGGAATCATCGCCGCTCAAGCGATCGGAGAACCGGGTACTCAACTTACGCTTCGTACTTTCCACTCGGGCGGAGTTGCCGGTACCGACATTACCACAGGCTTGCCTCGAGTTGAAGAAATATTTGAAAGGAGAATTCCTAAAAATCCGGCTATTGTATCTGAAACAGAGGGCGTTATCACAGAAGTTAAAGACAGAGACGGCAAAGAAAAAATACTTAAAGTGCTTTCTGACACGAAGCTGGACGGCAAGCCAAATGAAATAGAATATGTTGTGGCCTTTCGTCGTATGCCGCTGGTCAAAACCGGGGACAAAGTAAAATCCGGGCAACTCTTAACCGACGGTTCAGCCGACATTGCGCTTATTTTCAAGTTTGGCGGCAAGGAATTAGTTGAAGAATATATAATTGGGGAAATCAACAAGGTCTACGAACTGCAAAGCGCTTCAATTTCCAGAAAACACATAGAAATAATTGTTCGTCAAATGTTTTCCCGAAGGAAAATTAAAGATGCGGGCGAAACAAACTTTTCCATCGGGGACATTGTTGAAAACACTGCGTTCATAGAAGAGAACCAAAGAGTGGCTAAAATTGACGGCAAAGAGGCCAAAGCGGAAACAGTAGTGCTCGGCATTACGGAAGTATCACTGCGAACCAAAAGCTGGCTCTCTGCGGCCTCGTTCCAAAATACCAACCGAATTTTGATTGAAAACGCCATCAAGGGCGGAGTGGACAATCTTCGCGGATTGAAGGAAAATGTCATTATCGGCCGCCTGATCCCCGCCGGAACTGGGTTCAAAAGTAAAATTGTTCCTGAAGTAGAAGAAAAATAAAATTTATAAACAAAAGGGGTCTAGGATTTACGCTATGTTTTGACGATACGCAATAGCAACCTATCTTGGACTATCGCATCCTCACCCCCTTTTATTTACAAATCAATACCTGTATTGTAGTAAAAATATGAAAAATAATCAAACAAACTTCGCTTTCATAGATAGCCAAAACCTTAATTTAAGCATTCGTCAATTAGGCTGGGTTTTGAATTTCAAGCATTTTCGCGTATATCTCAAAGATAAATATAATATCACAAAAGCTTTTCTTTTCATAGGTTTTATAGAAGGAAATAACGATCTTTATAAATCTCTACAAGAAGCTGGTTTTATTTGCATTTTTAAACCTACGCTGAAATATAAAGATGGAACCACTAAAGGCAACTGTGATACGGAGTTGGTTTTGCAGGTAATGATAGAGTATATAAATTATGAAAAAGCTGTTATTGTAACAGGCGACGGAGATTTTTATTGTTTGGTTAAGTATCTGATTGAACAGAAAAAATTAGAAGCAATTATTATTCCGAATCGTCTTAAATTTTCAGCTTTACTTAAATTCAGAATTTGTCGTCCATATTTACGATTTCTGAATGAGCTAGAAGGAAAATTAGCCTATAAAAAAGAAAAGACCCCATAAGGACGAAACCTTAAGGGGTGGTCTCTTCTGTTGGTGATATACTAAACATGATAGCAAACACAAAAAATATGTCAAGCAGAAAATTGTCCTTAATTTATAAGCTTATTATTAATCATTTAACTAAAAATAATATGAAATTCTCCCCAAAGCCGAAAATGCAATATATACTTGATAAAAAGCAAGACCAATGTATTTTTGCAAAGTTAGCGCAATTTCAGAAACAAAAACTTTCAAAGGAAAAAGAAAAATTGGTAAAATTTCTCTACACTCAACTTGAAACAGACTGGCGCACACCGCTTGAAAAATTTATAGATAAGCTCTTAAAACAAGTCTAAATTGATATTATATATAATTTATGAATTCTCCCGTTGCCAAAATAAAGGAGAGATTATCCATTGAAGACGTGGTTTCTTCTTACATAAAGCTAGAAAGAGCAGGGGCAAACTTGAAAGCCAAATGCCCATTTCACAACGAAAAAACGCCCTCGTTTTTCGTTTCTCCTTCGAGGGAGAGTTATTATTGCTTTGGCTGTGGGGCTTCCGGAGACATTTTTACTTTTGTAGAAGAGTTTGAAGGGCTTGATTTTAAGGGAGCGCTTAAACTCTTGGCCGCGCGAGCCGGCATTGTTTTAGAGTACCAGAATAAAGAGGAGGAAAGTGAAAAAGAAAAATTATACAAAGCGCTGGAAGAGTCGACGTTATATTTTTCAAATAATCTGAAAGAAAATAAAAAAGTGCTGGAATATTTGAAGTCCCGCGGATTGTCCGAGGATACCATTAAGGATTTTAGGGTCGGTTTTGCGAAAGATGACTGGCGGGAGTTATATAATTATTTGAAAAAAGAGGGCTATAGCGATCCTGAACTTGAACGCGCAGGACTTGTTATAAAAAGTGAAAAGGGGTTTTATGACCGTTTTCGCGGGCGTATTATGTTCCCAATATCGGACTCAAGCGGAAGAATAATCGCTTTCTCGGGGAGGGTGTTTAATGGTGATAAAAAATCAGCTAAATATATAAACAGCCCCGAAACACCTATCTTTAGCAAGTCTTCGGTGCTTTACGGACTCGACCGCGCCAAGGAGTCAATTCGCAAAAATAACTTTTCTATTTTAGTTGAAGGCCAAATGGACCTTCTTTTATCACATCAGGCGGGTTACCGGAATACCGTGGCGACTTCTGGCACTGCTTTATCTGAGTCCACCGAGACCAAAGAAAACGTGGTAAGTAATCTGGGGCTCATCCGTCGCCTTTCGGAGAACTTGGTGCTGGCTTTTGACGGAGACAAGGCCGGGCTCCATGCGTCCGAGCGAGCTGGAAGAATTGCTCTTTCCTTAGGCATGGATGTGAAAGTGGCGGACATGCCCCCGAGAGTTGACCCGGCGGACTTGATTTCAAAGCAGGGTGTCCCGGCGTGGAAGGAAGCAGTGCGTAAATCTAAACACATTATAGAATTTCTTCTAGATAAAGTTCTAAAAAGTACTGGGAGTGACCAGAGAAAAGCCGGTCGGGAAGTTAGAGAAAAAATCCTGCCTTACGTGGACGCGCTTTCAAGCTCTATTGAGAAAATGCACTTCTTAAAAAAAATAAGCCAATTGTCGTCCATTCCGGAGAGTGCCCTGCAAGACGATTTGAAAAAAGTGGAACAAGAGTTAAAATTTAAAAAGAAGGAAATTAAAATTACGGCCGATGTAGAAAACAGTATGCATCGAAAGGATTACATCGAGCGCAGATTGGCTGGTATTGCTTTTTGGAAAAAGGATAAAGAATTAGAAAATATATTAGGGGAAGTACTAAATAAATATAAAGACACGAAAGAAGATTTAATTTTTGAAGCCGAGGTGTTCTATGGAGAAGGAGGGAATTTAGACAAAGATGTGGAGGAGCTCCTGCTTAACTTGAAAGAAGAATCCCTGCGAGAAGAATTAGGGCGCAAGATGCGGGAATTATATTTAGCGGAAGAGAATAAGAATCAAACAAAGCCATCGCAGATTTTGAAAGAGATAAAAGAAATAAATGATTTGATCCAGAATATTAAAAATAACCGCATAAAAAAATAATATGGCCAAAAAACCAAAGACCCACAAGAAGCACCGAAAGCTAAAGAAGAAAATCAAAAAAATAAAAAAGTCCCGACGCCCAAAGAGATCTGGGAAAATAAAGAAATTAACTTCGACTGAAAGAAAAAAAGAAAACTTAGATCAGCTCTCCAGCGGACTTATAGAAAAGGGGCGCAAAAGACGTTTTGTCACTTATGACGAGATATTGAAAACCTTCCCGGACATTGAAAATAATATTTTTTTTCTGGACGAACTTTATGAAAAGTTGGCCGCGGCGGGGATAGATGTGCTGGAGGGCGGGAATTTACTGAACCTTGATATTGATTCCGCGGATAAGGACTTAAACAAATCAGGGCTTTATGATTCTATCCAAATGTATCTAAAAGAAATAGGACAGTATCCGCTGATTCGAGCGACTGATGAGAAAGATCTTGCCAAGCGGATAGAAAAGGGCGACCTAGAAGCGAAAAATCTGCTAGCCCGGGCTAACCTGCGCCTAGTTGTTTCCATTGCCAAGAAATATGTAGGGAGGTCCGCCAACTTGACTCTACTCGACCTGATTCAGGAAGGAAATTTGGGATTATTCAAAGCCGTTGAAAAGTTTGATTGGAATAGGGGATTTAAGTTTTCTACTTACGCTACCTGGTGGATACGTCAGTCCATTACGCGCGCCCTGGCTGACCAGTCCCGTACTATCCGCATACCGGTGCACATGGTAGAAACGATTTCAAAATATAAGCAGACCCACCGAAGATTGAGTCAGGACTTGGGTCGGGAACCGCTAGCAGAGGAAATCGCCACTGAAATGGGTATTCCGGTTGAAAAAATTCACGTGATTGAAAATATCTCGCAGGAAACAGTGTCGCTCGAACAGCCGGTAGGGGACGATGACGATAAGTCAACGCTGGAGAACTTTATTCCGGATGATAAAATTTTGCGTCCAGACCAAGAGTCGTCTCGCCGCATTCTCTCTGATCAGATTCGCGAAGTGCTAAATGAACTTAGTCCGAAAGAACGTAAAATCCTAGAAATGCGCTATGGACTTCTAGACGGTATCCAGCACACGCTAGAGCGAGTAGGGGAGGAATTCGGAGTTACCCGCGAACGTATCCGCCAAATAGAAGCGAAGGTACACGAAAAACTCCGCCAGCACGATAAAATTTCTCGTCTAAAAAATTATTTTGATTAACCTCACCCCCAGCCCCTCCTTCGGAAGGAGGGGAAGAATCATGAATCCTCTCCTCCTAATTTAGGAGGAGTACCGTCCTTATCGGGGAGGTGGTTATTTTATCGCATTTAGCTTTTGTATTACCGTCTCGTAGGGTTGAGCGCCGGGAATAGTGCCTACCACTTTACCATTCACTAGTATGAAAGAGGAAGGAGTTCCGTTTACGCCCATGGTGACTCCGTCATCAACGTCCGCTTGAACTTTTGCTTTATATTTTCCACTCGCTAGGCAGGTATTGAAAGACGCAACATTGAGTCCTACATACTCCGCAATTTTTGGCAGTTCCGATGAATCCAGCCGATCGTTGGACGTTGTTACTTCAAAGACCCTGTCTGTATATTTCCAGAAAGCATCATTGCCCCCTTGTTCCCAAGCGCACTCGGTGGCTTCCGCTTCGTGAGGGGCCTTGGAGTGAAGCTGTGGAATCGGATAATGTCTGTAAACCCAAGCAACATTTTTATTATTTTCTATTACCCGATGCATCGTAGCGTGGAATACTTTACAATAAGGGCATTCAAGATCCGAGTATTCTAGTATGACTATCTTCGCGTTAGTGTTGCCTGTTATATGGTCCTCTTTAGAAATTGGCCTAGCTTCTAGAGCCACAGGCGTCGTTCCGGTGTTGTCGGCTTGCGGGGCGGCGGGCGGCGGGGTGCCTCCTTTAAGTAAAATTGCTCCCGCCACAATTAGCCCAGTCAGGACTATGGCGCCGGCTATCTGGAGTTGGTTATTATTTTGCTTAACGCTGTCGCCAATTTCATCCTTGTTTTCTTGCATGTTCTCTTCCACTTCTCGATTATAGCATTTTTTTAGAATATGGTATACTAATAACATTAGCGTTAAAACTGTCAGGGCTTGGTCGTTCCGGCAGAATTATTTATAAACTAACCCAATTAAAAACAATATGTGTGGATCAAATTGCGGTTGTTGTCATGAAGGTGGATGTAATACGTCTCTGGTTATAAAGATTTTATTAATCGTAGGAGCAGTCAACTGGGGTCTGGTGGGCCTGGGGATGCTTTTAGGCGACATGGACTGGAATGTCATTTATATGTTTCTAGGAGGAGTGCCGGTGGTTGAAGCGACGGTATATATCCTAGTAGGTGTGGCGGGCGTTATGAAACTATTTGGTTGTAAATGCAAAAAATGCAGAGAGGGTGTTTGTTCGGCTTGTGCGCCGGATGGCAGTAAGACGGAAGGAAATATGTAATTTGATGGCTTTTATTTCAAGTACCGTGTTTTATATGTTAATCTTTTTGTCTGTTTACGTGCAGATATTTTTTCTCGTTACCTTTCTGGAAAATAGGAAAAAAATAATTATTCGAAGCGAAAAAATGAAACTCGCTAAATATCCTGCCGTAACTATTGTGGTACCGTGTTGGAATGAAGAAAGAACTGTTTACAAGACAGTCCGTTCGCTACTTGATTTGAATTACCCGAAAGATAAATTAAAAATTTTCCTGGTGGACGACGGCTCGACTGACAGCACTTGGAGTATTATAAATAAATTTACCAAGTATCCGAACATCCAAATTTTCCGCAAAGAAAATGGTGGTAAATACACTGCGCTCAATCTAGGGTTGCAATACTTAGAAACGGATTTTTTTGGCGGGCTGGACGCTGACTCTTTTGTCGCTCCGGAGTCGCTTATCCGCATCATGAGTTATTATGAGAAGGACCCTGGGATTATGGCCGTAGTTCCTTCTGTCGCTGTGCATAGTCCCCAAAATATCCTTCAAAATGCCCAAACAGCCGAATATCATATGGGTATTTATTTTAAAAAAATGCTTAGTTTTTTAGGAGCGATCAATGTTACTCCCGGGCCTTTTACGATTTTTCGCAAGAAGGTCTTTGACGACTTAGGCCCATATAGACACGGGCACAATACGGAAGACATGGAGATTGCTTATCGCATGCAGAAAAATGATTATAAAATAGAACATTGCAATGATGCCTATGTTTATACTAACACCCCAACCACCATTAGAAAGCTTTACCGACAACGCTTACGCTGGATTTATGGTTTTATTAATAATACTATTGATTATCGCGGTGTTTTGTTTAGAAAAAAATATGGGAACTTTTCCCTTTTTACTTTACCCACCGGTATTATTTCTATCCTGACCGTCAGTTATCTTTTTTTTCGGGTAGCTTATAGTTTATTTAATTTTTTGTCCTCGAAAATCTTGGTTTTGCAGACCGTGGGATGGGGCCTTACGCCTTCGTTTTCTAATTTTGATTCATTTTTTATAAATGTACAATCCTCGCTACTTTTAGTTGTTTTTGTTTACTCTTTAGTTATTTTTGCCATAATTTTTGGGCAGAGAATGGCCGAAGGGAAATGGACATTCTCCCTTAACATGTTTTACTTTCTGTTCGTTTTTCGTATTCTCGCACCCTTTTGGCTTCTGAAGGCGATTTACAACACTATTATATCCAGAAGGCCGGCCTGGCGGTAAATACTAGATTATGAACAACAACATTGATTGGAAAAAATATTTGATTGTTTTTTTGATTACTATCAGCTTATTCCTTACCGCGAGCTATGTGAGTAATTATTTCGGTAACCGAAAAATTGATCAATTAAAATCAATTCAGGACAAAATATCCATTGACATCCTTTCCTCGGAAACACAATTCTCTCTGCTTTCCGAGCTTTCTTGTAAAAATATTTCTGATTCTGCGCTCTCGGGGGAGCTTGGTGAACTTGGGAGCAAACTAGAGTGGGGGCAGGAAAATTTAGGGGCCACGGAAGAGGTTTCCTATTTAAGGAAATACTATTCTCTGCTTCAAATCAAGGATTATCTTTTAATGAAGAAAATATCCGACCGCTGTAAAGTAAAATCCGCTTTTATTCTTTATTTTTATACCACGGCGGAGAATTGTAGCGAATGCGAAAGGGAAGAACTGGTGCTCACCGCGCTCCGGGAAAAATACCCGGAACTGCGGGTCTACTCATTTGATTACAGTACGGACCTCTCGGCGGTGAAAGCCATGCTTCAGATTTATAAAATAAAGGACACTTTATTGCCGGCCTTAGTGGTGGCTGACGACGTATTAACCGGATTTCATTCCCTGGAAGAACTAGAAGAGCGCATAAAAGAATCTTTCAAGCTTCAAGAAAAAGTGCCGGAGAAGGATAGCGAAAAGAATTCTTAAACTGGAGTCCTTATTAAAATCAGCTAGAACCTATTTTATCAGAAATTTGTGAGAAGGGGAAGCGTCACTTGCGCGGCAATCAACCAAAGTTCTTCATCTTGCATTATGCAACTTCTCGATCTATAATTAAAATATGATTTCCGAAGGTCAAAAAGTCTGTTTTTAGAAAAACTTTAAACAATGAATACTCAAAGAAAAAAAATAGTCAAATTAAATCTGGTTACCGTCAGTATATTATTCATCGCAGTTGGTATGGCAGTTTATTTTACTTTAATTCTGCCAAAGCCAGTGTTGGGCAGTCTCAGTTGGCCTCTAGCAAAACCTGTTGTTCCGGTTCTCAATGATTGGAATATTGACAGTCCATTGCCCGGCTACAATGTCATCTATTGTCCTTCTCCGCCAAAAGGTGATTGCCGCGGCACGGCTGACAATGACTGGATTGTGGGAACCAACAACAATGATAGGATTTACGCAGGTAGCGGCGATGATTTTGTTTGGGGCAAAGCTGGAGACGACAAGATATATTTAGGAAGTGGAGATGATGTTGGAATTGGCGGGGAAGGTAATGACGAAATAAGCGGAGGCGCAGGTAATGATATATTAATCGGTGGGAACCTGATAGTTTCAGAAGGCACAGGTTCTTTAACGGGTGTTGTAATAGCTCTTGACTGGGCAGAGTCGTTTAGCGGTAATGATCGCTTAAATGGCGAACAGGGCAATGATAATCTACAAGGTCAGGACGGCAATGATGTTATTTACGGAAAAAAGGGCAATGACCTTTTAATCGCTGGTTCGGGCAATGACTATGATGTGAGCGGGGGAGATGGTGATGATTTTATAGATGGGGGTCCTGGCGACGATCGTGTTGACGGTCGTAGCGGAAGCGACACTGTTCTTGGCGGGGAAGGTAATGACGCAGTGTATGATTATGGCTCAATATTTGAAGGTAACTGCGTGAATGGTGGCCCCGGTTATGATACTTATGTCAAGGCCGAAGGCGTTGGTAATAATTTAATCATTAGCGGCGAGGATGGCGCCAAAGCAGTTTACAGCGGGAACGGCAGCGATATCTTAAATATTTTTAATGGCGCGGCTGATTCTGATGTTTCTGCTCGTCTCGGTAACGACACTGTCTATCGCGATATTGGTCTTGACGTGAA
Organism: Candidatus Nomurabacteria bacterium RIFCSPHIGHO2_02_FULL_42_19; assembly: GCA_001785615.1. Taxonomy (GTDB): domain Bacteria; phylum Patescibacteriota; class Minisyncoccia; order Phycocordibacterales; family UBA9973; genus UBA9973. The sequence continues at coordinate 642 of MFUG01000017.1, read as the reverse complement.
GATCCGCGGCGCCGAGGTAATTTTAGACGGGCCGGCTCCCATAGAATTTACATCCTGTCCAGCAGAAGGGATAGAAGAAGAAATAATGCCACTATAGTATTAATTGTTCAATGTCATTTATTGAGCTGGTGGTTGCTTTTGATCCTCGCTGGTGCGGTTTTACAACCACACCTGAATTTTTTTGAGTAGAACTCTGATTGATTGCCACGCTTTGCGCGACACTGTGTTCAATCGTCGAAATTTTTGATAAAATAGGTTCTAGCTGATTTTAATTGCGGAGCCGGAAGAGGGACTCGAACCCACGACCCGCTCTTTACAAAAGAGCCGCTCTACCAACTGAGCTATTCCGGCAACACTAACCAATCTACCATATTTACGAATTTTTTTCCTCTTCTCGTATCTTGTGTTTTATTTCCCGTATCTTGTGTTTATAGTCCGAGATCATTTTCAGGAATTTGGAAACCTCGCCTGTCTCCGCCATTGTTCCATTTCCGTTTTTGTTCTGTAACTCCTTAATTTTGGCCTTCAATTTACCGTATTGATCTTTGGCAAAATTGAGGGATTTTACATAGGAACGGACAACAGCTACCAGGGCCGCATGCTCTAATCTTTTTGCATTGGCTATCGCTGTCTGTCTTATTT
>MFUG01000016.1:361-79716 GCA_001785615.1 Candidatus Nomurabacteria bacterium RIFCSPHIGHO2_02_FULL_42_19 | reverse complement strand
GGAAATCAGTGGGACGCGCTTCGCGCGTCCCACCTTTTGGCTTCTCAAAAACCGTTTAGTTCGTTTGTGGTGTCTCCGAGAGGAATCGAACCTCTATTTCGACTTCCGCAAAGTCGCGTCCTATCCGTTGGACGACGGAGACATAGCTATTGCTTGGAACAGTTGATCTGCCAAAACCATTACTTCTTTCTGTAGCATATTATCATAATATTTAATAAAACATATTCCCATAAAATTCTTCCGGAACTTCTTTGTAATGCTGCGTTTCTTGACATATATTTTGCCGAATTTATTTAAAGGAATGCCTAAAAGGTTTGACCAGAATTTCCTGCTTTGTTTAATATTGTGATAGTAATGCAAATGCAGACGAACCCTCAACTTTCTCTCATCGATATCATAACATTTTCGCAAAAGGGTTATAAATAATTTCGCGAGTTTTGGATCGGTGTTGGTAAAAATAATTGGACTGCGATGATACTTACTTCCTTCTGCCCAATACAGCGCAGACAAAATTGATTTTAGAAAACCAATATTTTGTGTTGGGTAAAATTTTATTTCCTGGCGTATCCTTTTTTCTAGTTCTGCTTTTTCTAGATCTTTTATTTTCTTTCTTTTTACTAAGGATATTTTTCTTATCCTGGACAGATGCTCTAACTGCTTCCCCCTATCAAATATTCCCGCATATTTGGAACCAAACCAGGTAGACAAAGTACTTTTAGGTATTTGAAGCTTATCATATATCTGCTTGTAACTATGGCCAAATCTTCGCAGGTTTTCAGCTCTACCTTTTAATTTAGTTGTGTAAGTTTTACGAACCATACAATGTAGCTACTGTATCCATTGTAGTATAGTTCGATAAATTAAGCAATATTTAAGTTAGCAGTTTTCACCCCCGATATAAAGTCGGGGAGCCGACTGAAATGTCGGCTTAAAATCCGAGTGAATCAATTATTTTTTCAGCGGTGGGCTCCCTCATTTCTTTCTCGTTGATGTTTTTGGAAATAAATATATCGCGAATTTGAGAAGAATAAATTTTTACTATGGGTATTGAAATAATAGGCATGAAGAATCTTTCTGAATGAATAAAAAGCATCGGCCGCGGTTCTTCTCGCACCCAGAAGGCCGATATATTTTCATAAGGATAAAAACGGCTACCAATCTTCAGGCCTTTTTGATTCAATTCATAAAAAACCACATCTGGTTTCTTGATAGCGAAAAACCCAAGCAGAATTCCTCCCAAGGTAATCAATACCGCGAAAAAGTAATTCCCATAAATCACTGAAGTTACCACGCTGGCCAAGACAATTATTCCTAGGGCCCAGAACCAATCATTGCCCCGTTCTCGCTCTTCGTATTCAAGCGCAGACCATTCCAATTTTTCCTGTGCGTCCATGGTTTAATTATACCAAACACCGAACAAGAATGTCTAATATATGTGTACTTTATTTTATAAACAAAGCTGACAATAATCCGAGGATTCCTAAAACCAGTCCAATCAGTGCACCTCGTGAAGGGAATTCTTGAAAAAGCAGGTAAGTGATTACTGGTTCCATGATAATTATGCCGCCGATAGATACAACTCCGACGATCCAAATATTGTTCAAATATTTAAGGCCAAACATATATCCAGCAATCAGCAGCAATCCTGCCAAGGTCATAACCCCTGACATTTTCCAAAAGGTTGCAGCAAAAGTGTTTATATTTTTCGCGGCCACAATCTCTGAATAAATTGCCAAACCCTCGCCGAGAAAGATTAATATAATTGGAATTATTTTTTGCATAATTTCTGGCGGAGGGTGGAGGGCTCGAACCTCCAAGGGCTTTCGCCCGCTTGTTTTCAAGACAAGTGCATTACCATTCTGCCAACCCTCCTCGCTCCATATTCCGATGTTATCAAAAAAGCGCTTTTTATGCTAGCATTTTCGTATGAGATTTCTCGGCATTGATTATGGGACAAAGCGTATCGGCGTGGCGGTTTCAAACGACGAAGCCGTCCTCGCTTTCCCGAAAGAAATAGTGCCAAATGACACCGATACTTTCGAGCGGCTAGGCAAGATTATTCAAGCGGAAAAAATTTCAGAAATTGTGATAGGTGAATCCGTTGATTTCTCCGGGCGGCTGAATGTCCTGTCCGCGCGGATTGAGCTTTTTATAAAAGACCTAGAAAAAAAATTTAAGCTTCCAATTCACAAGCAAAAAGAGTTTCTTACTTCCGTGGAGGCGAGAAAATCCAAAGATAATAAGCAAACTCTGACCCAATCGCAAGCGCATAGCAAATTGAAGCAAATAAAATCTGGACGGATAGACGCTTCAGCCGCCGCCTTGATACTCCAGCGATATCTGGACAAGCAAAATAAATCCGTATCGTAGCGATTGGGGACAGAATATCGTATAATATTGGCATGTTCAGGAATTTGTATAATAGGTTTTTCCCGACTCCAAGATTTCTGATGGCGCCCTCTTTCGGTTTGGATATTTCCGATGAGTCCCTAAAATTTGTAGAGCTTGTGCCGGCGAAAAGTGGCATTAGAATAGGCAGATATGGAGAACGCAAGATCCCCGTGGGGATCATTGAGTCCGGCAAGATCAAGGACCCCAAACGGCTGGAACAGGTCTTGTTATCTCTTAAAAAGGATGAAGGACTTCGTTTTGTACGCGTCTCTTTGCCGGAGGAGCAGGTCTATCTCTTTCGGTTGCATTTGGATAAAGTGGGTTTAGTAAACGTTCGAGAGGGGATAGAACTTTCTCTGGAAGAGCACGTACCGATTCCAGCCCAAGATGCGATATTTGATTATGAGTTATTAAGTGAAGACGAACAAGGTCTAGAACTTCAAGTTGCCGCCATCCCAAAAAATATTATTGAAAATTATTTATCGGTTTTTAGAAATTCAATGCTCTCTGTTCAGTCGTTTGAACTTGAGGCCCAGGCCATCTCTCGAGCGGTTATAAAAAAAGGCGACATGGAAACCTATATGATTGTGGATTTTGGCCAGACCCGAACCGGAATTTTTATTATCTCTCATGGAATAGCGGTATTTACTTCCACTTTGGATCTTGGCGGAGCAATGCTTACCCAAATGATTGCAAAAAACTTTAACGTAGGTCTGGAGGAGGCGGAAAAAATGAAAAGAAAGTTCGGCCTGGAGCGCAATATGGCCAATAAAGAAATATTTTCGGTGCTTCTAAATAGTGCTTCTGTTTTGCGCGATGAAATAGTCAAGCATTTCTTATATTGGCATACCCACAAAGACGAAAAGGATCGAAATCATCCACCTATTAAGAAAATAATTCTTTGTGGCGGAGACGCTAACTTAACGGGATTACCTGAATATTTTTCTATTAGTATAAAAAATAAAGTAGAAACAGCCAATGTCTGGATTAATATAATAAATACCGAAAAATATATTCCGGAAATAACTTTTAACCGCTCCCTGACCTTTGCGGCGGCTTTGGGGCTCGCCTTGGGGGACTTCGAGCACGAATAAAATATGATTAATTTAATTCCAAATGAAGAAAAAAAGAAAAAAGTAAAGGATTTTTACTACCGTCTGTTAGTTACCGCCTTTGCAGTGTTCGGCTTTTCTATTCTGATCGCCGGAGTAGCCATGTTGCCGGCTTATTTTCTTTCTTCGGTCAGAAAAAATCTTATTAACAGCAAACTTGAAACAGAAAAAAATCAATCCATACCCTCTCCCGATAAAGAAACTCTCACGGTGGTTGAGGACTTGAGTAAAAAGCTGGATTTAATTGAAAAAAGCCGTAATAGTAGATACCTCGTTTCGCAGAAAGTAATAAATGAAATCATGTCTGAGAAAATGCCCGATATTAAAATTACTCAAATCCAGTATCGTAATGAATCCATAAAAGGCAAGACCATAAGCATCAGCGGGGTGGCGTCTTCCCGGGACCGGCTACTTTTATTCAAGCGGGAACTGGAAAACAATATCGCCTTTAAAAAAGTTGACTTGCCTATTTCTAATTTTGTCAAAGGATCAAATATTAAATTTTCTTTAGGACTAACCCCTTCTTAGTATGCAGAATAATTTTCAAAAATTTAAAAAAATACCGCTTATACTTTCCACCGCCCTTCTTTTACTTTCCTGTTTTGTTTTTATTTTTTTATATAGACAGACCCAAAATAATTATCAAACCTCGGCCGAGCTGGAGATGGAACGACAAAGTGAAGTAAATAGGCAAGACGAAATAAAATCATTAGAGCGCTTACTGCAAACAATTGAAAAAGAATATATATTACTTAACGCCCACTTTATCCAGGGTTCCGATATTGTGCCGTTTCTTAATATGACTGAAAAACTAGCCGGAGACGCAGGGGCCAAAGCGGAAGTTATCCTTGTGGAAGTGCCGAAGGATAACAGCGGGCTGGTGGTCGGAGTGAACGCGACCGGGTCTTTTGAAGCACTTTATAAATTTTTAACCCTGCTGGAGAATTCTCCTTATGAACTTGATTTTATTTCCATGACCCTGGAGACGTCCGCTGGGGGAGGGGTCTTGGACAGCAAAAACCCAGCTCCGCAGTGGGCGGCCGTTTTCAAGATAAAGCTTTTAAGTTTTATTCCATAAATAAATTTCAAAATGCAAATAAAATTTTTCAAAATAAAAAAAAGTTTCAAAAAAGGAGGTCTGCATACCAATCCCGACGTTTATTGGAACGTTCTTCAGGTTGTTGCGCTTATTCTGATGCTCGCCTCTTTCATCTTTAGTTTTTATTTTTTCAAAAGAGTAAATAAAGAATTTACTTTATCGGACGATAACACCGCGGGTAAAGGGGCCACCCTCAGTAAAGAAAGAATTGATAAAGCGCTTGAATATTTTGCTGAAAAAAATAAAAAAGCAATTACTATCCTAAATTCTCCTTCGCCCATCATTGACCCATCAAGGTAAAAGTGTTAATTTTAATGGTATGCGGGATTAGCTCAGTTGGTAGAGCAGCGCTTTTACACAGCGAAGGTCGCAGGTTCAAGCCCTGCATCCCGCACCAGAATTTTTTGGAAAAACCAAATCTTTGTAGTATATTAACAGAAGTTCTTTTGTAATTTGCCCCCGTAGTTCAATGGACAGAACTTCGGACTTCTAAGCCGATAATGCAAGTTCGATTCTTGCCGGGGGCACATGAAAATCAAAGTTTTATACGAGGACGCAAATATTTTAGCGATAGATAAACCGTCCGGTGTTTTAGTCGACGCTATTTCTAAAAAATATCCCAATTTTATTCTTGCTCATAGGTTGGACAGAGAAACTTCCGGCGCGATGCTTCTGGCAAAAAATAAAAAAGCGCATGAAACACTCAAAAGCCAGTTTCAGGCTAGAACAGTAAAGAAAATTTACAATGCCATAGTATCCGGCTTTGTTACCCGCGACCATCAAATTATAAACAAGCCCATTGGCCGCAGTCCTTCCGACTTCCGTCGCTGGCTTGCGGGCCGGGGTGCGCGAGGGACAATGCGTGACGCTGTTACGGAATACAAAGTACTGAAAAGATTTACAGATAATGGAATTAAATTTACTTATCTTGAAGTTAAGCCCAAAACCGGTCGCACGCACCAGATCCGCGTGCATATGAAATACCTTAATCATCCAGTTGTTTGCGACTCGCTTTATAATCCGACCGGTCCATGCCCGAAAGGTATTAAACGCATGGCCCTACATGCTAAATCCATAGAATTCTCCGCCCTAGGCGGATCCGCCTCTGGTGGAAAAAACAAAACAATCAAAGTAGAATCACCCTTACCGAAAGAATTCTCCGCCCTAGGCGGATCCGCCTCTGGTGGAAAAAAAATGTTCAGCTAATTTATTTTCTCCGCTCCTGCCCATGCCAGTTCAAAGATACCGCGCTGAGTTTGGGCGTTGTCTTTGCTCTCTACAATAAGCACGAAAATTTCTTTACCCAGGACAAAGGTCATGACTTTGTCGCCAATTATCAATTGATCGGTGTAACCGAATAAGTAGGCCGGCGGCACGTATCTGATTTTGAAATTTTTTCCTTTTTTAAGGTTTACTACCCGCTTGATATAGTTTTTGCTTATTTCGCCGCCTTGAACTATTTCCCGAATCGGGGGATTGTGCAGCCTCTCTAGAGTTTTTAAATATAGTTTTATGACCTCCGGGAATTTTTCCTCCAAAAAATCGATATTGCTTATCCATAGGCCTTCTTCTTTGTTGTTTAAGGACGCATAGGCCTCTTCGTAAGCGGTGCGCATACCTTCGAGCCCTTCCAGCATCCGCACTTTTGGCTTTTCAGCAGTGTTTTGCAAAGCCACCAATTCGGGCAATAATTTTTCCGCTTGCTTATTCCTAAAATGGGTCATTTCTACCAGTCGGCGCGGGTGAATAGCGGAATAAAATTTCTTCTTTCCCTTGGTCAGCTCCGAGCAAAGACCCAAAATAATCAGCTCATCAATAATGAGATATACCGTAGGGCGTTTTAAGTTTGCTTTCCGGGCTATCTCGGTCATAGGGGACTCTCCCAATTCAAGCAGGGCCAGGTATATCCTCGCTTGTTTTTCGGAGAGCCCTAGTTGCTTCAGCGTTTGTGTATTATCCATAAAATCATCATACACCCTATCTAGTAAAATGTCAATAAAACTGACATTTATTTTAAAATACAGGAAAAATGTTTAATAAATAAGGTGTATTTCAAGATATATTTAATGTTTTAATTGACGTTTTATTTAAATATGTTTTAATGCAGATGGAGTGTGTATGGAGAACGAAAAAAGTATCATAAGAATAATGTTGGTTTTCATTTCGCTGGCCGTGCTAGAGATTTTCGCGGTACGGGGGGAGATGACCTGCAACGGTTTCAACCCCAGCGCTTGGTGCTGGAACCGGAATGTTCTTTTTTGGGCGAAGGTTGTCATGATGGTGGGAATGATCATCTGCAGCCTGCGTCTCATCATGATGGTGGTTCCACCTCCATCACAGGGGGGTGGGGAAAAGTAAGGGCAAGGTAGTGAGGGATCATGCACTTGCCCGCACTACTTAGTCCGTAATGTAAATTGTGGATTAATTGTGCGATAATGAATATAAAGTATGAATAAAGAAACTAAATCTTGTCAAAATTGTCGTAAGGACTTCGTTATAGAAACGGAAGATTTTAATTTCTATGAAAAAATTTCCGTTCCGTCGCCGACTTGGTGTCCGGAATGCCGCATGATTCGAAGATTTTCATTTGTGAATGTTTGGAATCTTTATAAAAGAAATTGTAACAAATGTGGCAAAGTAACTCTTTCTAATCACTCTCCTGATAAATCTGAAGTCGTCTTTTGCAGTCGTTGTTGGTGGAGTGACTCATGGGATGGAACAGAGTATGCGCAAAAATATGACACAAGTCGCCCCTTTTTTGAACAGCTTAAGGATTTAGTAGCCAAAACTCCCTGGCAAGCACTTGAATTAAACTACTTAACTTTAAAAAATAGCGAATACACGAATGCTGTTGCTCACCTGAAAAATTGTTATATGACATTTTGGGCAGATTATTGCGATAATGTTTTCTATTCCTCATATCTCGCGGGGCTGAAAGACTCGATAGATTGTTATCGCATGAAAGAATCTGAATTATGTTATGAATCTGTGGGATGCGATAGGTGCTACAAAACCTTTTTCTCCGAAGAATGCGATGCTTGTACGGATACTCTGTTTTCCCGCAGTTGTTCCGGTTTGGTAAATTGTTTTGGCTGTGTAAATCTCCGAAATAAGAGTTATTGTATCTTTAATGAACAGTATTCGCGTGAAAATTATTTTGCAAAATTGAAAGAATACAATCTTGATTCGCGTAAAAACTTAGACGAGATGCGCGAAAAAGCATTTGAATTTTGGAATAAATATCCGAGAAGATTTTATATCGGGAACGCTTTAAATAAGAATGTGTCTGGTGACTATATTTATGAATCGAAAAATGCCAGAGATTGCTATATGGTTTCCGGAGTGGAAGACGGAAAATATACCCAAATTGTAAGTTTGGCAAAAGCCAAAGATTGTTATGATTACACAGGCTGGGGTAACAATTCTGAGAAAATTTATGAATCTGCTATAAGTGGGGAAGGAGCAAGTAACGTTAAATTTTCTTACCAATGCTGGCCTAATGCCCTCGATATAGAATATTGCATGTACGCCCTTAATGGATGTAGAGATTGTTTTGGTAGTGTTAATCTGAAGAAGAAACGATATTGCATCCTCAACAAAGAATATTCAAAAGCGGAATATGAAAAATTAAAGGCACAAATTATTAAAGATATGAAAACGAATCCCTATAAAGACAAGCAGGGACAAATTTGGCCGTATGGAGAATTTTTTCCAATTGACCTTACCCCTTTTGCCTACAATGAAACAGTTGCATATCAGTTTTTTCCTAAAAGTGAAAAACAAGCACTAACAGAAGGTTATAAATGGCATGAAGAAATAAAAAATGAATATGATATCACAAAAAAAGCAAAGGACTTGCCAAAAACTATTAAGGAAACAGATGAGTCTATTTTAAACGAAGTGATTGAATGTAACAATTGTAGTAACGCATATCGTTTTACCATGGGTGAGCTTAATTTAATGCGTAAATTAAATTTACCACTTCCCGTTCAATGTTTTAACTGCCGGCAGAAATTGCGTTTTGTCCGTACTAACCCGCCTGTCTTTTTTGACCGAGAGTGCATGAAATGCGAAAAGCCAATTAGGACTTCGTATGCACCGGAACGGCCCGAGATAGTTTATTGTGAGAAGTGCTACCAAGGGGAATTTCTTTAACCTCACCTCTAGCCCCTCTCCATTTATAAATGGAGAGGGGAAGCGCAGCAGGGGTGAGGAAATTGCAAAAAATCACAGGGCATGTTAGATTAAATCACCATGAATACTGCTTTATTAAACAAAATTAAATTCACCTCGGTAGATATTGAAACCCGCAAGAAACTGGATTTTCGGTCCGGGGATACTGTGCGGGTGTGGAGCAAGATAGCGGAAGAAAAAATGTCCACTAAAGCCAACAAAAAAGCGGAAAAAACCGTCAAATTCCGTCTCCAGGCATTTGAGGGGACGGTTTTAGCTCGCAAACACGGGACAGAGTCGGGGGCGACCTTTACGGTGCGCCGAGTTGCTTCAGGGGTTGGGGTTGAAAGAATTTTCCCGCTTTTCTCGCCCATGGTAGATAAAATTGAACTAATTAAAAAGTCCCATGCCCGAAGAAGTAAATTATATTATATTCGCACTAAAGCGATAAAAGATGTTCGCCGCAAGATGCGCTCCGTCAATTCAGAAGCCGATAATGAAACAGAAGCAGTAGCCAAAGCCGCGGAATAAATTTCTATCTCTAATATAATTTTAATGTTGCGCTGGTGATGTAACTGGTAACCATCTGTGCTTGAGGTGCACAGGTCCGCAAGGACGTGGGAGTTCAAGTCTCCCCCAGCGCACCAAATATATGGATATAGATATTTTTAAATTAGTAGGCGCAGTAGGACTCTTTTTTATTTGTATTGGTTTATTGCTAAAAAATCGCAAGCGCCAAAACATTTTATCTATAATTGGCGGAATTTGTCTGGAAATTTATAGTATTTATCTTCAAGATACAATATTCATAATTTTGCAGATTGTCTTTATACTTGCTGCTATATATGATCTTTTCAAGATTAAAAGATTAGAAATATAGTTAGTCCAAGAACCCTCTGGGCACCGTTGATTTTTTGTGTTTTTGGGAGTATATTTTAGGTTGTGTTTTCTGCGTTCTTATTTTCGGAGGTCCCATGAACATGAAGCCCGTCTCAGACGAGGGCATGGCGAAGATACTTCATCTGAACCAATGCCATCAAGAGGATGAATGGTTGCGTGATCCCGCGTGGAGGGCACGGCACCCACTTCCTACGGCCCAGCGAGTCGTTAACGAGGAAGAAGGGAGAGATAATGTCAAGGAAACATCTTGAGAGGTACAGACAAGAATCCGTACTCCAAATCGACCCTCCCTCGCCGGCGCCCACCGTCGAGGAGCGGATCGCACAGTGGGCACCGAACGTGGCTCGTGACCACCACCGTCGAGAACGACGGGAGGCCAACAATAATCCGCTCGCGGCTCAAGGCAACGGTCCCGATGGGCACAGTCGAGACTAGGGGACAAACCCCCCATCACACATTCGCGCCGGTCGCGGTCTTTTCCCAAAGACCCCCGGCGCGAACTAGTTTATGCTTTTGTTTTATATAAAAAAATTGGTATACTTTAGACACAATGCTAGAAAATGATATTTTAATACATGTTGCCATTGTGATTTTGGGGATCTCCGGTTTTATGGTTGCCAAGTATATTTATCACCATAAAAAAACTGGCAAATTACTTGTCTGCCCGATAAGGTTTGATTGCAACACTGTCGTCAATAGTGACTATTCTAGATTTTTTGGCATTCCGGTGGAGTTCTTGGGGATGTTTTACTATTCCATTATTTCCCTATGGCATATAATTTTAATCTTCTCCCCAAGTTTTTTCTCAAGTATTCCAATTGATTTTAGTTTAATAATTTCTACCACTGCTTTTCTTTTCTCTCTTTATCTTATTGGCGTGCAGATTTTCGCCCTAAAGAAAGGTTGCTCTTGGTGCCTTGTCTCGGCCTTTATTTCTACTCTGATTTTTATTTTCACCGTCTTTAGTTAGAAAATTCCACTTGATAGTAGCATAACAAATTGTAGAAATATCCACAAATTGTTTTCTTTACATAATTTTCCATTATTGATATAATAAAACTGTGCCAATAGTAAAATGTCAATTATGCTCAAAAGAGTTTTATGGTAAGCCATCTCACATCAAAATTGGGTATGCAAAATATTGTTCTTCTGCGTGTCAGTATCAGGCGAGGAAAAAAGGAGCCATTGTGCCTTGTGATATTTGCGGTAAAGAAACTTACAAACAACTAAAACAATTAACAAAGTCAAAAAGTGGTAAATTTTTTTGTAGCAAATCTTGCCAAACAGTTTGGAGAAATCAAGAATTTATTGGAGCCAAGCACGCTAATTGGAAAATGGGATTGTTTGCTTATAGAAGTGTATTATCAAGACACAAAATTCCCAAATTTTGTATTTTATGTAAAACCAAAGACCAAAGAGTACTTGCTGTTCACCACATTGATAAGAATAGAAAGAATAATAATATATCAAATTTGTCTTGGCTTTGCCACAATTGTCATTTTTTGGTTCACCATAATAAAGAAGAATCCTTGAAATTTGTGAAGAATCTGTCAGTATATAGAGTACGAAGAAAATCTTCGTAATATGGTGCCCGTAGTTTAGTGGTAAAACTTCGGCTTGTGGAGCCGATATCGAGAGTTCAATTCTCTCCGGGCACCCAAATTATGTGTACACCGTCTAGTTTTTAAAATAAGTGTTATAATATAAAGATGCCAAACAACTACGTCTCATTTCTAACGGCATTATTTGGCGAAAACGAGGAGCCGCGTAGGAAAATATTCAAGAGCATGAAGGCCAAAGCGAACGCCAAAAGAACGACCATGGAACGAATGGCCGACTGGTTGACTTCAAGCTTCGGGAGCATAATTTTTTTATTATTTAATGTATTTTTATTTATTGCCTGGATACTTATCAACACTAATCAGGTAAAAGAAATATCCCCCTTTGACCCTTTCCCTTTTAGTTTACTTACTACCATTGTCTCCCTCGAAGCCATTATTCTAGCAATCTTCGTGCTTATTTCCCAAAATCGTAGCGCCAAGATAGATGATTTGCGGGAAGAGACCCATTTACAGCTAAATCTCATTTCCGAGCGGGAAATTACTAAGCTTATGAAAATGATGGCTTTACTTCTAGAAAAACAAGGAATGGATTTATCACAAGACCCGGAACTGAAGAAGATGCTTCGTCCAGTTAGTGAAGAAGAGATAGAAAAACACCTGGAAAAAGAGATCTTGTAAAAATATGTGGGGCGATCAAGAGAATAAGAATCTTATAAAAATCTTAAGGGGTGGTGGCGTCGCGGTTATGCCCACCGATACTTTGTACGGAATGGTGGGAAGCGCCCAAAATGTTTCGGTGGTTAATCGTATCTATGCTTTGCGCAAACGAAATCCAAAGAAACCTTGCATCATACTTATCGGAGATATTAGTGAACTTAAAAATTTTTCTATAAATATTTCAGAAAAGCAAAAAGAAAAATTAAAAAAATATTGGTCCTTCAGTCCTACTCAGGACCTTCGGCCTATCAGTGTCGTTCTAGATTGTCCCGACGAGTCATTTTCCTATCTACATCGCGGGACGAAAACCCTTGCCTTTCGTCTGCCGGCCATAAAAGAGTTGCGAGACCTTCTCTTGGAAACAGGCCCGCTCATTGCGCCATCTGCTAATCCCGAAGGTTTACTCCCAGCCAAGACCATCGAAGAAGCAAAAAAGTATTTTAATGACTCCGTTGATCTGTACATAGATGGAGGCATGCTTGCCGGGGAAGCGTCCAAAGTTGTTAGATTGCATCCTGATGGCTCTGTGTCTATACTTCGATAATAATATGGAGATTCACAAAAATTACGATTTAACCAAATTGAATACTTTCGGCATCAATGTTCGAGCTAAATTTTTTACTGAAATAAAAAGCGAACTTGAGTTGCAAGAGCTTTTCAAACTGCCCGAGTTTCAAAACAATGAAAAATTGTTTTTAGGTGGCGGTAGCAATGTTTTATTCACTAAAAACTTTGACGGTATCGTTATTCTGAATAAATTAAAAGGTATAGAAATTCTAAAAGAAGATTCACAAAACATGGTCATTAGATCAACGAGCGGGGAGATATGGCACGACTTAGTGTTCTTCGCGGTGGAGCGGAACCTGTGGGGGCTTGAAAATTTATCATTTATACCCGGCACAGTGGGTGGCGCGTTGGTAGAAAACTTGGGGGCATATGGGGCGGAACTTTGCGAAGTTTTGGAGAATGTGGAAGCATTAGACGTTAAAAATGGCACAAAAAAAACTTTCAGAAAAGAAGAATGCGGGTTTAGTTACCATGACAGTATTTTTAAAAAAGAATGGCGGGGTAAATATTTTATTTTGGCCGTAACCTTAAAGTTAAGTAAAATAGAAAAGAAAAATATAAAATATCGAGCTTTTACCGAATATTCAGAAATAAGTAAATTGCCGCTCAATAGTTCAAAAGACATAAGTAACGCTGTAACATTTATACGTAAGCTTAAATTACCAGACCCGGCTGTTATCGGGAATGCTGGAAGTTTTTTTAAAAATGTGTTTTTAGAAAAAGAAAAATTGGAAGAGTTATTAAAAATTTATCCGAATATGCCACACTATAAAGAAGATGAAGTCATGAAAGTTCCAGCTGGTTGGCTGGTGGAGCAGACTGGGTGGAAAGGTAAAAGAATAGGGAATACAGGAGTACACGAGAAACATGCGTTAGTACTGGTCAATCATGGTGAGGCGACAGGCGAAGAAATAAAAAATTTAGCTAAAGAAATTACGGACTCAGTTTTTTCTAAATTTGGATTGAAGCTGACGCCAGAAGTGAATTTAATTTAAAAATGTTATAATAAAAACGTGAGTAAATCAGTTATTATTGGCGCAGGCATAGCTTTTTTAATAACTATTCTAACGGGAGGATATTTTTTAACGCGCGAGAGTGAATTAGATGATTTAATGGCCCGAAAAAATAAACTGGAAAGTAATTTAATTACCGCAGAAGATAAATTTAATAGAGCCAAGGGGGCATTGAGCACTATGCTTGGCGACCTGCAGAATTCTTTTGCATTAGGTACGAGTGTTCAAGACCAAATAAAACAGGCCTCGGACATAGTCAAACAGACCGACTTTATATTTACCGATCCCGATGGATCCAACCCGGAAATAATTGTAGACAATCCTTTACCCGACATTCTAATAAATGCGGAGAGACAATATATCAATCTACTCCTTGCAGAGTGGCTGGCAAAAACCGATATTTTATCGATTAAAGAGATAGGCGTAAGTGAAGCAGAAAAAATAAAAGCAGATACCGAAATAATCAAAACGTTCATAGAAAACCTTGCTAAAATAGTGGCAAGCTTGACCCCGGAGGATTCAGAACTTTCCCAATTTCAAATAGATACTTACTTTTCACAACTTCCGTCCATAGTAGATATAAACGAGGTCTTAACTTCTCTTGAGACCGCGATAGAAAACCATAATTCACAAGTAGAATCCAGTCAAACTTCCTCCAACTTTCCGCCCCCCACCTCCATAGAGCCAGAAGAAGTAGTGGCACAACAGGCAGTGGTGACGCAGGCGCAAACAGAAGTCACTACCGTCCAAGAACAGTTAGCGGAGATAGAAGAGGAAATAGAGCCCTTGTCTCCTACTCCTGTCCCAATCAGCCCTATCACAAACCCCGACCCGGAAAATCAGACAGAAAATCAAAATACAGAGAGTTCAGAAAACAATCCTATAAGTTTACCCCCTCGCGTTATAGATAGTAATCAGGGTATTATAATTCAGCCGGGACCAGTTCGACTGATTCAAGGCACTGACCCATTTTAGTTTTCTACTGGAACTTTAATACCCTTATGCTATAATTTAATTATTAGAAATAATTTTCCAAAAATATTATGCCAAATGAATACATAAAAAACTTGTATAGGGTTTCACTCGTTTTTGTCGTCGTCCTTTCTTTATTTTTTGCCGTAAAGTTTCTGTCCGAATTTAGGTCTTATGGAATGATGGGTAGTAATGAAGCCAATACTATTACGCTCTCTGGACATGGAGAAGTTTCCGCTGTGCCGGATATTGCCAATATTTATTTCTCTATTCACAAAGAGGGGAAGACAGTAAAAGAAGCGCAAGAGGCCGTGGCGACAGTGGAGAAGTCCGCGTTTGATTCCTTGAAGGCAAGTGGCGTGGCGGAAAAGGATATCAAAACCTCCAATGCTTCTTTCAACCCAAAATATAAATATGTTTATGACACACGAGTATCAATGCCATGTACTCAGTACGGCTGTCCTCCCAATTCGGGGGATAACGTGATCGTGGGCTACGAAGCATATGAAAGTATTACGGTAAAAGTTAGAAATACAGACGAGGTCGGTAAAATTATGCAAGACCTCGGAACTTTGGGAGTGACTGATTTAAATGGCCCAGATTTTTCCATAGATGATGAAGATGCTCTAAAAGCTGAAGCTAGGAAGGAAGCAATTGAGGACGCCAGAACCAAAGCAAAAGTTTTAGCTAACGACCTGGGAGTTCGCTTGGGTCGAATTGCAAGTTTCAGTGAAAATGACGGCTATGGAGGACCAATTTACTACGCTAAAGATGCCATGATGCTGGAAGGCGCCAGTACAGCTCCTGCCCCAGCTCAAATTCCGAAAGGCGAGAACATCATCAGCTCGGATGTAACAGTAACTTACGAGATAAGGTAGTTGTTTAGTTACCCTTTGTCACCCCAATTTACCTAAACTGTCACCCCATATGGGTAACTGTATAATAGTTTGACTTTTCAGGAAAAAGGGAATAATATAAAAAAGCCCTCTTGAGGGGCTTTTTTATAAAATTATGTCCAAGCTAGTCGAATATCTCAAAGATACCAAAACAGAATTAAAGCACGTAATTTGGCCTTCTAGAAGCCAAACCCTTTACTATACGTTGATTGTCGTCGCGCTCTCTGTCTTGATCGCGTATTTTTTAGGAATATTTGACTTTATTTTTTCTACGGGGTTAGAAAAAATACTTTCTTTTTAATTCATGTCCAAACAGGAAACACAAGGAGTTAGAAGTTGGTATGCGATACATACTTACGCCGGATATGAAAACGTGGTGCTACGCAACTTAAAACAGCGTATTGATTCGCTCAGCATGAATGAAAAAATATTCAACGTCATTGTGCCGGTTGAAAAAAAAATAAAAATTAAGGGAGGTAAGCGCGTGGAAGTGGAGGAAAAAATTTATCCCGGCTATGTGTTGGTAGACATGGTGGTTACCGATGATTCTTGGTACGTGGTTAGAAATACTCCCCGGGTTACCGGTTTTGTGGGCGCTGGGGTAAACCCCGTTCCTCTCAAAAAAGAAGAAGTAGAATTTCTTTTCAAAAAGATGGATGCTGGTACGACCAAGCACAATATTGACCTTGCTGTGGGAGAGACGGTTTTGATAATAGACGGCCCATTCAAAGACCTGGAAGGTAAAGTAAATTCAGTTGATCAAGAGCGCGGGAAGGTAAAAGTACTGGTTTCCATGTTCGGTCGCGAGACCCCGGTGGAGCTAGATTTTCTTCAGGTGAAGAAAATCTAGTTTTAAGTTATTAGTTATTAATTACAAATTGAAATAAACATGGCAAAAAAAATTACTAAAAAAATAAAACTACAAATACAGGCCGCTAAAGCGACCCCTGCTCCGCCGCTCGGTCCCGCTTTAGGTCAAGCCGGCATAAATATAGGGGACTTCGTTACCAAGTTCAATGCTGCCACTAAAAATATGGCCGGAGATAAAGTAGGGGTCTCTATTACCGTCTACGAAGACCGAAGTTATGATTTCGTGGTAAAAACTCCTCCAGCCACTGGCCTTATCCTAAAAGCGGCGGGCGTAGAGAAAGGTTCCGGAACTAATATTACTACCAAAGTTGGGAAAATTACTCGGGCGCAAGCTCTAGAAATTGCCAAAAAGAAAATGCAGGATTTGAATGCTAAAGATGACGAAGGGGCGATAAATATTATTGCAGGGTCAGCTCGTTCTATGGGCATAGAGGTGAAAAATTAATTCTAATTGTGTTAATATATTAACATGTCAAACATAAAACAATACTTTACAAAGAAAAATATTCTCTTTATTGTTATTTTTACGGTTTTAGGATTTATTACATTACAGATTCCCATAACTCAACTAGAAGGATCAAAGGCGAAATTTATGGTGTACGACGCTTTTGCGCCCGTGGCGGGGGCTTTTATCGGCAATTTACCTGGTGTCATAGCGGTGTTTTTGATGCAGTTTATCAACTTCTTAGCACACGGAGCGGTAATCGAGGACGCGGGAACAATTATTCGCTTTCTGCCAATGCTTTTTGCGGTGCTGTACTTCGCGAAGAAAGGAAAATTCAATTTAATTCTACCCGCTATCGCTATCGTGGCTTTTATAGCCCATCCTATCGGCCGGACTGTTTGGTATTTTGCGCTTTTTTGGACCATTCCGATTATTGCCTATTTTCTTCGCGACAGATTTCTCTTGGCGCGAGCGCTTGGCGCTACTTTTAGTGCTCATGCAATCGGTGGAGCTTTATGGATATGGTTTTTTGCACTACCAGCGCCAGTTTGGATCTCACTTATACCAACGGTAGCCCTAGAGCGTATATTTTTTGCTCTCGGCATTGCCGTTTCTTTTGTTTTAGTCAATAACGTCTTGGCTTTTTTAGAAAAGAAGCGTATCTTGAATCTTGGTTTTATCGTTGATCAGAAATATCTCTTGGGCGCCTTTCGCCATGAACCGAAAACATAAGTCGCCGCCTAAAGTTTTCTGTGTTGCTTATGTCGCGGGAAGTATTGACGGGCGCATATCTGAAAGCAATCGATCCAAGATGCACTGGACTAGCAAGGAAGACCGGAACTTTTTTCAAAAATCTCTCGGAAAATTTGATGCTGTGGTGACGGGGCACAATACCTACAGGATGGCGGAAACACGGCTCAAAAAAAGAAACACGATAGTATTCACCTCAAAAGTGAACAAGCCACGGTTGTCGGGCTCTGTGGTTTTTTTTAATCCTCGAAAATCCGATTTTATAAAATTTATCAAAAACCAAAATTACAAAAAGCTAGCTATTTTGGGCGGACCAAAAGTCTATAATTTTTTTCTCAAAAATAAAATATTGCACGAGCTTTTTGTCACAATTGAGCCATATGTTTTTACGACTGGTGTTCCGATGTTTGCTGGCGATAAATTTAAAAAATATAAATTTTGTTTAAAATCAGTAAAGAGGTTAAATAAAAAAGGTACTCTACTTCTCCATTATCAATATGCAAATTAAAGCGATCAAAACTAGAATATTCCGCGAGAATGAAGATCTGTTTTCTTTTGTCTTAAAATATGTCAAAAAAATGAGAGAGAAGTCTGTCCTAGTTATTACTTCAAAAATTGTCGCTCTTTCCGAAGGCAGAACAATAGATTATAAAAATAAGGAACAAAAAGCCGCTCTTATAAAAAAAGAAAGTAGCTACGCAATCAAAACAAAACAAACTTGGCTCACCATCAAAGATGGTATGGTAATGTCTTCCGCTGGCATTGATGAGTCTAATGCGAAAGGCAAGCTGATACTTTTACCAAAAGATAGCTTTATTTCAGCAGAATTAATTAGAAAAAAACTTAGAAAAATATTTAAAATTAAAAACCTTGGCGTACTCATTACCGATAGTAGAATTTTTCCGCTACGAGCTGGAATTGTCGGGGTGGCGCTAGGTTATGCTGGGTTTCAGGGGGTACGCAACTATGTAGGGGGAAAAGATATCTTTGGCAGAATCCTAAAGATGTCAAAAACAGATGTGGCAGACAGTCTGGCCACGGCTGCCGTCGTTTGCATGGGAGAGGGGAAAGAACAGCAGCCACTTGCCGTAATAACAAATGCTCCCGTTGTATTTACCGAAAAAATAAACAAAAAAGAACTAAAAATTAGTCCGAAAAATGACTTGTATCTACCGCTTTTTGGGAGTATATTAAAGAAGTGAAAAAAAATTCTAAATATCAAAGACCTTCCTGGGATGAATATTTTATCGGTATGGCAAATTATGTGGGTACTCGCGCTACCTGCGATAGGGGGAGGAGTGGATGTGTGATTGTTCGGGAAAAAAGAGTAATTTCTACTGGCTATGTAGGTTCTCCACCGGGGCTTCCGCATTGCGATGAAGTTGGGCATGATATGCATATGGTGATCAATGAAGACGGCACCAAATCTGAACATTGTATACGAACAATTCATGCGGAACAGAATGCGATGATTCAAGCCGCCCGTTTTGGAGTACCACTCGAAGGGGCTACGATATATTGTAAAATGGTTCTATGCCACGTGTGTGCCAAGCTTGCCATTACTGCCGGTATAAAAAGAGTGGTGGCTGAAATGGATTACCATGCGTCGGCGAGGAGTAAAGAAATGTTGAAACGGGCTGGAGTTAAATTAGAAATTTTAAATAAAAAAGTCGAAAAGTATTCTAAGCAATAATATACCTGTCCCGTAGTAAATTTTTGATTACGGGGTATAATGGTGAAGATTATTAATAAAATTTTACTACTGGGATGGTTGATCTAAAAAAGTTACAAAAAGAAGTGATACAGAATAAAGCGGAAAAAGGTTTTGACACCGATACGGCCACAGAATTTTGTCGTGCGCACGAAGAACTCTCTGAAGCATTTTCTAAATATAATAAAGGACAGAACGGCGTGGCGGAAGAATTTGCCGATGTCACAATATTTATTTTAGGTATGTGCGAGAAGATGGGTTTTGATTTAGAAAAAGAGTTAGTGCGCAAAATCGAAGTCAACAAAAACCGAAAGTATAAAAAAGAAAAATCACCTGACGATAAGGACGTTTTTATCCGGGTCAAAACCCCAGAAGACCCTTAATCTTACCATACTAACGGCCGTCAGAATAGTAAGATTATTTTCTTTCGTAAATAGAAAAAGTATAGTTAAAAGCATTATCCGTATCCTTTTTGTGTTCTTCACGCTTCACCTCGTTCCAGACGACTGGAATAATTTCCGGGAAGAACGTATCTGCGTCAGGAAATTTGCCATCCACATGCGTTATATACAATTTGTCTGCTACTTTTATTGCCTGACTGTAAACTATAGCTCCACCGATTACGAAAACTTCTTCAAAATTTTCTTTAAAATCACTTAATGTTTTTTCTAAGTCCTTAGAAATCTCAACGCCTGAAGCATTGAAAGCATCGTCTTTAGTTACCACGATGTTTCTGCGATTCGGCAGTGGTTTCCCGATAGATTCGAATGTTTTCTGTCCCATGATGACCGTGTGGCCGCGAGTTGTTTCACGGAAATGCTTCATATCCGCAGGCATTTCCCATAGAAGCCAATTTTTCTTTCCTATCTCATTATTTTTACCAATTGCGGCAATAAGTGAAATCATGTCTATACTCCCATAGGAGCTTTAATGGCAGGGTGGAATTGATAATCTTCTAACTTTAAAATTTTAAATATATCATCTGGTTCTTTAAATTGAGAGGTATTTAAATCATCCAAACTCTTAATATCTGGGCTGAGCCAGAGCTTGCAAAGAGGAAGGGGTTCTCGTGCTAACTGTTCTTTGACTGCATTAAAATGATTATGTACTACGTGAGCATCACCCAGGGTCATTATAAGTTCATCTGCTTCTAAATTTGTTAGTTGTGCGACAATGTGAAGTAATAATGCGTACGAAGCAATATTGAAAGGTACCCCTAAAAACATATCCGCACTTCTTTGAAACATATACATTGAAAGTTTTCCATCGGAGACAAAAAATTGAAAAATCATATGACAGGGTGGTAAGGCCATTTGGTCAAGGTCTCCCGGGTTCCAGGCAGTTACAATCAAACGTCTGTCATAAGGGTTCGATTTTATTCTCTCTATTATTTCTTTTAGTTGATCTACTTCCGTTCCGTCTGGTTTTTCCCAATGACGCCACTGGACTCCATAAATTCTCCCTAGGTCTCCCTCATATTTTGCTTTTGGTTTCCAATAATTTGCATTGCTGTTTGCATCCCAGATATGACACCCCAATCTATTTAATTCTCTGTTGTCTCTGGAACCAGAAATGAACCACAATAATTCTGCGGCGACACTTCTGAATGCTAATTTTTTCGTGGTCATGGCCGGGAAGCCGTCTTTCATTTTGAAACGCAAAGGTACGGCAAACATTGCTCTGGTCGGTCCATATCGGCCTTCTCTATCATTCCCTTCTTCCATTATTTTCTTAACGGCATCTATATAAATCTTCATATCTGTATTATAGCTTGGGTTCATATATTAATGAAACGTTGACAAATTTTTATGAAAATGCTATACTTTCTATATCATTCTCATCGCTTGCATTTCTCTTGCATTTTGGGGATGACCCATTATGTATACACGTCATTCGGGCAGCCCGAGTAAATTCGGGCGTCGCGCGCCTTCTTTCCGAGGAAGACCGCCCAAAAAATATTTCAGCCAAAAAAAGAATAATACCAGATCCAGAGGAGAAAGGATCGATTTTTCTCGTTTCGTTAAGAGAAATCAGTATGTAGAGGAAAAGCCATATGTTTCCAAGCATAGTTTTGCCGATTTTCCTTTTCCTGCGCAACTACATAAAAATATAACTCACGCCGGGTTTATGCATCCGCGACCAATTCAAGATCAGGCGATACCCGCTGTCCTAAAAGGGAAGGATGTTTTCGGCATGGCCAATACCGGCACGGGTAAGACCGCAGCTTTTCTTCTACCTTTAATTGAAAAAATTTCTAAGACCAAAGGGCAGAACAAAAGAGAAACCGTTTTGATAATGGCGCCGACTCGCGAGCTGGCGCTTCAGATAGAATCGGATTTTAAGAATCTCGCTTTCGGCTTCGGGATGTTTTCGGTGGCTTGTGTAGGAGGTCTACCCATAATGAAACAAATTAGAGAAATAAAAATGGGAGTATCCTTTATCGTCGGTACTCCGGGGCGACTGCGCGACCTCTTAGATAGAAAAGTTTTAGATCTTTCAACTTGCTACTCTGTAGTGCTGGACGAAGCAGACCGAATGCTTGATATGGGATTTCGCGACGATATGGTTTACATAATCGGTAAAACCCCACAGGCGCGGCAAACCCTTTTCTTTTCCGCGACACTTTCCCCGGACATTAAGAAATTAACTGAACAATATCTTAAAGAGCCCGTTTTTATTTCTGTCATTACTGGTGAGACGTTAAAGAATATTGACCAAAACGTTATAAGAGTAAGAAGTAAAGAAGAAAAACTAACCAAACTACATGAAGTTCTGAAAGAAGACGGCTCGGACAAAGTTTTAATTTTCCGCGAGATGAAGCACAGCGTGGACTCTCTGGCGAAAGAGTTAGCGCAAGCCGGATTTAAAGTTGGCGGCATACATGGTGATAAAAGAAGCCGGGAACGTATCCGCATACTGGACTCATTTAAAAAAGATCGCATAAATATCTTGATCGCGACAGATGTGGCCGCTCGCGGACTGGACATCCCGGATGTAACCCACGTCATCAACTACGACGTGCCGCAGACCTACGATACTTACGTGCATCGCATCGGCCGAACTGGCCGCTCTGGCAAAAAAGGAACAGCGCTTACTTTTGTGCCCGCTTAGGCCTTTATCAAACCGGCCTTAAGGAGGGTGGCGTAAACGCCGTTCTTCTTCATAGTACGCAGGCCGCGAGCGGACACTTCTATATTTATAGATTTATTTAATTCAGGAATAAAAACCTTCTTCTTTTGAAGATTTAGAAATTTTCGCTTCTTACCGGTAGGGTTGAACTGGGTGGCACGAGTTCGGTTAGAATATCCGCCTCCGACGAATGAACCCTTTTTTGTTATCACGCATGTTTTCGGCATAGTTTTTTCATGCTATCATTAAAATATTGATTATGCAAGGCATCGATGTAGTTTTTTATGTAGCTATACTGGTAATGTCCGTCGTGATTCACGAAATTTCGCACGGTTTTATGGCGGAATATTTTGGTGATAAAACCGCCCGCCATGCTGGGCGCCTCACCTTAAACCCGCTGAAACACCTAGATCTTTTCGGTTCTATTATTTTACCGACGCTTTTAGTTCTATCGCATTCCTCATTTCTGTTTGGCTGGGCGAAACCAGTCCCGTACAATCCGGAAAATTTAAGTAATAGAAAATGGGGCACTATCTGGGTAGCTACTGCCGGGGTCTTGGCGAATTTTTTTATCGCAATTATCTTTGGCCTACTCATACGTTTTTCTTTAGGGTTCAACTTCCCGGATTCATTTTATTTCATAACCTCCACCATTGTGGTAACGAATTTGGTCTTGGCCATATTTAATCTCGTCCCTATTCCACCGCTCGATGGTTCCAAGATACTTTTTTCCTTTTTCCCACGGTCTTTTGATCCCGGCGTTTTAGTATTAGAGCGTTACTCCTTTATCCTGCTTATTATATTTATTGTTTACTTTGCTAATTACCTATACCCAATATTGTCTTTCTTGTACAATCTCCTGGTTGGCTTGCCGCTCTAACAGCTCTCGACTATTTGCAATTTTTAGCTATTTGTAGTAAATTACGGGTCGAGTCTTTCCCGCTTTCTTCGGGACCCCGCCTAGGCGGTGGCGGACTCTTTTGTTTTCTAAAGTGGTCAAATTTCATGCCAACAATCAATCAATTAATTAAAAAAAGCAGGGTAAAATCCCAACCTAAAGACAAGACAGTCGCCCTCACCAGGGGGTTCAATGTTCTTAAAAATAGGCCGGTTTTTTTCTCTAGCCCTTTCAAGCGCGGTGTCTGCACCAAGGTCTCCACTACTACTCCCAAAAAACCGAACTCCGCGCTTCGCAAAATTGCCAGAGTGCGTCTCACCAACGGCATGGAGGTCACCGCTTACATCCCCGGAGAAGGGCACAATCTACAGGAACACTCAGTGGTGCTACTCCGCGGCGGCCGCGTGAAGGACTTAATCGGAGTGAGATACCATATTGTACGCGGGGTGCTCGATACCCAGGGCGTGGAGAAGAGGCGCCAAGGAAGATCTTTATACGGGAATAAAAAACCAAAACAAGATAAGAAATCTAGAGCAGTAAAAGTAAGTGATAACGTAAAAGCAAGTGGTTAATAAATTTTCATGCGACGTAAAATAAAAAATAGAAATATCGTACAGCCGGACTTTATCTATAATTCTCAAAAATTAGAGAAATTTATTAACTACATCATGTGGTCCGGGAAAAAGGAAACAGCCCGCAAAATGATGTATGCAACTTTTGATATTATAAAAGAAAAAACCGGCAACCCGAATCCGTTGGAGGTTTTTGATTTGGCCCTGCGAAATGCCGGTCCTTCCACGGAAGTCCGCTCCAAGCGTATCGGTGGCGCCAACTACCAAGTGCCGAGAGAAGTCCGCCCGGAGAGACGAATCGCGCTCGCCATGCGCTGGATTCGTGACGCGGCTCGCAGTGGCAAAGGGCGTCCGATGCACCTGAAGTTAGCGGATGAATTAATCGCTGCTTCTAAAAACGAGGGTTCCGCGATAAAGAAAAAAGAAGATACGCACAAAATGGCCGAAGCCAACAAGGCCTTTGCTCATTTCGCTTGGTAGCCTGCTTCTCTATATAATAAAATTCCACTTACATATTTACGCTATCGCGTATATGTGTATTTTGGGGTATAATTACATTAATGACTAAAAAGTTTTACTACAAAGGAATAAGAATCAACGCCCTTGGGCTTCCGGTCTGGACCGATAAAAGTCGAGTGAAGAAAAATAATCGGAAAAGAAAATTTTATCACATAGCATTTTCTTCCCCCTTTCATAAAAATTCGCCCAAGAACTTGATTGTCATGTACGACATCGTAGATGTCAGAAAAAAAGAGCGGGATTGGTTTCGCAGGCAGTTAAAAAAGTTTGATTACATTATGATACAGCGAAGCGTGTGGGTTGGACCATCACCGCTACCGAAAGAATTTGTAGAGTATCTAAGAGAAATTGGGCTGAAGGGGCAACTTAAAACATTTAAATTAGCTAAAACTTATACAGGGAAGGAGAGTATAATCTAAATATCTTAAACTACATATTTACGCTATCGCGCATATATGTAGTTAGATGAAAAATTTTATTCAGTTATCTTTTTAACACGCAAGCAAGCCGTTTGCAATGAAAAGATATTTGGTATATATTATTCCTAGCGCAATGAGCGCTTTTTGTTTATATGCAACGGGATTATCCGCTAGAAAAAGTTAGAAATTTTGGAATTATCGCGCATATTGATGCGGGCAAGACGACCACGACCGAGCGCGTGCTTTTTTATACTGGCGTTTCACACAAAATCGGCGAGGTGCATGAAGGCGATACTGTCACGGACTGGATGGAACAAGAGCGCGAGCGCGGCATTACCATTACTTCGGCGGCGGTGACTTGTTTCTGGACGCCAACTTACGCACTAACTGACAAGACCAAGAAGCATCGTTTTAATATTATTGACACTCCCGGGCACATTGACTTTACCGTAGAGGTGAAAAGGTCACTCCGCGTTTTAGACGGCGCAGTAGTGGTCTTCGACGGGGTGGCTGGAGTGGAACCACAGTCCGAGACAAATTGGCGCTACGCCGATGAAGCGAAAGTTCCTCGCGTTTGTTTCATTAACAAATTAGATCGCACCGGGGCTTCTTTTGAGAAGTCATACGCTACCATTCTTGATCGCTTAAATAAAAATGCGGTGCGCATGCAGATTCCTATCGGCTTGGAAGATAAATTTGAAGGAGTCATTGATGTACTTCGTATGAAAGCCTATTACTTTGAAGGCGAAATGGGCAATCAAGTAAGAGAAGCGGAAATTCCGGAGAATTTAAAAGCGGAGGCGCTAAAATATCACAACGAACTTATTGAAAAAATAGTGGAGACAGACGATACCCTAATGACACAATACCTAGACGGCCTTGTCCCTGATTTTGATACATTGAAGGCGACGCTGCGTAAAGCCGTAATTGAAAATAGAATTTTTCCTGTTTTTGCTGGTTCGGCCTTAAAAAATAAAGGTGTGCAGTTGGTGCTAGACGCCGTAGTGGATTATCTGCCAGCCCCGACCGATATTCCTCCTATTGAAGGTATCAACCCCGAAACCGAAGAGCCAATGTTGCGCCATGCATCGGACTCGGAGCCATTTGCGGCTCTTGCTTTTAAAGTAGCGACAGACCCATTCGTGGGGCAAATTATTTTCTTCCGCGTTTACTCCGGCACTCTAGCGGCCGGCAGTTATATTTATAATCCCCGAACTCGCAACAAAGAACGCATCGGGCGTATCCTACGCATGCATGCCAACGACCGCGAGGAAGTGAAAGAGGTCTTTGCCGGAGAAATTGCCGCCGCGGTAGGGCTGAAAGATACCATTACCTCAGACACTATTTGTGACGAAAATAACCCGATAGAATTAAACCGCATTGTTTTCCCTGAACCAGTTATCTCGCTCCGCATTGAACCTAAAACAAAGGCCGACCAGGAAAAGATGGGCATGGCGCTCAACCGCCTAGCGCAGGAAGATCCAACTTTCAAGGTCTCTACTGATCAGGAAACAGGGGAGACGATTATCGCCGGCATGGGAGAACTACACCTTGAAATTATTGTGGATCGCATGAAGCGTGAATTTACGGTGGAAGCAAATGTCGGCAAGCCGCAAGTGGCTTATCGCGAGACGATCAGTGGCAGAGCTGAAGCCGAAGGAAAATATATCAAACAATCCGGCGGACGTGGAAACTACGGCCACGTGAAAATAAAAGTCAAACCAATGGAAGCCCTGACCAAAGAAGAATTGGAGGATTTGCCGAAAAATACCAAGCGCTCGCCCGGCTTTGAATTTATAAATTCAATTAAAGGAGGAGTGATTCCGCAGGAGTATATTGCCCCTTGCGAAAAAGGATTCAAGGAAGGACTTGACCGCGGAATTCTGGCTGGATTTAGAATGGTCAATGTCTCAGTGGATCTCTGGGACGGAAGTTACCACGAAGTTGACTCCAACGAAATGGCTTTCAAAATTGCATCGTCCATGGCAGTTCAAGATGCTTGCCGAAGAGCAAACCCGGTAATCCTGGAACCAATGATGAAAGTAGAAGTTGTCACTCCGGAGAAATTCATGGGAGACGTTACTGGCAATCTCTCGAGCAAGCGCGGATTGATTGAAGGAATGGAAGACCGCGGCGTGAATAAAGTTCTGCGGGCTATCGTGCCGCTCTCCGAAATGTTCGGCTACATGACGGGCCTCCGTTCTATGACCGAGGGCCGCGCCTCTTTCACAATGGAATTTTTACGCTACGACACCGTGCCGAACAACGTCGCGGAGACTATTATCGCGGCTAGGAAGTAACTCTTTCTTAGTCGACGAGTTATGTTAAAATACTTAAATGCTCGTCCCATTCTACGATCCCGATAAATCCTACAAAGAAAACTTTGAACAAGGCCCCTTTGGAGCTTTTGCAAACGGGGAAGTCCTAGCTAACCCCATAGGCAAGACCTATGGGGTAGATTTTGGATATGATTTTCTGGGCTTTAAGGTAAATTCGCCTTTTGGCATTGCCGCGGGGCCGCTTATTAATGGGAATTTTGCCCAAGCGGCCTTGGACAAGGGCTTTGATATCGTCACTTATAAAACTGTACGTACAAAAAAATATCCTTGCCATCCATGGCCCAATGTTTTAGCAGTGGAGGTGCCGGCTGGTTTAACTTTAGGCAAAGAAGACAAGAAATTAATTGCCAATCATAATTTTAAGGAGCCGCTTTCCATTACCAATTCTTTCGGGGTGCCGTCTTTTGACCCGGAATTCTGGCAGGAGGATATAAAAAAAGTAATAAAAAATTTACGCCCTGGCCAGATCCTGGTCGGCGCTTTTCAAAGAACAAAAAAAGAAAAGCCGGACGTGGAAGAATATATAAATGATTTTGTCAGAGCCGCCAGAATGATGAAAGAAACCGGCGTGCAGGTGATGGAAGTTAATTTTAGTTGCCCGAACGAGGGAACAGTTGAACTTCTATGTTATGACGTGGCGCGGAGCGTGGAGGTGGTCAAAGCTATCAAAAGCGAGATTAAAGATACCCCCCTGATTGTTAAAGTTTCTTTTTATAAAAACGAAAAACTTCTCCGCAATTTTGTAAAAGAAGTCGGAGCATTAGTGCAAGGCATTTCCGCTATTAACACTATTTTTTCAGAGATTGTGGACGAAAAGGGAGGGGAAGCGCTTCCGGGACGTACGCACAGCGGGGTTTGCGGGCATGCGATCAAATGGGCGGGACTGGATATGGTAAGAAGATTGAAAAAATTACGTGAAGAATTTGGCTACTCCTATACCATCATCGGTGTCGGCGGAGTTATGAATGCGGAAGATTTTTTTGAGTACCGGGAGGCGGGTGCGGATATCGTGATGTCGGCCACTGGCGCAATGTGGAACCCGTATCTTGCGAAGGAGATAAAAGAAAGGTTAAGATAAACATATGGAATCGAATCAAGAAGTTGTAGACATTCTAAAAAAAACCGGAGCAGTAATTAATGATAGCCACTTCGTTTATATTTCTGGCAAACATGCACCAACGTATATAAATAAAGATTATATTTTTCCGCACATTACTTACATTTCTCGAATTGCAGAAATTATTGCTGAAAAGTTTAAAAACACCCCAATTGATGTTGTGGCTGGCCCGTCTATGGGCGGTATTATTCTTTCTCAATGGACTGCATATCATCTTGGAATTTTGAAAGGCAAAGAAATTTTAAGTGTTTATACAGAAAAACAGCCAGACAAAAATCAGATTTTTACCAGGGGTTACGGACAATTTGTAAAAGGGAAAAATGTTTTAGTTGTTGAAGATATTGTGACGACGGGTGGTTCTGTGAAGAAGGTCATTGATAGTGTTTTAAGTGAAGGGGGTAAGGTTATTGCTGCATGCGCGATAGTGAACAAAGATCCTCTGAATATAAATCCAGAATTTATTGGTGTTCCTTTTGATTATTTAACTATCCTAGGTATGGATGTTTGGGATGAAAAAGATTGCCCACTCTGCAAAAGTGGTGTGCCAATTAATACCGAAATTGGTCATGGAAAAAAGTTTTTAGAAGAGAAGAAAAATAAATAATGTTATCAAAATTGACGGCCGTCTAAAAGTGATAATAGCAAAATAATGATAATCGATAAATACAACAAAAGAGCTAAAGAAATAAACTCATTACTTTGCGTGGGACTTGATCCGGATTTTGAAAAACTGCCAGAGAAATTCAAAACTCTCCCGCATCCGCAGTTTGAATTTAACAAATATATTATTGGAGAGACGCATGAGTTTGCTGCGGCCTACAAGCCCAATATGGGATCCTATGAAGTGCGAGGCGCAAAGGGCTGGGAGGATCTAGAAATGACGATGGATTATTTACGAAAAAATTATCCGGATATTTTTACTATTTGCGATGCCAAGCGCGCAGATATTGGGTACACAAATGAGCTTTATGCCAAAGCAATTTTCGACACTTTGGGATTCGACGCGGTCACACTTCACCCATATTTGGGGCAGGAAGCACTCAAACCCTTTTTAGACAGAAAAGATAAAGTTTCTATTATTCTTTGCCGCACATCGAATCCGGGAGCAGGGGAACTGCAAGATTTAATAACTACCCCAGAGGCAAGACCTCTGTGGTGGGTGGTGGCTGAAAAAGTTTCAAAGGAGTGGAATAAAAATAGTAATTGCATGCTAGTCGTGGGCGCTACCTACCCGGCCGAACTTGGCGAGGTAAGAAAAATTGTTGGCGACCTTACAATACTCGTGCCGGGTATCGGCACGCAGGGCGGAAGCGTGAAAGAAGTTATGGAAGCGGGATTGAGTTCAGAAAAACTAGGCCTGATAGTTTCTTCTTCCAAAGCAATAATTTTTTCCGAAAATCTAAAGGAAGAAGCTCGCAAACTTTGCGAGGAGATTAGAAGTAATCTATAATATTATTATGAGTCCAGAAAGGGGTTCACCAGAAGATCCAAAGAAAAAACCAGAACAGAAAGTCGCTACGGATACCGGCATAGTTTTGAAGCTGATTGAACACATTAACGAACCCTGCACTGATGAGGCAGGGCGTAACCTAAGGGACTTTTATATAAAAGAAGCGAAACGTGTTTTGCCTACGCTTACAAATCTGGAAGCAAAAAAGACGCTTAAGGAGGTTATACAGAAATACTCCGTTTGACAATATCCTTTAATTTGCTATCATAGTCGGAACTGCACTTTCGGCAGTTTTTGTATTGCCCGCCGGGCTTTAGGAGCCCATGTCGGGTAAACTTTTTTGTTTGAAGTGCATCATTATTAAGGTTTTTAATAGGCCTCGCTGAACGGGGTAAATTAGTAGTTAGGCCGGAGCGACTGGTTCTCGTACGCTCCGTCCTCATTATTAATATCCTCCGACTCAGGTCGGAGAAAATTATATGGCAGAAGAATTTAAGAGAGACAGACCACATATCAATGTGGGTACCATCGGTCACGTTGACCACGGTAAGACCACCTTAACGGCGGCTATCCTCCATGTCTTAAACATGGCGGGAAAGCAGGTTCGACTTCGTGGTGTTGATCAAATTGACAACGCTCCAGAAGAAAAAGCTCGCGGCATTACTATTAATATTTCACACAACGAGTACTCAACGGATGCTCGTCACTACGCGCACATTGACGCTCCGGGACACGCGGACTATATCAAGAACATGATTACCGGTGCCGCGCAAATGGACGGTGCGGTTCTGGTAGTGGCAGCCACTGACGGCGCCATGCCGCAGACCCGTGAACATGTCTTGCTTGCGAAGCAAGTCGGGGTGCCGAAAATAATCGTCTTCCTAAACAAGTGCGACATGGTTGACGACAAGGACATGATTGACCTGGTGGAGGAAGAAATACGCGAACTTCTTACCAAACAAGGTTTTGACGGCGCTGGCGCTCCGGTTATCCGCGGTTCCGCGCTGAAGGCCCTTGAATCAAAGTCAGTGGATGACGAATGGGCGAAGAAAGTTCTGGAACTTGTAAATGCGCTCGATACTTATATCCCAATCCCAGTGCGCGATACGGCCAAGCCGTTTCTAATGCCGGTTGAAGACATTTTCTCTATTGAAGGCCGTGGTACAGTAGTGACCGGAAAGATTGAAAGAGGAAAAGTGAAAGTAGGTGAAGACGTGGAAGTTGTAGGTATCAAGCCAACCCAAAAAACCACCGTTACCGGAATTGAAATGTTCAACAAAAATCTGCAGGAAGGTATGGCTGGCGACAACGCCGGTATTCTTTTACGAGGTCTCAAAAAAGAAGACATTACCCGCGGACAAGTTCTTTGCAAGCCGGGTACCACTACTCCGCATGATAATTTCACGGCTGAAATATATGTCTTGAAGAAAGAAGAAGGCGGACGCCACACCCCATTCTTCAAAGGATATAAACCGCAATTCTACATTCGCACCACGGATGTGACCGGGGATGTATCGCTTGCCGAAGGTACAGAAATGGTGATGCCGGGAGACACTGTTAAAATTACAGTAAAACTCGTTACACCAGTAGCGCTTGAGGAAGCGCAGAAATTTGCCGTCCGAGAAGGAGGCAAGACCGTCGGCGCCGGAGTAGTCACTAAAATTATAGCGTAGCAAATTAAGAACTAACAATTACGGATTACGGATTCGTAATTGATAATTACTAATTTAATTAGATGCCAACAACGGAAAAAAAAGAAAAACCTGCCCGTACCGAAGGTGCTTCGGCACGTTCGGGCGGGAAGCCAAGAACAGTCAGAGTAGTAAAGACCTCGCGAGTGACGGCCACCGCCAAGGCGGGACAAGCTATAAAAATACCTAAAGTTAAAGAAAAAAAGCCCGTCCGTACCGAGGGCGGGGAGGGCAGGGTGGTGTTGCGCATCCGGGTTCGGGCTTACGAGAGCAAGATTCTGGACGCCTCAGTCAAACAGATTATGGATACTGCCACCCGCTATGATGCGAATATCGTAGGACCGGTGCCACTACCCACTGAAATTAAAAAGTATACCGTCAATCGGGCTTCTTTTATCTACAAAAATACCCGAGAACAATTTGAAATCCGGGTGCATAAAAGGTTGATTGATATTATAAATCCAAATCCGAAAACAATTGAAGCGCTTACCAATTTATCGCTTCCTTCCGGTGTTGATATTGATGTTAAGATGTTGTAGAAAATAAGGAGCAAAGCGACTATATTTTCAAAATCCCGCCAAAGGCGGAACAAGAAATGAAATTTTATGAAATTTATTTTGGGCACAAAAGAAAATATGATGGAGTATTTCTCTGAAACCGGAGAGGTTATTCCTGTTACTGTGCTTAAAGTAGGACCGGTTATGGTAACCCGCATATTTGAAAAAAGTAAAGACGGATACGACTCTGTGCAGGTTGGGTTTGCTCAGAAAAAGAAGAAAACGCTAAAAGAGTTCCGATTGAAGCCAACCGACAAATCAGAAGTAAAAGAGGGCGACAGTATTGATGTAGGGGTCTTTGCTCCGGGGGATAAACTGCAAGTTACCTCCGTTTCCAAAGGTAAAGGTTTCCAAGGAGTGGTAAAGCGTCACGGTTTCCACGGTGGTCCTCGCACTCACGGGCAAAAGCATTCAGAAAGGGAACCAGGTTCCATCGGTGGAGGCCTGCGAACCCACGTGCCGAAGGGAATGCGCATGGCAGGACGAATGGGCGGCGACAGAATTACGCAGAAAAATTTGAAAGTTGTTTTGGTGGATCAAGAAAATAATTTAATGCTGGTAAAAGGCGCGATTACCGGACGACGTGGTAGTTTGGTGGAAATTATTTCAAGATAAATCAAATGGATCCCGAACGAAATCGCGGACGCATAGAAATAAATAAAATTATGAAATTGATGAAAATTATTATTAATAGCAAAAAGGACTTCGTAGCGTAAGCGTACGCGTCCTATTTCGTACGGGATGGAAGCAAAAGTATACAATCAAAAGGGCGAGGTGGCGGGGAAAATAAATCTTCCGGCGAAGGTCTTTGCCGCCCGCTGGCGAGCGGATTTGGTGCATCAGGTGGTAGAAGGCATGCGTAGCAACAAACGCGCCGGTACGGCCGACACCAAAGACCGCGGAGAAGTGCGTGGCGGAGGCAGGAAGCCCTGGAAGCAAAAGGGAACCGGCCGAGCCCGACACGGCTCATCTAGGAGTCCCATCTGGGTCGGCGGAGGAGTCACCCATGGTCCGCTGGCGGAGAAGAATTATAAAAGAAAAATTTCCAAGAAAATGCGCGCGCAGGCGCTATTTTCTGTTCTTTCCAGGAAGATAAGAGATGAAGAAATCATCTTTGTTGATTCCCTGGAAATGCCCGTCATAAAAACAAAGTCCGGAGTAGCCGTAATGAAAAACTTAGCGAAGGCCTTGGGGTTTAACGGAACTGCCAAAACAAAAAAATCAAAGATTTTAACCGCTGTCTACGAGCGTAATGAAAAAACAGAAAAGAGTTTTAGAAATATATCCGCGCTTGAAATGGTTTATGTAAAAAACCTAAATCCGTTGGATGTGTTGAATCACAAGTATCTTTTAATAGAAAACCCGGAAGAGAGTGTGAAGTTTTTAGAATCACGAGGATAAAAATATATGTCAACTGCCGCGATAAAAATAATTAAAAATCCGAGAATCACCGAGAAAGCGTCAAACGCGATAGAGCATAACGTCTACACTTTTGACGTTAAAGATTCTGCCAATAAAACCGAAATCAAAAAGGCCATTTTTGAAATTTATAAAGTTAAACCAGTAAGAGTGAATGTGTTAAGAGTTCCCGCCAAGCAAATTATGGTTAGAGGCAGAAAGGGTTCTAAGCATGGAGGCCGAAAGGCGGTGGTATATTTAAAAGCTGGTGATAAAATAGAGTTCATCTAAAATGAAAACGTACAGACCGACAAGTAAATCAAGACGACAAATGACCACCGTATCTTACCGGGGGGTCTTAACCGCGTCCAAACCTACCAAGTCCCTAGTGCACGGTTTTAGACGTATGGTTGGACGAAATAGCCAAGGACGTATTACCATGAGGCATAAAGGCGGTGGCCACAAGCGTCTTTACCGCGAGGTTGATTTCCTATATAACAAAATAGATATTCCAGCAGAAATAAAGTCCGTTGAATACGATCCGAACCGTTCGGCTTTTATCGGGCTCGCTCAATACAAGGACGGGGAGAAAAGATACGTCGTGTTGCCGAAATCCATAAAGCCGGGGGATTCTTTTCTAGTTTCCGAGAAAGCAGAGCTTGCGCCGGGGAACCGCTTGCCGCTCCGAAGTATTCCAGTCGGAACTTTTGTTTACAACGTTGAAATCAAGCCGAGGGGTGGCGCGAAAATAGGCCGCTCGGCTGGGATTTTTGCCCAAGTGGTAGCCAACGCTGACGGCTATACTAACCTCAAAATGCCTTCTACGGAAATAAGAAAAATAAACGAAAATTGCTGGGCCTCTATCGGTACTGTTTCCAACGAAGAATATCATTTGCAAAATTTTGGCAAGGCCGGACGCAGCCGCTGGAAGGGAATACGTCCTACGGTGCGTGGTACGGCCATGAATCCGGTGGACCATCCATATGGCGGGGGCGAAGGCAGACAAGGCCGGGGAATCAAGCGTCCAAAAACCAAATGGGGTAAAGTAACCGGCGGACGCAAAACCCGCACTCCGAAAAAATACTCAAACATCTTCATCGTCTCCCGCCGACGCACTGGTGAAACAAAGTAATTTAATATTGTTAAAAGCTTTGGCGGGCAGGCCCGCCGAACTACTGGTAAAAATAAATAAAAGTGCTAGATTGTAAATCGGTTCGCCAGGCCCCCTCCCACATTTTTATACACAAATTTTATTTGCATAATTTTTTTATAGTAATAAACTTAAGACGGAAGCAGATCGTTAGTTGTCGTCACGTAGTTCGCATAGTTCGGAGGCACCATGGCCTATCGTTTTCGTTCCGATGTGGCTCGAAAAGATTTTGTCGGGGACATGTTTCGAAACGCAGCGCGTTTCAGTCGAACACCTGATCCAGTTCGACCGCCAATTTCAGTCCCGGTGGTCAAGCTGACCACCACCGAGGCCCCACTTTTTTTTCTACGTTCGGCGGCCCCGCCGGATGCCCGACAGGAGGGAGGCAGATACCGCAACCAACGGGCACTGGCCCCTCCCCGCCATCGGTAGGCCCGTCCCGCCGCAAAGACCATAAGCTGCCTATACCCGTAGGCAGCTAGGTTAGCTCTCGCTAACCGATTTTCACCCCCGGACGTTGGCTCCCCGCTGACGTCCGTTTCTTATTTAATTTGACATTCTAAGCCAATTTGCTAGTATAGGTTAACTAATAATTACGAATTTAGTGCGAATGATACGAATTCGTGTCATTCGTTTTGATTTGTAAACATTAGTGTTTATGACCAGATCAATCAAAAAAGGCATATACGTGGATGAAGGGCTACTCAAAAAGATTGCCGGTAAAAACCCCCTGCAGACCGGGATGATCAAGACCTGGAAAAGGGCTTCCGTTATCTCGCCGGAAATGCTCGGTTTTAATTTTGGTGTTTATAATGGCAAAACCCACATAGAGGTTTTAGTCACTGAAGACATGGTAGGGCACCGCCTCGGAGAATTTTCTCCAACCAAGAAGTTTATAAAGCATGGCGGAAAAATGCAGAAAGAGTTGGAGCAGAAGAAAAAAGAGGCCGAGATATTACAAGCCAAGTCCGCTACCGCTGTTGCCGCAGATGCTGGTGTCGCTACTAAAAAACCGTAGGAATGAATCCCGTTAGAAATCGCGGACGCATATAATAAAAACAATTATGGAAATTATAAAAAATATTATAAATAATCAAACTGGAAACGTAGCGCAAGCGTACGCGTCCTATTTCTAACGGGATGAAAGCATTTTTAAAAAATTACAGACAATCCCCGAGAAAAGTTCGCCTGGTGGCTGGACTAATCAGGAAGAAAAGCGTCTCTCAGGCCGTGGCCGAGCTTGATTTTTTAGCCAAGCGCGCCGGATTGCCGATCAAGAAGCTTTTACTCTCCGCGGTGGCCAACGCCAAGCAAGCAGGCGTCAATAAAGAAAATTTAATAATCGCAGAACTGCGAGTAGATCAAGGCGTAACCCTAAAAAGAATGATGCCGGCCGCTATGGGCACGGGGCACAGGATAAATAAGCGCACCAGCCACCTTTCGCTTATTCTTAAAGAACAAGCTCCAATTACGAATGATAAATTAAAAATTAAAAATAAAAAAGTTCATAATTCGTAATTATATTTTATGTCTAAAATAGTTCACCCATATGCGCATAGATTGATAACCCTCCGGGACTGGAAGTCCCGTTGGTTCGCTGAGCCCAAAAAATATGTTTCCTATCTGAAGGGCGATGTGCTGATTCGTGAATATTTGGAAAAAAAATTACGCGGGATGCATGTCTCGAGCATTGAAATTGAGAGAAGCCGAAAAGCCACTCGTTTCATTATCCGGACATCTCGTCCCGGACTCATCATCGGCCGAAGCGGGGAAGGGGCCACCAAGCTCAAAGAAGATATTTTGAAGAAAATGGATAAATTACAACTCCTTAAGCCAGAGGACTTTAAGCTGGAAATTGTTGAGGTTGGGAATCCGGAAGCTGATGCGTCCATCGTTGCCTACATGATCGCGGAGGGATTGGAAAAACGAATGCCTTATAGAAGGGTGATTAAGCAAATTATGGAAAAAGTGATGACCGCCAGGGGAGTAGAGGGGGCTAGAATCGTACTCTCCGGCCGTCTGGGCGGAGCGGACATTGCTCGCACGGAGGAAATCAAGCGTGGCTCTATTCCGCTTCAGACCTTTCGAGCGGACATTGACTTCAAGCGTGAACGCGCCACGCTTTCTTACGGTGTTATCGGCATCAAGGTCTGGATTTATCGAGGAAAGATATTTCGAAAAGATAATGAAACGAAGTGAAATATATCTTTTCAGAATCCCAGCCCCACTTTATTGAGTAGTGTATAGCGGTAAAGGGAAATAAATTAAAAAATTATGAAAAATGTTAATATAAAAGTAATTAATAAAGTGGAGCGGGATGGCGATTTTTATAATCGCTTCGCTCTTTAAAAATCAGCCATGTTATTACCGAAAAAAGTAAAATTTAGAAAATGGCAAACCAAGCGCACCAACAGGAAAATGATAACGCCTGACACGCGCGGTACTCGGCTGGCTTTCGGGTCTTTCGGGCTGAAGGCCGAGACGGATGCCAGGGTGAAGTCGGTGCAGCTTGAATCAGCCCGTAAGGTTATTTCTCGTACGCTGACCAAAGCCGGCAAATATTGGATTCGCATTTTTCCGGACCGCCCTTATACCGCCAAGGCCGCCGAAGTAGGCATGGGAAAGGGAAAAGGAGATCCACAGGGCTACTGCGCGGAGGTATTCCCTGGACGCATTATCTTTGAAGTGGATGGCGTACCCGAGAACGTGGCTCGCGAGGCATTGCGTAAGGCCGGTACCAAGCTTCCGCTCAAGGCGCGAGTTGTTTCCAGGCAAAATAAGTAATACAGTAAATAATAAAATGGCCAAATCAAAAAAAGAAAACTTAAAAGAAATGGGCAAGGAGGAACTGGAGAAAAAATTAGTATTTCTCCGGGAGGGGCTTAGAGTTATCAAATTCAAAGCCGAAGGTGCAAAATCAAAAAATGTCAAAGAATCAGTAGCGCTGCGAAAACAAGTAGCCAGAGTTTTAACGGAAATGAATGTAGTTAAATAATATGAAAAAGGAAGAAAATAAAGGAAATGTTTTGAAAGGTGTAGTAGTGGGTGACAAAATGGATAAAACCGTTATCGTTTCAGTTTCGCGCTTCGTGAAGCATCCGCTTTATGGAAAATTTTATAAAATTAACAAGAAATATAAAGCGCACGACGAACATAACAAATATAAAACAGGGGACCAGGTAGAAATAGTTGAAACGCGTCCGATTTCCAAAGATAAAAGATTTACAGTAATTTAACGAACAAAGTGAGTATAAATTACGAGAATCCCGCCCCACTTTTAACATTAATATTTATAACCCAGTGGAAATTTTACAAACAATAGACTTTAAGTTAATATCAAATTAAGTATTAAAAGTGGAGCGGGATGACGATTTTTATAGTCATTTCATTCCTTAAAAATCAGCCATATGATTCAACCACGAAGTTTAGTAAAAATAACAGATAATGCCGGAGGCACCATCGGAGCGGTGTTCAAGGTATTGGGGTCTTCCAAAAAAAGATACGCCACCATCGGCGATTTAGTGGTTATTTCCGTGAAAGTAGCTTCCCCGCGAAAAATGGTGAAAAAGAAA
Organism: Candidatus Nomurabacteria bacterium RIFCSPHIGHO2_02_FULL_42_19; assembly: GCA_001785615.1. Lineage (GTDB taxonomy): Bacteria > Patescibacteriota > Minisyncoccia > Phycocordibacterales > UBA9973 > UBA9973. Next base: position 41,727 of record MFUG01000016.1, on the reverse strand, counting down.
GACGTGCATGAAGCGGTAGTAGTGCGAACCATGAATGCTTACCGCAGAGCCGACGGATCATATATCCGATTTGATGATAACGCCGTGGTGATACTGGAAAAGGGGAAGCTTGATCCGAAAGCGGGGCGAGTGTTCGGGCCAATGCCAAGGGAGCTTGCGGAAAAAGGTTTTCAAAAGATAATTTCCCTGGCGCCCGAAGTGATTTAAATACCTATGAAAATAAAAAAAGGAGACAATGTAATAGCGATAGCCGGTAAAGATAAAGGCAAAAAAGGGAAAGTTGTTCGCGTTTTGGTCAGGGCGGATAAGGTAATCGTGGAGGGATTGAATATGTCTAAGAAACACCAGCGAGCCAGAAAGACCAACGAAAAAGGGCAAATGCTAAATATCGCCATGCCGATTCATGTATCAAATGTTAAAAAGATAAATTAAATATGAAACTTTTGACCGTAAAAGAAAAAGAAACAAGCGTGTTTGAGAAGATGAAAGATGTTTTTCATTATAAAAACGCCATGGCCGCGCCTAGAATGGTGAAAATGGTGCTGAATGTCGGTACCGGTACTGCGGTAAAAAAAGATAAAAATAAAAATGAAACGATCGCAGACCGCTTGGCGAAAATAACCGGACAGAAAGCGGCTCTCCGTGGCGCCAAGAAGTCCATCGCCTCCTTCAAGGTCCGCCAGGGCGACCCTATCGGGGTAGTAGTGACTCTCCGCGAGAAAAGGATGTACGCCTTTCTTGAGAAATTAATAAATATTGCTATCCCTCGCACCAAGGACTTCCGCGGTATTCCGCCGAGCGCGGTGGATAATGTAGGCAACCTTACCCTCGGCATTAAAGAGCATACTATTTTCCCGGAAACAGCCGATGAAGACATTAAAGACGTTTTCGGCCTATCTATCACTCTTGTTTCTACCGCTAAGAATAAAAAAGAAGGCCACTCCTTCTTTGAGCTCCTGGGTGTTCCTTTCAAGAAACAGGAAGAACAAGCAACCATAGAGCAGAAAGCAAAAAAAGCCCGCAAGCGCAAACCAAAGGCAGAAGTTCCCCTTACCGCCCCAGCCGCGGAGTAATTACTGAGTTAACTCATGAGTTATTGTTATTACCTCCTAATTTGATATAATTAAGATATGGTAAAAGATTGGACAAAAATATTCAATAAATATAAGGGTCTTTGGGTTGCTCTCGCAGACGACGAAGAAACTGTTGTTGGAAGTGGCAAAACCCTTAAAGAAGCCAAACATCAAGCACAAGAAAAAGGGTACCAATCTCCTATTTTTAGCCGAATGCCAGAAACCCTAGATACGTATGTCGGGAGCATATAAAATTCAGTTATAAGAAATACGGTTCAACACTTAGGCCGGTTATAGAAATTAAATTAAAATTAAATTCTCAATCTTTGCGTTATGAAGTGCTAGTAGATTCTGGGGCTGATATTTGTATTTTCCATTCGGAAGCTGGAGAAGCGCTTGGTCTTGATATCCCTAAGGGTAAACCACGTGAGGTGTTTGGTGTTGGAGGTAAAGCTTCTTTGTATTATCTCCACGAGGTAGAGATTGAAGTTGGAGGGTGGGCTCATAAAATTGAAGCAGGTTTTATGCCAGACATTTCAGGGAAAAGGATGCCTTATGGGATTGTAGGTCAGAAGGGATTTTTCGATAATTTTGTAGTACAATTTAATCTAAAGAAGGAAGAAATAGAACTAAAGCCAGTAAAAGCATAATTATTTAATTACTGAGTTAACTCATGAGTTATGGCCAGACCAATAAATTCAATTAGGAAAATAACCAGAGTCGGGAGATCGAAGTCCTTTTCGGTGATAATTCCCATTGCCATGATTCGACAAATCGGCTGGCGAGAAAAGCAAAGGGTAATAGTGAAGCGCATTCCGCGAGGGTTTATGATAATTGACGCGAAGACAAAGAAGAAGAAAAAATTGACTATTTAGCTACTTTTTGCTAGTATCTAGCTAAGGGAATAATGTTTTGGTTAATCCATTTTTCTCCTTGTTTTTTCAAGTGATTGAGGGAATAAGAAAAGAAATGCGATATTACTGAAGTTCACCCGCCTATTTCAGGCGGGGCAAGATTCCCTCATTATTTATGGCTCCCCGCCATGGCGGGATGCTCATAAACTATAGTCATTAACATTCCTTAATTTATGGCTAAAACATCAGTCGTCGCCAGAAGCAAAAAGAAACCGAAGTTTAGCACTCGGCAGAAAAACCGATGTTTTCGCTGTGGTCGGGGCAATGGCTTCATGCGGGACTTTGGCATTTGCCGTATTTGCTTTCGCGAACTAGCCAATGAAGGAATGTTGCCGGGAGTCAGGAAATCTTCATGGTAAATTAAAAATTAAGAATTATGAATTAAAAAAGTGGATTCAATAGCCAACATGATAATAATGATGAAGAATGCGGGTCTAGTAGGCAAGGCCACTATTGCCGTTCCGCATTCCAAATTAAAAAATGCTATTTTAGAATGTCTGAAAAAGGAGGGCTATGTGTCGGAAATTTCCAAAAAAGTTAAAAAAGGCCAGCCGTTGCTGGAAGTAGGGCTGGTTTATGTTGATAAAAAGCCGAAAATTACGGAAGCGGAAAGAATTTCTAAGCAATCCAGGCGCGTTTATTTTGGCGTGAAGGACATTCACAAAGTTAAAAATGGAACCGGGCTTCTGATACTTTCCACACCCAAGGGAATTTTATCAGGCAAGGATGCCAGGCGTGAACAGGTCGGAGGGGAAGCATTATTCAAATTATGGTAGATACCAGTATGCGAATGTATACAAATCTACAAATATATTCGAATAATTCGTATCATTAGTAAATTAGTATATTCGTATCTTTTATGTCTAAAATTGGAAAACAAGAAATACAAATAACCCCGGGAGTGAAAGTAAGCCAGGTAAGCGGGGTCTTTACTGTTGTCGGGCCAAAGGGAACACTGACGAAAAATTTCAGAGACGACATCGTTATCACCATAACTGACAAAATAATTACTCTCCTACCCAAGCGAAACGACAAATTTTCAAAGTCACTCTGGGGCACTTATGCTTCACACATCAAGAACATGATTGAAGGCGTAGAAAAACCATACTCAAAGAAATTGATATTGGAAGGAGTCGGATTCAAGTCGGAAATCAAAGGCAAAGAGTTCCATTTCGCTTTAGGATTTTCCCATCCAGTAGTGGTAAAAATTCCGGATACAATCACTGCCACGGCTGATAAAAACAATATTACGATAACCGGCGCGGATAAAGAATTGGTAGGAAGTTTTTCGGCCTCTATTCGAGCCCTAAAGAAGCCAGAGCCATATAAAGGCAAGGGCATGCGTTATGAGGGTGAAGTAATCAGGCGCAAGCAAGGCAAGAAAACCGCCTAGATTAACATACGAATATACAAATGATACAAATTTACAAATACATTCGAATAATTCGCAGATTAGTATAATTCGCATATTCGTATATTTATTTATGCAAAACAAAACTGACAAAAGAATACGACTAAAGGCGAAGATCCGAGCCAAGATCGTCGGCACTAAAGAGCGGCCACGTCTTTCTGTTTTTCGTTCCAACAAATTCATTTACGCGCAGGTAATTGACGATATGAAAATGAAAACCCTAGCGGAAGCAAGCGATCTAAAAATAAAAAAAGGTACCAAGCTTGAACGAGCTAAAGAAGTGGGTAAGATGATAGCCGGGGTGTGCAGGACCGCCAAAATAGACAAAGTGGTCTTTGACCGGAATGGTTTCAAATATACCGGGCGTATAAAATTAGTAGCCGATGAGGCCCGGGCTGCTGGGCTGAAATTCTAATTAGCATAAAAAAAATATGGAAAAGAAAAACGTAAAAGAAAATACAGGCATCCGAGAAAAAAGGAGTAGCGGCCGGAGAGGGTCATCTTTCAATCGACCGAAGCCGGAATTTGACCAGAAAATTTTAAGTATTCGTCGAGTAACCCGCGTGGTGGCTGGCGGGCGCCGATTTTCTTTCAGCGTGGCTCTGGTGGCCGGAGACAAAAAGGGCTCTATTGGACTGGGCCTTGGCAAAGCGGGGGACACATCGCTCGCCATCAACAAAGCGCTTCGCAATGCCAAGAAAAATATGGTTCGCCTAAAACTTACCAAGAACACTTCTATTCCCTATGAAGTAAAAGCTAAATTTGGCAGTGCGTTGGTGGTATTGATGCCGAACCGCGGTCGCGGATTGGTAGCCGGGTCAGTCGTTCGGGACATTGTGAAGTTAGCCGGCCTTAAAGATGTTACGGGGAAAATTTTGTCCGGCACCAAAAATAAATTAAATAATGCGAAAGCAGTGATGTCGGCTCTTTCTGTTTTTTCCACCAAATATTCCAAACCAATCCAGAACGAAATCGCGGACGCAGAAAAAGAAGTTAAAAGTTAAATAATTTATGCAGATAAATAACTTAAAAAGACAACATAAAAATAAAAAGGACCGTACTGTGGGTCGCGGCGGCAAGCATGCCAAGACCTCCGGCCGCGGCGGCAAAGGGCAGACGGCTCGCGCCGGCAACAAGCGTCGCCCGGAACTTCGTGATATTATAAAGAAGTTGCCGAAAAACCGCGGGTATAGTTTCAAGTCAATAGACCGACCTCTGGTCATCCGTAAAGATAAACTTGTTGCCGAGAAAGATGGCAAGCGGGAAAAGTTTTCTGCCATCCGGAAGCGCTTGGGTATTAAAGGGAAAAAAATCAAAATAAAATAAAAGATGCAAAATTTTTGGAATAAAGTTAAATTGGTCTGGACTGACAATACCTTGCGCAGAAGGGTCCTTTTCGTCCTTTTGGCATTAGCCGTTTTTCGTTTGCTGGCCGCTATTCCTATCCCAGGTATTGACACTCTTGCCTTAAACCGATTTCTCTCCAACAACCAATTTTTCGGCATTTTGAATATTTTTTCCGGTGGCGGACTTTCCAATCTTTCCATCATCATGCTCGGGGTCGGTCCCTACATCACCAGCTCCATCATCATGCAGCTTTTAACTATTATGGTTCCAGCGCTAAAGAAGATTTATCACGAAGAGGGCGAGGCCGGCCGAAAGAGATTTACCCAATATTCCCGGCTCCTGACAGTGCCCTTGGCCGCGATTCAGGGATTTTCTCTTTTAGCTCTTTTGGAAAGCCAGAGTATTTTAGTGAATTTGACCGCTTTTGACAGAGTTACTAATTTAATTATCGTCGTGGCCGGGGCTATATTCCTGATGTGGATTGGCGAGCTGATGTCCGAGTTTGGTATCGGCAACGGCGTTTCCCTTATAATTTTTGCTGGTATTGTCGCCGGGATTCCAGCGGAAGTTGGGCAGCTTATATTTGCTTTTGACGCTTCCCAGGTTCCTTTATTGCTCTTGTTCATTGCCGTGGGCGCTGTCGTTATCGCCGGAGTAGTCATCGTCACTGAAGCAGAACGCCCTATCCCGGTTACCTATGCCAAACGGGTGAGGGGGCTTAAGATCTATGGTGGTGGCTCTACCTATTTACCACTGCGGGTAAATCAAGCCGGAGTTATCCCGATAATCTTCGCCCTTTCTATTCTGCTTTTTCCGCAGATGATTGGTACTTTTTTGGCCAAATTTAGTAATCCCATTATCGTCAAGATTTCCAGCGTTTTGGTCTCATTCTCGCAGACCTCTGTGCTCTATGCGGTGCTCTATTTTATTTTGGTTTTTCTCTTTACTTATTTCTACACCGCCGTAACTTTTGATCCGGAAGCGCTTTCCACAAATTTACAGAAAAACGGCGCCTTTATTCCAGGCACTCGCCCGGGGGCTTCAACTTCCGATTATATTTCCAAAGTCCTGGGCCGCATCACTATGCTCGGAGCGGTTTTCTTGGGCCTCATTGCCATTCTGCCGCTCATCATGCGCGCGGTTACCGGCATCACCGCTATCGCGCTCGGTGGCACCGCGCTTCTCATCGTCGTCTCCGTAGTTCTAGACCTGATCAAAAAAATAGATGCTCAGGTCTCTATGCGGGAGTATTAATTTTCTAGCCACTTTTTATATTCTGACACGATGATGTCCGCAACCCGCCTAATCACCCTTGTCGTGAGAATTAGCATATGCTAGAATTCACGTATATGGTTAAACGGGAACATTTGATTAAGCTTAAGAAAGTATTTAGCGCTGGCGGGGAAGGATTGAATCTCGCGCATAGTTTCTTGTGCGCTATCGCTCTTGGAGAGAAATTGTCATATCGCGATAAAGAAGCGCAGAGAGTTTTGGGTGGTCTCAGGCGTTATAAATTTGTGAGACGTGTGAAAAGAGAACAAAAGGATTTTTATACTCTTACAGAAAAAGGAGAAAATAAACTGCGCAAGATATTTATTGATGAAATTGTGATAAAAGAGCAGAGTAAATGGGATGGCAAATGGCGTATCGTGATGTATGATCTGCCCATCAGATTTAAAAAAGCGCGAGAGGCCTTCAGGTGGAAATTAAAGGACTTAGGATTTATGCAATTTCAAAAAAGCACCTGGGTATACCCATATCCTTGTGAAGGGGAGATGCTCTTTGTGGCAGACTTTTTCGGCGTACGAAAACACATTGAGATTTTAGAAGTAAGCAAAGTTTTGGATGATAAAAAGCTAAAAGATCATTTTGGTCTCTAAAACTACTCACTAGATTTACATACTCAATGATAAAAGTATCTACGTGAATTCTAGCATATGCTAGAATTCACGTATGAATTTCAAAAAAGCTACTTTATTTAGTTAGCCACTTTTTATATTCTGACACGATGATGTCCGCAACCTGCTCCAGGTTATTTTTGTTTGTGTCTATCACCAAATTGAAGTTTTCTTTTTTAGTATGGTCTACCCCGTACAGCTCTTTGTATCTCTTTTTTTCGCTTTCTAGGCGATGGATTATTTTCTCATAAACCTCCTCGTGTGTTTCTGCATTTTCACTTTCTTTGCGTAAAGGATTTTCTTTTAAGTTATTCAAAATTCTTCCTTTGGCCACTTCTGGCGGTAGGTCCAAATACACCTTAAATGATTCCGGTATCCAATGAAATGCCAAGCGAGAATCGATAACAATTTTTTCAGAACCACCCAGCTTTTTTATTTCAGCATCTGTTCTTTGGTCTATCGTTGGGTCAATTTCAGCTCTTTTAGAAACATCATTAATAGAAATTTCTAATTCCAACCCGATTTCTCTAAAAAAATCTCCTGAAGAAAATCGTTTGAAGCCAAGTTTCTTGGCCACTAAATCAGAGGTGCTAGATTTACCGCTACCAGGGATCCCGCTTATGGTTATGATTTGTTTTTTCATTAACTTATCTTAATTAAAACATATTTGATTTTATATCACAAATTCGCTATTCTTAGGCATATGCACGGCAAGACATTTGTATTTTTCGGAACAGTGGGATCCGGGAAGGGGACCCAGGTAAAGCTTCTAAGAGAATACCTTTCAAAGAAAGACGGCAGGGAGTGCGTCTATGCGGGTACCGGGGAAGGATTTCGAACGATTCTTGAGTCCGGAAGCTATGCCGGCAAACTTCTGCATGAGAAAATGCACCGCGGGGGGTTGGTGGATGACTTTTTTGCCAACGCCATTGTGGCTGATCTCTTAAGTTCTAAAATCTCCCCGGAAAAACACCTAATCGTAGATGGCTACCCGAGGACCGTTGAGCAGTCAAAAGTGTTCGAAGCCATGATGAAATTTTATCAGCATGATGATATAAAAATAATTTTTATTGAGTTATCGGAAGAAAAGGCGATGAAACGCACTTTAGCGCGTGGCCGACACGATGATACCCCCGAGGGCTTGGCTAAGAGGTTTGAGGAATATAAAAATAATGTGATTCCAGCTATGAATTATTTTAAAAATAAACCAGGATATCAAATTTTTACTATCAATGGGGAACAGACGGTAGAGGACGTGCATAAAGATATAATAAAGGCGTTAAATTTTTAATATGAAAGAAGAAATAATAGTAATTTCATTGGGCGGGTCGCTGATTATACCGGAGAGCATAGATACGGATTTTCTAAAAAATTTTAAGAAATTAATTCTTTCACATGTTGAGAAAGGAAAAAAGTTCTTGATTATAACGGGCGGGGGGAAAATCTGCAGAAAATATCAAGAAGTAGCCAGGGAACTTTCCACTCCTACGAGCGAAGATCTGGACTGGATAGGCATCGCTTCTTTGAAGTTAAATGCTGAATTACTGCGTGTTATTTTCGGAGAAACCGCAAACCGGAAAGTCATTTCCAACTTATCTCTTAAATTGTCTTTCGATAAGCCAATAATAATCGGTTCTGCTTATGAACCCGGACACAGTACTGATTGGGATTCCGTTTTGGCGGCAAAGACGGTTGGCGCGAAAAAGATTATCAATCTTTCAAATATTGATTACGTATATGATGCTGACCCAAAAACAAATCCTTCTGCAAAGAAGATTGAAAAAATTTCTTGGGCGGACTACCGAAAAATAATTCCAAAAGAGTGGACTTCGGGATTAAATTCTCCATTTGACCCTACGGCTTCCGAAACAGCTGAGAAAGGGGGTATGGAAGTTGTAATCATGAACGGCAAGCCGATTGATAACTTGGCAAAATATCTAAACGGAGAAAAATTTGCCGGGACACTTATTTCATAGCAAGATAAAATAAGATGATTATAATTAAAACACCACAAGAAATAGAAATCCTGCGCGAAGGAGGAAAGCGTTTAGCGACCATACTCCGCAAAGTGAAAGACAAAGTGGCCCCTGGGCTCTCTACCAAGGACCTGGATGACTACGCCTTTACGCTAATTAAAGAAATGGGGGATACCCCGGCCTTTTTGAACTATCGGCCAGCAGGGACAAAGGCGCTCTTCCCGGCCTCTCTGTGTGTTTCCGTGAATGATGAAGTGGTGCATGGCATCCCAAGTACAAAAAAAATTCTAAAAGCAGGTGACGTTGTTTCAATTGACCTAGGCCTTCAGCATAAAGAACTATTTACCGATATGGCCCTGACTGTACCAGTGGGCGAGGTTAGCCCTGCTTCAGCTAAGCTTTTAGAAATTACCGAACAAGCCCTAAACGTAGGCATCAGCAACGCCGTTGCGGGGAACAGCACCGGCGACATTGGGCATGCCATTGAGAGCTTTGTGCGGACTCATAAATACGGCATTGTAGAGGTCTTGGCGGGACACGGCGTGGGTAAAGCCATTCACGAAGATCCATACGTTCCGAATTTCGGGAAGAAAGGAAAAGGAATAAAACTGGTGCCGGGCATGGTCATAGCGCTGGAGCCGATGTTAAACCAGGGCACAAAAAATGTGACCCTAGACCCCGATGGCTACACTTTTCGCACGGCGGATGGAAAAAAGAGCGCGCACTTTGAACATACGATTCTCATCACCGACAACGAGCCAGAAATTTTAACTAAACCCTAGTTTGTTGTATAATTAGTTTAATGGAACCATCTTTTTTCAAAGAGATGCCGAAGTTTAAGAGCCCCGAAGAAGAGCTTAACTATTTGCGTGCGCATGTTACCAAACGAGAACAAGAGCTAATTGCTAAAGGACACTTTGAAAATACAAAAGATACCGCCGCGCACGATGTAATTTTGGAATATGAAAATGTGCCAAAGGGGCAGGCCTTACACAAAGACAATCTAATAAGCCAAAGAGATGAACAAGGGATTATTCTAAAACTAAAACCAGAACCGCACGATACTGTGATGGAGGAACTTTTGGGCATTGTTATTACCAAAGGTATTAGAAATGCGCTCTCGGTGGTAGAGGCCATGAGCAACCCACACCTGGATGACGATTTTCATCGCGTCTTAATTCAGTATCTGAAAACCGGGAAGGTCAATCTTGATTTCAAGGAGGGTACCCCCATGTATAAGTCCCTCCAGATGACGCTTTTTGAAATAACTCTACCGCCGCCCACGGACGAAGCCGACAAATCAAAAGGATTCAAAGAATTTATCGGCGCCATGGAACAATTTTACGCAGGGATGCATTCTATCTCTATCGGCAGGAACAATGAAAAGGAAAACTATTTTACTTTAGAAGTGGCACTGTCCAGCCAAAGCGATGAAGTGGTGGTCTATGCAGCAGTGCCAAATGCCCACTTATCGCTTTTTGAGAAACAGGTCCTGGCTTTTTACCACAACGCCAAAGTGCACGAAACCAAAGAGGACTATAACGTTTTCAATAAAGAAGGTGGGTCCGCTGGCGCTTATGCCAGATTCTCGGAGCGTCCGGTGATGCCTATCAAGACCTATGACAACATAGAGCATGACCCCATGAATACCATTCTGAATGTGTTTTCTAAACTTAAGACCGAAGGCGAAGGGGCCGCTATTCAGCTGGTGGTTGCTCCGGCTGGCGATAAATTTATAAACGAATTTCACAAAATACTAGACGACGTAAAAGACGGAACATCGGTCAAGCATGCGGCGGATAATTTTTATAAATTCAATCAAGCATTTTTGAAAGTGGGCAAAGATCTTTTATTTGGAGTTAAAAAGGAGCCGGAAGAAAAAAAAGAAAAATACATGAAAGGCAGACGGGCAGTGGATGAAGGGGCGGTTGAGAAAATAGGAAACAAAATAAAAAGCACCATTATGAAAGCCAACATCCGGGTTATTGCCTCCGGCGCTACTCGGGAACGCGCGGAAGCAATCTTAAAAGAAATAGAGTCATCCTTTCACCAGTTTTCCGAAGCGGCCAGTAATTCTTTCGTTTTTGAACATCTCTCGGGGGGTAATTTGAAAAAACTTTTTCACGATTTCTCTTATCGTACTTTTTCGGGAGATAAAATTATACCGCTTAACCTAAAAGAACTGGCTTCTGTGTTTCATTTTCCGGTAGGTATCGGCAGTCAGCCACAACTCAAAGAAGCGAAGTCTGGCATTGCGCCCGCACCGCTTGAAATGGGAACGGAGGGAGTTCTGCTTGGGATAAATAGCTACCGAGGCCGAGATACTGAAATTCACATGGCGCGGGAAGACCGTATGAGGCATTTCTACACTATTGGTCAGACCGGAACCGGTAAAACAAATATTCTACTCAACATGATAACGCAGGACATTCGAAATGGCGACGGTTGTTGCTTTATAGACCCGCACGGTACCGACATTCAGACGATCCTCTCACGCATTCCCAAGGAGCGTATTGATGATGTGATTTATTTTGATCCGGCTTATACTCCTCGTCCAATGGGGTTAAATATGCTTGAATACGATACCAAGTATCCGGAGCAGAAGACCTTCGTGGTCAATGAACTGATGGGGATTTTTAATAAACTTTTTGATATGAAAATAGGCGGGGGAGCGATGTTTGAGCAGTATTTCCGCAACAGCGCCTTTCTGGTGATGGAAGATCCAGAGTCCGGTTCTACATTGCTCGAAATTACTCGCGTCTTGGCGGATAAAGAATTCCGCGATATGAAACTAGAGCGTTGCAAGAACCCCATCATTAAACAATTCTGGGTTTCCGCCGAGCAGACCACCGGGGATCAATCGCTGGCGAATTTCGTACCATATATTTCTTCAAAATTTGATAATTTTATTTCCAACGACATCATGCGTCCGGTGGTCTTGCAACAGAATTCCGTTTTTAATTTCCGCAAAATTATGGATGAGAAGAAAATTCTTCTGGTCAACCTTTCCAAGGGCCGCCTGGGTGACATAAATGCAAATCTAATAGGACTTGTGCTAGTAGGCAAGATCCAGATGGCGGCACTTTCACGAGTGGACATGTTTGGTAAGGCCATGAATGATTTTTATCTCTACATTGACGAATTTCAGAACGTGACTACGGATTCCATTACTTCCATTTTATCGGAAGCCAGAAAATATCGTTTATCGCTTAACATTGCGCACCAATATATCACCCAGCTCGAAGAAAATATTAAAAATGCGGTCTTCGGCAACGTGGGCTCTATGGCGGTGTTCCGCGTGGGCACCGAAGATGCGAATTTTTTAGAACAAAAGTTCAAGCCGATATTTAATGCGCAAGATATAACCAAGCTGGACAACCATAATGCCTATATGAGCATGCTGGTTAATGGCCAGCCGGTTAAGCCATTTAATTTACGTACTTTACCGCCAGAAAAAGGAAACCCGGAGATTGTGGATGGCCTGAAAGAACTTTCTTATGTAAGATACGGCCGCGACCGCGCTGAAGTAGAAGCCGAAATTATGGGGAGGTTTGAAACGATGCAGTAGAATGTGACGTTCCAGAAGATATGACGAAGGGGAGAGGTATCTTTAAGGTAGAAGCTCCTAAGAAACCAGAAAGAGAATATGAAATAGAGTTAAGAAAACTTCAAGCCTTTACTCCGCAGGAACTAGATAATCTTTTGACAGAGGTAGAACGAAAAAGCAAAGAAGGTCGTGGACTTTTTTCTAGAGGAAATTTACTCAATGGATATGCAATTGATCCAAAAACTTTAAAATCCCCACAAAGCAGTCGTCATGACAACATTGATCTTGACTTAGCTTCCGACATAACTACAGAAATAGCGCCTGATCACGCGCCAAGCTTCCTAGAGCTTAGGAATTTAGAAAGAAGAATAGTCAAAGGATTTGTTTATGTTTCAGTTCCAGGTTTTAAAGTTCCTATTGTAAAACTCTATTTAGGATTAGAAGAAATGGGTAGTTTAGTTCCAGAACATAACGTAAAAAGAATTTTATGGCATTTAAAGAATGAGAGAAAGTTATTACCTATAAGTGCAGAATTTCGAGTGCTTTAAATTTTGCAAAATTAATTTTTTCTGCTAGGATAGGGGCATGGGACAGGAAGATACATTAGGTGGTGTGCCTAAGCCACTTGAAGGAGGGGAGACGCCAGAAACAAAGACAACCAAAGAGATCTTAGTACTTTGGAATGATCTTCTTGTTGAAGCGAAGGATGATCTGAAATTAAGATTTTCTATAATTATTCAAGAGGCAAATCGTGATTTAAAACTTGCACTTACTAAGCACGAAAGAGGAATTGCGGGGTCAAGGGAACAAGGTGTTAGTAATGAGACCAGGGAAGAGGTAAAAAGAATGGCAGATATAAATCTACAAGAAGAAATAAGCAGGATAAAACAAAACATAAGAGAAAAAATAAGTAATTTAAGGTTAAAATAATATGAAACATCCAAAAGAAGAAAGGACATATGTGATGATCAAACCGGACGGAGTGCGTAAGGGACTTACTGGGGAGATTATAAAACGTTTTGAACAGCGGGACTTGAAAATCGTGGCGCTAGAAATGTTCCAGCCAGACCATAAACAGCTAGATGACCATTATCCTAAGAAGGAAGAATGGATTACGCGGCTCGGACACAAGACCTTGGCCACTTATAAAAAATATGGCTATGACGCAATGTCTGACTTCGGCACTGTTGATCCAGTAGTTATTGGTCCGGAAATTCGAAAATGGCTAATTGATTACATGAAGTCCGCTCCGCTTGTGAAAATGGTGGTACAGGGCGTACATGCAGTAGATGTTGTTCGCAAAATTGCCGGCCCTACGATGCCATATTTAGCTGAGGTGGGTACAATTCGAGGTGACTTTTCTATTGATTCTCCAGCGCTTGCCAATAAAGAGAAACGTGCAGTTGCTAACATTGTCCATTGTTCTGAAACGGCAGAAGAGGCGGAACATGAAATTAAGCACTGGTTCGGTAATTCAAAAACTTTCGACTACAAACGGTTCGGGGTAGACGAATAATCTATGTATGAAGTCGAAGTAAAGGCGCGGTTAAGAAATAGGAAAGAAGTAATAAAAAAATTAGAAAGTTTCGGCTGTAAATTCTCCGAAGAGTTACATCAAGTTGACCACATTTTCATTCCGGAAGGAGTGGATTTTCCGCCACCTATAGAATTGAAAGATAGAAATTGTTTTAGATAGCGTGAAAGATTTAGGCGAGTTTATTGAGGCAGAAAAAATTGTAAAAAGCGAAGATAAAGAAGACAGAAAAAAGACCCAAGAAGAACTTTTTAATTTTCTGGAAACGCTAGGTGTGAAAAAAGAAGACCGAATTATCGATGGTAAGTACGATATTATGTTATATGAGAAATTCGGTATGAAATAATTTATGATAAAGGTAATTATTTTTGACGCAGACGGGGTATTAATTCACAGCAAAAGAAAATTTAGTATTCTGCTTGCGGAAAAATACGGAATTCCTTTGGAAAAAACACTTCCATTTTTCAATGGACCTTTTCAGGATTGCCTGATCGGTAAAGCCGACTTAAAGGAAACCATTTCCCCATATCTGTCCGCTTGGGGTTGGGCTAAGGGAGTAGATGCCTTTTTAGATTTTTGGTTCCAGGCCGAGCACATTACCGATGAAGAATTGGTTAAATATGTAGGGGAGTTAAGAAGAGGGGGGATATTGTGTTATCTTGCGACAAATAATGAAAAATATCGTTTTCAATATATACTCGAAAAAATAGGTTTCGCAAATAGTTTTGACAAGACGTATTCTTCGGCTCATTTGGGGGATAAGAAGCCGAACCAAGAATTTTTTGAAAAAATGATGAAAGATTTGAATAATATGAAAAAAGAAGAAATATTATTTTTTGATGATGACCCGAAAAACATAAAAGGGGCAAAAGATTTTGGTATTAATGCGGAACTCTACACCACCTTTTTAGATTTTAAGGAGAAAATGAAACGATACAATCTAAATCACATTTGAAATACTCCTAAATCTGTGGTGTTTTACAAATATTGTTGCGTGAAATCGTGAAGCGTGTATACTCAAAGTAGGGTTATTTTCATTTATTACCTAGAACACTAATCTATGGGAGCTTCGATCGGGTTTGACCTTGGTCTCACGCGTCTAGCACCCACCTAGCTATGAGCTATGGTAATATTTTGAAAATAGTCCTAAGAAGAGCTCCGCTCTGTGATTTATTTCCGGCGGATTTTTTCTTAGGAAAAATACTTATTTTACGGTACAATCTCCCAATGGACAGAATGAGGATTCTAAAATCACTAATATTTTTGATGTTTTTCATCTTTTTGGTAGATCTAGCCGCAAAGGAGTTCTATTTCTATTTTACCTTCTGGTGGTTTGACGTCATTATGCATTTCCTAAGCGGGGCCTGGGTAGGATTCTTTTTTACTTATGTTTTTTCACGAAAAAACAATCTTCCTCTCTCTGTACTTAAAGTTATTCTGTGGGTGCTGATTGTCGGAATTTTGTGGGAATTTTTTGAAGTTTATACTCAGAATTATCTTACCGGTAGTCCCTTTAATACCTTTGACACCGTCTCAGATATTTTCTTAGACCTTCTTGGCGGATTCTCTGCCATATATTTCTCTATGAAAAAAAGTACGCCTATTGAAAAAAATACTGTATAATTAATAAACAATGGAAAGTACGGGAGAAAAAACAGCAAAAATAACATTTTACGGAGGGGTAAATTCAGTAACCGGAGCGAATTTTTTAATGGAAGCCGACGGTAAAAAAATTCTGGTTGATTGCGGTTTGACGCAAGGAACCAAGTGGATAGACGATGTGAACTGGGCGCCTTTTGGTTATGATCCGAAAGAGATAGATATTCTTTTTATCACTCACGCCCATGTGGATCATATAGGCAGGATTCCGAAATTAATCCAGGAAGGATTTTGCGGAAAAATTTATTCCACTATGCCTACCAAAATGCTCGCCGGGCCGATGCTGGACGACACCATGGGCATATTGTCTAAGAACACCGCGCTTAAATTGGATGAAATTTATACACCGGACAATATAAAAACCGCGCTCTCGCTCTGGAGTGGGTTTAATTATCATGAGAAAATACAACTAGCCGATAACTTAGAGGTCTCTTTCAAAAACGCCGGGCATATTCTGGGCTCGGCGATGGTGATGTTCGTTTATAATGGCAAAAAGATTCTTTTTACCGGGGACTTGGGCAATAGTCCTTCACCACTACTGCCGGACACCGAAAAAATCACTGAGGTGGATTATTTAATTATGGAGAGCGTATATGGTGACCGAAACCATGAGTCCAGGGACGACCGCAGAAAATTCCTGGAAGAAGTCATTGAAGATAATTATAAAAGAAAAGGCACGTTGATCATACCCACTTTTTCACTGGAACGTTCTCAAGAGCTTTTATTTGAACTCAACTCTCTAGTGGAGAATCATCGCATCCCCGTGATGCCTATCTTCCTTGATTCTCCGCTTGCTATTCGCCTGACTGAAATTTTTAAACAATATAAAAATTATTTTAATGCACATACGCAAGAAGTCCTATCAAGCGACAAGCATTTATTCAGTTTCCCCGGGCTTCGTTCTACGCTACACTCCGAGGAGTCCAAATTAATCGGAAATGTTCCAAATCCCAAGATAGTCATTGCGGGCTCGGGAATGTCCGCTGGTGGCCGCGTAGTGCACCACGAAAGACATTATCTGCCGGATCCGAACAATACCCTGCTTTTGACCGGATATCAGTCCGTAGGCACTCCAGGGCGCCTGATTCAGGAAGGGGTAAAGACGGTAAAAATTTCCGGGGAATATGTACAAGTAAGGGCGCACATCGTAACCATTTCCGGGTATTCAGGGCACAAGGATTCTGACGGCTTGCTTAATTTTGTTTCCGACATGCAGGACTCTGTGAAAAAGGTCTTCGTCGTCATGGGGGAGCCAAAAAGTTCCATGTTTTTAGTACAGAAATTGCGGGACAATTTGGGCCTGGAAGCGTATGCGCCAGAGCCGGGGGATAGCGTGATGCTCCATTGTTAAGGTATAATCAGGCCATGGATTTAGTACCACCTAATATTTTTACCAAACACGGACATAACCGGATAAAAATCTGTGTTTCCGGTGCGGCGGAAACGGGTCACTGTGGGCCCGATGCACTGGAAAAAGCCAAAGAGCTTGGACGCGAAATTGCCCGCCAGGGCGCGATCCTGGTAACCGGAGCAACGACTGGTTTCCCGCTTTGGGTAGCGATGGGCGCAAAAGAAATGGACGGAGTATCCATCGGTTTTTCTCCAGCGGCCTCCGAGCGGGAACATCTAGAGGTCTACAAACTTCCGATTGATTATCTGGACTTGATTATTTATACCGGCTTCGGTTACCCGGGACGGGACTTACTCTTAACCCGCTGTGTGGATGCGGTAATTTGCGGCTGTGGGCGTATTGGTACTGTTCACGAATTTACTATTGCCTTTGAAGAATCAAAACCCATCGGTATTTTTGAGGGGCCCTGGGAGATGGGTGGTGAATTAGAAGAAATTGTGGCTAAAAGCCATCGTCCGCACGAAAAAATTGTCGTAGGGGACAACCCTAAGAAGCTAGTAGAGGATGTGATAGCTCTGGTTAAAAAATATAGAGCTGGTGAACTTAAAATAACGAAGGCCTAATCTATTGCAACTGTTTTAGAACTCTTCCGAAGGTATCTGCGTGATGTTCCGCTAAGTCGGCCAGGATTTTTCTATCCAGTAAGACCTTTTTTTTATTTAAGCTATCAATAAGTTTGGAGTAAGATGTACCGAACTCGCGAGCTCCGGCATTGATTTTTATATTCCAAAGTTTTCTATTGTGGGACTTTTTATCCCGGCGGTGCTCGTATGCGTAGGCCCCGGCATGCAGGATTGCTTCCTTGGCCTGGCGCTCTTTACTCTTGCGACCATGCCGGTATCCCTTGGTTTGCTTTAAGATGCTTCTCCTTCGCTTTAACGCGTGTACTCCCTTTTTTACTCTGGTCATTGGTTAGCTTGTTAGCCATTAGCTACTTAACTTGTTAGCTTCTGGTAATTTTCCTAAGAAGCTAGAAAGCTATAAGCCAGAAAGCTGATTAGTTAAATGGTAATAGGTGGCTCAACGGTTTGTTTTTAATTACAAAATTTCTACCTTTACGGCCAGCCAGCTGTTTGGTGCGGGATTGTTTTGCATTGAAATGGTTAAAGCCGGCCTTGCGCGACAAAATCTTCCCGTTTTTAGTAACTTTTAATCTTTTTGAATACGATTTATTTGTTTTCATTCCTTTTCCCATTTTATTTTGCTTGCCCCGCCCTGGCGACGACTTTTTCTATCGTTATAAATAATCCCTTCGGCCCCCTTTTATATGAGTCCGATACTTTGTAATCTTCAGTAATCAAATGCATTACTCTGTCTAACCGCTCTCTTAAAAACTTTTCCTCCATGTACTTCGTGCGTCCGGCCAGAAAGAGTTCAATTTTAATTCGATGTCCTTCCTTTAGCCATTTTGAAGCGTTTTTCGCTTTTAGTTCCAAATCGTGGTCTCCGGTGCCTATCTTTACCTGGACGGACTTGGTTTCGGTGGACTTGGCTCCGGCCTTGGCCTTTTTTAATTTTTTGCTTACCTCGTACTGATACTTGCCGAAATTCATTACCTTGGCAACCGGCGGGTTGCCATTCGGCGATATTTCAATCAAGTCCAAGCCCTCTCTTTGCGCTAATTCCAGGGCATCTTTTATGCTTAAAACACCGAGATTTTTGTTTTCACTGTCTATAACTCGAAGTTCCTTAGCCCGTATTTGATTGTTAATTCTTTCTCGCAAGTGACGTATATAAAGCTTTGACTAGGGGATAATAGCGTATTTAGGCCTTAAAGTCAACAACTTGACACCTTTATAGCAAGGTCTATAATTTAACCATGAATCAATTCAACAGTGCGCCAGGTTCAAAAGGTGGTGAACAAAAAATCTCTATGGAAGTTCTTGGTCTTAAGGGTTTAAAGGTTGGAGAAGTTGTACGACTTGAGAGCAACTTGAGATTAATGTACCAAACTCTTGGGGTTGAAAGGACTTCTTCTGTTGGAGAATTAGTCAAACGATTAAAGGAACACGTTAGGGAATTTGAACGATTAAATACATCATTGTCAATTAAAGATGTTGTAACTGCAATAGGAACCCATCAAGCTGTTGGAGAATATAGAAATAGTATGGGACAAAACGGAGACGAGGTTATTTCCTAGATAGGGGAAAAATCACTCTAAAAAAGTTGCAAAGAAATTTATATATATGAGATTTTTGGTTAGCGAGAACCGTCCTCACTAGTATTACTAGTATAATTCCGAATGTGTGCCGATATTGATGAAAGAAATGACGTCTTCTTTATCTTCCTTAAAAATAGCACGGTAGTCACCTGTTATATTAATACTTCGACAGTCCGGAAATCTTTTTTCAATTCTGTGGTTATTTAGGATTGGGTCAAATCTATTCTTTTGAAATAAAACTAGTCGGTTGTAAAACTGTTTTTTTATCTTCGGTGAGAGCTTCCTTCATTTCTTCTCAAAAATCCCTTGAAAAACAATAATCATTTTATTTACTGAGATATTTTGTAGCTTCTTTCACAGAGAAAAAACTACGGGATAGATTTTTGTTTTTAGCAATATCGGAAAGGGCTGAATGAATTTCGCGAGCCGTTTTGTCGTTAAATCTTTCCTCTTTTCGCATTAACACGGGCTCAAAGTCGTCTTTAACATAGGCATAAGTCGCCATTTGCAAAATATCAGAAAAGGTTAAACCGCTACCTTTGGCTTTCTTTTGAGCTTGGGCTTTAATCTTCTTATCTATTCTAAAAATTACTTGTGTGGTCATATATCTTTTTTATATCTAATATATATACAGTATAGCAAACCCAAAAAAGATGTCAATACCAATGATTGTGGAGATGGGGGAAATCGAATCCCCGTGCAGAAGGTGCCTGCCTTAAAATCTACATACATAGCGCGCTTGCAGGTTTAAATTAAAAAATTAAGAAACGCGCCAAATATTTTTCAATCGATCTTCTATGTTTTGCCCCGACGGCGAAGCCGCGTCGGGGCTATCCCGATAATGTTATGCCCGTCTTATTTATCGGAAGTCAATAAGAGAGACACACGCTTAAGCCGAAGCGGAAACGTGAGCGAAAGCAAACTCACCCATACCGAAGTACGGAGAAGCAATTGCCTTCACTTTGGAAGCTAATTTTGCAATTAAGCTATTGAGCGAAGTTTTACGAGATTACGCCCATGCTCGGTATGCATCAAGGGCAAGAGGCCAACTGTCTAGGCCTTGCATCCCCATGTTTCTATTTTCAACGTGCTTTGTACTCTCTTCGTATCTCACGATCCGTGTCGCGCTTCTTTATACTCTCACGCTTGTCATATTTTTTCTTCCCTTTCACGAGTGCAATTTCTACCTTTATCTTCCTCCCTTTATTATACACTGAAATAGGCACAATTGTCAAACTTTTATTTTTCTCGCTACCCGAAAGTGTGGAAATTTCCTTTTTTGTCAGTAAAAGTTTTCTATTGCGTAAAGGATCGTAGTCCTTCGGTGCGTTTTTCGGCTGATATGAAGGAACATTTGCATTAATTAAATACGCTTCTCCACCGCGAACAATCACGAAGGCACCCTCGAGCGACATCTGCCCTCCTCGCACTGACTTTACTTCCGTACCGAAAAGCTCAATACCCGCCTCGTATTTTTCCAATACTTCATAATTAAATCGCGCTTTTCTGTTTTCGGCGTAATGAGCCATGAACTTAATATTAGCATAAATATTTCTTCTTTGATTTTTGTATTTTTTGTGCTAACCTCTTTATATGGATTTTAACTTTCTGGGCCAGAACAGTGAGCCGAATAAAATGAAAAAGGGGAATAGCAGGAGCAAATTCTCGGGCAATATTGCTGGAGCGCTCTTGATTTTCATGCTCATTACTGGACTTTATTTAGTGGTCTCCGACACCGCAAAAGAGATGCCCGAAGTAGCTATTTCGGACTTGGCGAAGAGCGTCAGTGCGGGCGAAGTGGCCAAAATTTTAGTGGAGGGAGAAAAACTAACTATTACTTATAAAAACAAAGAAATAAAACAGTCCAAGAAAGAAACCGGGTCTTCGCTTTCCCAGACACTCTTTAACTATGGGGTAGGGCCTGAAGCGCTTTCGAGCACAGCCATCGAAGTAAAAAATGAAAGCGGTTTTGGTTTTTGGCTTCTGAATATTTTGCCTTTCCTCTTGCCGATTTTGTTTATTGTATTTTTCTTTTGGTATTTATCGCGCCAGGTAAAAGGCGCCGGCATTCAGGCCATGACTTTCGGCCAGTCCAAGGCGCGCATCACTGACCCGAACGATAAAAATAATAAAGTAACTTTCAAGGATGTGGCCGGCTGCCGAGAGGCGAAAGAAGAATTGAAAGAAATCGTGGATTTTTTGAAAAGCCCGAAAAAGTTCTTGGATATTGGCGCCAGGATTCCGAAAGGCGTAATACTGACAGGAGCACCCGGAACGGGAAAAACGATGCTCGCTCGCGCCGTCGCCGGCGAAGCCAATGTGCCATTCTTTCATCTCTCTGGCAGTGAATTTGTTGAGATGTTTGTGGGAGTGGGCGCATCCCGCGTGCGCGATTTATTTAAGATGGCGAAAAAGGCGGCTCCGGCCATTATCTTCGTGGATGAAATAGACGCCATCGGGCGGACTCGCGGGGGCGGCTTTGGCGGAGGGAATGACGAACGCGAGCAAACCCTAAATCAAATTCTAGTGGAAATGGACGGCTTTGAACCGAATGAAAAAGTTATTGTAATGGCGGCGACCAACCGGCCCGATGTGCTTGACCCGGCTCTGATCCGCCCCGGACGCTTTGACCGGAAAGTTCTCCTAGACATGCCGGATCGCAAAGATCGAGAAGAGATATTAAAAATTCATGCCGTAAAAAAGCCACTGGCGGAAGATATTAATTTAACATTAATTGCCGAGCGCACGCCGGGATTCTCCGGCGCTGATTTATATTCCCTGATGAATGAAGGCGCGATTCTGGCCGCTCGCGAAAACCGCAAAAAGGTCTTCCAATTTGACCTCATTCGGGCGATTGAGAAAGTAATGCTCGGCCCGGAACGCAAAAGCCACTTACTTTCTAAAAAAGAAAAAGAAATTACCGCTTACCATGAAGCCGGACATGCCCTGGTCGCTTCCGTTTTACCTTATGCTGATCCAGTGCACAAGGTCTCCATTATCGCTCGCGGGAGCGCCGGGGGCTATACTTTGAAATTGCCGATTGAAGAGAAGCGCCTTCAGTCCAAAAAAGAATTCATCGACGATATTGCCATGTCTTTAGGCGGATACGTAGCGGAAAAAATGATTTTCGGGGATATCACCACAGGGCCATCTAGCGATCTTCAGGTAGCGACGAATTTAGCTCGGGCGATGGTGACCCGCTTCGGGATGTCGGATGTTATCGGTCCAGTGGCGCTCGACCGTGGTGGCCGCAGAGTGGAATGGGGCGAAGTTAGGGAAGAAGGATATTCGGAAATAGTGTCCGCGAAAGTGGATGCGGAGGTCTTAAAGATAATAAACAACGGAATAGCGTCCGCGGGGAGTGTGCTTAAAGAACACCGCAAGGCCTTTGACGCTATTGCCCAAAAGCTCGTTGAAGTTGAAACCTTGGAACAAGAAGAATACGAAAAAATAATAATCGCTCACGGCATAATACCGAAGAAACGAGAAGAAAAAGCGAAGCTTGAAGTTGCCAGCTAGCTTTTTCCCCATAATTTTGTAGTATTGAAACATGCACGTGTAGCTCAATGGTAGAGCTTTCGCCTTATACGCGACAGGTTCCTGGTTCGAGTCCAGGCACGTGCACCAGTTCTTGGCCTGTCCCGTAGAAAGTTATGCTTTTCTTCGGGATTCGAGTCCAAGAGGACGGACAATCGTGAACTTCTGCGAAAAAATCGGTCGCGCGCTGGCGCGCGATAGTGGAAAGGGGATGGGCGAATTCCGTGCCCGTCTTGCAGGCGCTGGCATTAACAGCGTGTTCTGATCGCCGGCCACGCGGAACCCTAACGGGAACCGCGTGGCCATCTTTTTTAAAAATATGTTGACAATTAGTTTATATTATATAGAATAATGTAAGATTTACGCATTTTATTATTTGGTCTATTATTAGTTTTAAGTTGCTATTATTTATGAATAAAACAGCGAAAATTGTTGTGGGGATAGTGGTTGTAGTTCTTGTTATTTTTGGGTTATCTTCAATGTCTAAGAAAAGTGGCACTGATTCTGAAACTGTGAAAATAGGTTTCATGGGACCGCTTTCTGGCGATACAGCCAACATCGGACAAAATGCCCAAGCAGCTATAGCGATTGCAGTTGATGAAATAAATAATGCCGGAGGAGTATTGGGTAAGAATGTTGAAGTAATTTATGAAGATGATGGTTGTAGTGGCGCTACTGCAGCTAACGCAGTATCAAAACTTATAAATACGGATAAAGTTGTGGCAATTTTAGGAGCGGCATGTTCAGGAGCAACCCTTGGCGCAGCGCCTATTGCTGAAGCGGCAAAAGTTCCCATGCTCTCTTATTGTTCTACTAACCCAACTGTCAGCCAAGCAGGAGATTATATATTTAGAAATGTTCCCTCTGATTTCTTTCAAGCGAACTACGCAGCAAATTATTTAATGGGCAAAGGTATGAAAAATGTTGCCCTGCTTACCAGTAAGGATGATTGGGGTGATGGTTTAAAAAAGGCATTTACTGATGCATTTACCAAAGCAGGCGGTGTAATTGTTTCGTCTGATTCATTTGATCCTGCGTCAAAAGATTTAAAAGCACAACTTACTACGATTAAAGGAATGAATGTAGATGCAGTTTATTTTGCGGGTTATACAGATCCCTCAATCGCTGGTCTTAAGCAAGCACACGATCTCGGAATCAAGGCGCAATTTTTCGGAGCTGATGCTTGGGATGATACAAAAATTTGGAGTGAATTAGGAACTCTCGGCGACGGAGCAATGTTTACTGTTGTTGGTACAAATTCAAGCGCAGATTTTAAGGCAAAGATGAAAGCAAAACTTGGGAAAGATGATCTTATTTACTGTTCTAATTATGCCTACGATGGATTGAAAATATTGGCGGCTGCAATAAATAAAGCTGATTCAGTAAGTAAAACAGCAGTTAAAGATGCATTATCCAAAATTAAATACACAGGCGGAGTTGGTTCAGCGGAAGTTATGTTTGATAATAATGGTGATCCTACAACAGCGGCTTACATTATCAAAAGAGCTTTGGGCGGAAAACTAACGGAAGTGTCTCAGTAATACTTACCGCTTTAGAGTATGCAAAACGAGCCACATGTGGCTCGTTTTGTTGTATAATTAGCAGGCAAAACACGATGATAACTTGGCAAATAATTTTATATATCCTTTATGCTGGCGTTTTATACTCTTTATTAGTTATAGGTTTTGGATTTATTTTACGTAGCGTGAAGTTTTTTAATGTTGCTTATGGTGGAGCGTTCCTCGTTGGGGGGTACATGATGTTTTTATTTTACCGCGTGCTTGTTATTTCTTTTATCCCCGCTATTTTTCTAAGCCTTTTTATTTCAGGGTTATATCTTTTTTTATCACATAAATTTATTTTTAGTTTCCTTATCAATCGAAAAGCCAACAACTTCGTTCTCCTGATTGCTTCCTTTGGTTTTCTAACCGCTACATCTTCCGTGTTAGGTATGATTTTTGGTAGCCAAGCTACGATCATTGCGCGTCGTTTGAGCGATATTCATTCTTTAAATATCTTTGGCGGAACATTAAATATAGTAGAGGCATTAGCTATTATCATTATTTTTACTCTGATCTGTATTTTTGCTTTTATTTATTTCAAAACACATTTTGGGCGTGTAATTAGGGCAGTGGAAGATGATAGTGAAGTAGCAGAGCTCGTAGGCATACCCAAAGGAAAAATATTTTCCCAACTTTTCTTTATTGGGGGAGCGCTTGCGGGCTTGGGTGGAATAATTCAAGGATTGAATGTGGGTATTGTACCAGCTTCCGGACTACTCTTTATGCTTCCAGTAATAGTTATATCTGTACTTGGCGGAATAAGAAGTTTTTGGGGCGGGATTATCGGCGCTTTCATTTTAGCAATAGCGCAAAAATTAACTGTTGTGTTTTTTGGGGGAAGCTGGGAACAAGCAGTGCCATTCGTAATTCTTATCATTGTGCTTTTAGTGAGGCCAGAAGGAATATTAAAAAAATGATATGGAGTATATTTTTCACATCACTATACTTATCTCTATCTACGGCATTTTAGCTCTTGCCCAAAATTTAGTAATGGGATCGGCTGGACTACTTACTATTGCTGGGGCCGCTTTTTATGGAATCGGCGCTTACACAGCGGCAATCTTAGCTACAGCATTTGGCTTTAATATTTTTACAACTTTAATTATTGCGCCAATAGTTGCGGGATTAATTGCTCTTGGCATTGGAATAAGTTTTGCACGCTTTCGTGATGATTATTTTCTGCTTGCGACCCTTGGCTTTTTAATGATTTTTAATACTGTTGTTAGAAATTGGGAAAATGTAACCGGCGGATCTTTCGGTATAGCTGGAATCCCCAAGCCGCATATTTTTAGTTTAACTTTTGATACACCTTTTTCTTTCCTTGTCCTTGCGCTCATTGTTCTTTTTATTGTCATAGGGATTTGTTATTTTATTTCTCGTTCGTCTTTTGGACGTGTTTTGAATGCCATTCGGGAAGATGAAGATGCTTTAAAAATTTTTGGGTATAAAACCTCAACTTATAAATTAATGGTTTTTGTAATTGGCGCAATGCTCTCGTCTTTAGGCGGAGTGCTTTTGGCAAGTTATATAACTTTTATTGATGCAAATTTATTTACTGTGAATGAGTCCATTCTTCTTTGGGCGATGATTATTCTCGGTGGCATAGCGAAAAATCGTGGGGCATTGCTGGGGGCTCTGCTTCTAATAACAATTCCCGAAGCATTGCGATTTTTTGGATTTCCAAACGAAATTGCAGGACTTATGCGACAATGCATATATGGACTTTTGCTTGTTTTCTTAATGCTTTACCGACCAAAAGGAATTTTAGGTCAATATAAGTTATGAAAAATATTCTTGAAACAAAAGAATTAATAAAATCATTCGGCGGAGTGCACGCTGTTGATCACCTATCTGTTAATATTCAAGAAGGGCAGATAACTGGGCTTGTGGGTCCAAATGGTAGCGGGAAAACAACACTTATTAATTTATTATCGGGGTTTTCTTTACATGACGGCGGATCAGTATTTTTCGGAGGTGCTGAAAGGAAAAAAATTACGCCTTGGGAAAATCAGATTTATAATATCACACGCACTTTTCAACAGATTAAGCTTTTTGATCAAATGAGCGTATTGGATAATATTTTAGTAATAATAACTGAGCGTAATCCCTTTCTCGCACTTTTTGAACGTCATAGCAAATATCACATTAGTCAGGCTGAAGATATTTTGAAACAAGTTGATTTATTTGAAAAACGTTTCCATAATGCCGGAGAGCTTTCATATGGACAGAAAAAACTTCTAGAGATTGGGCGAGTACTAGCGATGGATACAAAAATTATTCTTTTTGACGAACCCTTCGCTGGACTTTTCCCAGAGATTATCAAAAAAATTGAAAATATTATCAAGGCATTAAAACAAGAAGGAAAAACAATTGTTTTAGTAGAACACAATATGAATATAATTAGAAATTTATGCGACCATCTCATTGTTATGGATGCAGGTAAATTATTAGCAGAAGGACATCCCGAAAAAGTACTTACTGAAAGAGTTGTTTTAGAAGCGTATTTAGGTGAATAGAATATTAAAGATATGGAAAAAGGATTATTACTTGAATTAAAAAATGTTTCGGCTGGATATAATGAAACAAAAATCATTCACGATATTTCTCTTGCAATAGACGAAGGAGAAATCGTGGCATTAATGGGTCCAAACGGAGCCGGAAAGTCAACAATTTTAAAAGCAATTTTCGGATTGATAACGCATATAGGCGATGTTCTTTTAGAAGGAGAAAAAATATATCCTTCTCCACACGAGCTTGTGAAAATGGGAGTAGCATATGTGCCACAAGGGAGAAGGGTTTTTAATAATTTAACAGTTAAGGAAAATTTAGAGCTTGGCGGATATTCTTTGAAGGATAATAAAGAATGCATGCGCCGAGCAGAACATCTTTTTAATCTTTTTCCTGCACTTCATGCGAAACACGATAAATTAGCTGGAACTCTTTCTGGGGGGCAACAACAACTTCTCTCCACTGCTCGCGGGCTTATGACAGAGCCAAAACTTCTTCTTCTTGATGAGCCGACGCTTGGCCTTTCACCTAAAGTTGTCAAAGAAATATTTCAGACGATTAAAGATATAAATCAAAATAAAAAAACAGCTATTCTTGTAGTTGAACACAACCTTCACTCACTTCTTCCGATTACTAATCGCGCATATGTGTTGGTTCACGGCAAAATTGTTGCTACTGATACTGGTTCTAATATCGCCAAGAGTGATATTTTAGAGCGTGTTTTTATGGGAAAAATATAATAAATATATGCCCGACGACCAAAAAACATCTATTCCTATCTTCCCCTTGACTCTCCATTTTAAATTGCTAGTATACGGATAATTATGACTTTTTCTAAAAAGGCATTGAAATTAGGAACTATTATATTTGTTTTCGCTTTTCTGGCTTTTGCTTCTCGTGCCTTTGCTGAAACCTATGTATCAGGAGTTATAGATACAAATACCACTTGGACATTGGCAAACAGCCCATACATCGTGGATAGCGACATTACTATTGCTAGTTCTACAACTTTAACTATCGAAGCAGGTGTCATAGTAAAGTTGGCTCCTTTCGTCAGGATAACGATGGATCAAGACGGGACCATTTTTGCCATTGGAACATCAACAAATAAAATTTACTTTACCAGTTCGGTAGATGATGAAATAGGGGGAGATACAAACGGTGACGGGAGCGCTACTATCCCTGACCTGACAACGGGAGAATATTTCTGGAGTGGAATTTACTCTTACGGAGGTAATTTAGGCCTTGTGCTTAGCAACGCTGTGGTTCGATATGCCGAGCGAGGTCTTTCACTTAGAGAAGCAAGTGATGTCCAGATAACAGATTCAATTTTTGAGAAAAATTTCATAGGCATTGAGGACCAAGGTAAAAATTCGGTGAATATCTCAAATAGTGAAATTATGAATAATAATAACGGTATTTCTATTTCACAAATAGACAGCGAGCCGAATTCAACTTATGCCGTGAGTGGTCTTTCTATCCATGGAAATAATTACTCCGGAGTAAGCTATTATATTTTACCGCCCTTGGCAAAAAAGAATTCTAATCCATTTATTTGGTTCGCTAATTTATTTAAGACAAATAGGGCTATAGCTCAAATTTCCTATACTATGGACTTTAGAAATACCTGGTGGGGTGACGTGTCCGGGCCACAGAGCGCCGATAATCCAAGTGGTCTAGGCGATGTGATTGATGACAATGGCTTCCTCAATCCTAAAGTTTTATTTGATCCGTGGCTTTTGGAGGATCCGTTTGTTATTACTCCGCCACTTCGCAACCCAGTTTTGATAGTGCCAGGAGTTTTGGGGACGGATATAAATAAAGGTAGTGAAAAATTATGGCTTGATCTTCTTCGTAATTTTACTGATATAGGTGATCAGTTTATGGATCCTTTGCAGTTTGATAATAGTTTATTGCCACTAGATACAAGCTTGACGATTGAAGAAGTAATAAAAAATCCTAATAATTTGTTTGATTACACAGAAAGCCTTATCAATGAACTAGAAGACCAAAATTACACTCAGGGAGCAACCTCAAATGATAATCTTTTTCTCTTCCCTTATGATTGGCGATACGGGGTAAATGTAAGTATCGTTAATGAGTTTAAGCAAAAAATTCAAGATATTAAAACTCAAACAGGTAGCAACGAAGTTGATGTTGTAGCCCACAGTACTGGTGGTTTGTTGGTTAAAAAATATGTAATAGACAATCCTGTGAATAATTATATCGGCAAAGCGGTTTTTGTTGGGGTGCCAAACACTGGTGCGCCAAAAGCAATTAAGGTTCTTTTACAGGGAGACGGTTTTGGTATTCCATGGCTTGCAGATGGGGAAATGAAAAAAATTGCCAAGAATTTGCCCGTGGTTTACGATCTTTCCCCGAGCCAAGAATATTACAATCAAAAAGGAAGTTATGTAAAAATTATAAATCAGGGTTTTTTCAGTTCTACCACTCAAGATTTAGATTTTAACCAAGCTAGTAATTTTTTAACTACTGACCATCAATTAAATTCTCAAGCGCTCGCCAATGCACAGAGTTTACACACCGCAAACTTTGATAACTTTGATTTGCGAACAGCTGGTGTAGATTTATACAGCATTGCTGGATGTAGGGCGGGCACGATAGGTAAAATAATAGAACGTCGGGTGCAAACTATTTTAGGAGGCATAAGCACAGGGTATGATCAACCGGAAAGGGTCCCCGGAGATGGCACTGTGCCCCTGGAAAGCGCCACCAACCTTCCAATTGATCCGGGAAACAAGTATTACGCGCTAGAATCTGATCATGGGAAAATGTTAAGCCAGGATAATATTAGACAACAAATCGTAAACATTGTTTCTGGTAGTAATCTTGTCGTCGACGATACGAAAATTTCTCAAGATATTTCTGAATGTAAACTAAACGGCAAAGCGATTTCAGTTTTTAGTCCTTTAGATATTGATATTACAGATCAAGACGGAAATCATGCCGGACTTGTTGCTGGGGGAGTTGAAAATAATATTCCAAATGCAAGTTTTGACGTTATGGGAGAACATAAATTTGTCTATCTGCCAGATGACGATGGCCAAACGTACGAAATTGAAGTTAATGGCACTGGGAATGGAACATTTACATTAAAAAATGAAAAAATTACAGATAACCAAATCATTCAAACTGAAGTTTTCAGTGATATTCCGGTTACGACAAATCTAACAGGAAATTTGAATTTGGGAGATTCCTCGACATTGTCTATTGACCAAAATGGCGATGGTAACGAAGAAACGATTTTTCCAGACGGCAGTGAGTTGTCCCTAAATCAGCTTCTTGCCCTGATTAAGGAAAAAATTCAATCACTTACTGCAACAGATAAACTAAAGCAAAATCTTCTAAAGAAAGTAGAAAATCTGGAAAAGAAAATACAAAAAAAGAAAGAGCAAAATTCAAAAATTCTTACAAAGTTTAAAAATAAAATTAATAAACAAGAATTAAAGGGTAAAATAAACACAACTGATGCTGATAGCATTGTTGAGTTACTGAACCTTTTAGAAACGCAGGCGGAAGACATTGCGCTTGATCCTGCTATTCTCACACAGCTGAAAATCAAGATACAAACACTTGGTATTAAACAGAGTCAAAAGAATGATATGCTGAAGCGTGTTGAAAAACTCGAAAACAAACAAAGGCTCGTTAAAACACTTTCCAATCTGACAATAAACATTACTAAAAAGGAACAAAAAGGAAAAATCTCAGCTACGGATGCGCAAGAACTGGTGAATCTTTTGGGGCAAATTGAAAGTGTGATATAATTTTAGGTATGGAAACAAAACAAAAAACTTGGTTATGGATATCTCTTGCGATGTTTGTTGTTCCAGAGGCTTTATGGAATCCAATTCTAAATTTTTCCTATTCTTTTTTTGAAAATAGCACCAATCCTATAATTCTCAGACCAAATTTTTTAATTACGCCAGACTATCGTAATTTAGTGATATTCGTAATTTTTATCCAATTAATGGGCTTGATAAGTAGCTTAATAATTATAAGTAAATCAAATCTAACTTTCAGTTATAAAATATTATTAATACTTCTTATATTATTTCTAATAGCAGTAACGGGTTTTGTTTTTTTTATTACGTTTTCACTTAGGCATGGGATAGGTTTTTAGTTTAAAATGGATAATTTTTTTGGCGAAAATTGTTTTTCGCAGCAAAAATTTAATGGAAATTGAATCTAGACAACAAATTCTAGAACGGCGAAAAGAAATTGAACATAATCTCGTAGCTATGCTTAAGAAAACCAAAAGCCCTTTTTCTTTGGAACACATCAAAGATATTATTTTCCACGAGGAGGACAACAATGATATGCAAAAAATTGAAGAAAACTCTATTCCGCTAGGATAGGAGGACAAGCATTAAGCAAGTATTTTATATTTTTGTACTAAAGCTGTATTGTACCAAGCATTGCCAAAACCAAAATATTTTCCAGCGTTAGACCAGACAACAGCCAACATTACGAATATATACACGAAGTGATCATCAATGAAGGGATGGTGCTCGGGGGGAAGCCCTACTGCCAAATACATCAAAAAGAGGATAAATACTCCAGCCCAGCCCCCCAGCTTGGTTATAATGCCCAGGGTGAGAGTGAGCCCAATAAACAAAAGTCCCAGCATAAACAACCAGTCAACTAAAACGCTACCCGCCATGGAGTGGAAAAATTCAGCGAAGGGTCCATGCACGCCGAACTGCAGAAATCCGGTCGTAGGGGAGCCACCGGAGAGCCATGCCCCTTCCGCCGTGGTGGTAAATCCTAGTCCCCACACTTTATCCAGAAATGCCCACAAGAAAGTCAAACCCATGCTTAGTCGTAAAATTCCTAACACCGCCTTGAATTTATTTGAGTCCACAATTTATATATTATACAACACATTAATTATTAATAAATAAAGTTATCCACTTTACAGAGGGCGACCCACCTCGTGTATAATGATTTAGTAGTTGCGAAACTATGCAACCACTAATGTTGTACGTCTTTTTATGGAAATTTACAAAAAAAATTGGCTGAAGTTTATTTTTGGGTTCATCGCCTGTCTTCTTATTCGGCTTCTTCCTTTTCGTCCGCCTAATATTGAGCCGATACTTGCCACGGGAATGCCATTCAGCAAGGCCTACGGCGCAATCCCAGGATTTCTTTTCGCTTTTTTAAGCATTGTACTCTATGACCTAGTGACTGAGACGCTCGGAGTGTGGACACTACTCACTGCCGGCACATATGGCGCGCTCGGTTTTTTTGCTTTCTTTTATTTTAAAAAATACCAAGCCAATGCTCTGGGTTACGCTAGCTTTGCGGTTATCGGTACTTTATTTTTTGACGCAGTGACAGGGCTTTCTATCGGTCCGTTATTCTTCGGACAATCTTTTATGGAAGCCCTGGTCGGACAAGTTCCGTTTACCCTGTGGCATCTCCTCGGTAATGTATCTTTTGCTTTAATTTTAAGTCCGGCTATTTATAATTTTGTTATTGAAAACAAAAAACTGGAAACAAATTTTCTCACGAACATTTTTCAA
This sequence comes from Candidatus Nomurabacteria bacterium RIFCSPHIGHO2_02_FULL_42_19, assembly GCA_001785615.1. GTDB lineage: Bacteria > Patescibacteriota > Minisyncoccia > Phycocordibacterales > UBA9973 > UBA9973. Next base: position 9,646 of record MFUG01000016.1, on the reverse strand, counting down.
CCCAATAAAACTTTATGAAAAAAACAGAAAAAATTTTTAAACGCGAATTAGCAAAAATAAAATCAATCCGCAGAAGAACCGGTGAGGTTGTTCCGTTTGATTTAGAAAGAGTGGCACGAGCCGTTTTCAAGGCCTTTGAGGTAACGGGAGAGGGGGGAGAGGCGGAATCTCAAATGATAGCCAATCGTGTTTTTAGAAATCTTCTCAAACTTCAATCTGAGTTGGTAAGCACCAATAAAGGAGCAAAATTTTTACCGACGGTTGAATTGGTCCAAGATTTCGTAGAAAAAGAATTGATGACCAACGGTTTCACCGATACGGCTAAAAAATATATTCTCTACCGCAACAAGCGCTCGGAGCTTCGGGCGGCCTTCGGGCCGGTGCCAGAAACAGTCAAGCAAGCAGTGGAGGAATCCAGTAAATATTTTTCCAGTCCTTATTCCGAATATATTTTCTATCAATTTTATTCACGATGGGTTCCGGAATTGGGCCGTCGCGAAACCTGGGTTGAGACGGTTGGTCGTTATATGGATTATATGAAGGAGAATTTGGGGAACAACCTCACCGCCAGCGAATATGAAGCAGTTCGGCAAGCAATCTTAAATCAAGATATTTGTCCATCTATGCGCCTCCTCTGGTCTGCCGGAAAAGCCTGCCGAAATTCAAATGTCTGGGCCTACAATTGTTCCTATATCGCTCCAACTTGTCCCCAAGATCTGGGAGAGATTATGTATATTTCAATGTGCGGAGCGGGCTTAGGTTTCGCGGTTGAATGGGAGAATATCCAGCAATTTCCGCAAATTAAAAAACAAGCGAAAGCAACACCGCTTGTGCATATTATTCATGACAGTAAAGAAGGTTGGGCGGATGCTTTCGTTTTGGGACTCAAAACTTGGTTTGACGGCAAAGACATAAAGTTTGATTATGGAATGATCAGGCCGGCCGGAGCGCGCCTGGAAACTGCCGGCGGGCGGGCATCCGGACCGCAGCCCTTGATGGATCTGATGGAATTTGCCAGACGCAAAATTTTGGCGAAACAAGGTCGTCGTCTTTCAAATTTGGACATGCACGACATTATCTGCCAGATTGGAATGATCGTAGTAGCCGGAGGGGTCAGGCGCAGCGCCTTGATTTCTCTTTCGGAACTGGAAGACACAGAGATGCGAGATGCCAAGAAAGGACAGTTTTTTTTAACCGAAGGACAGCGCAGTATGGCGAACAATTCAGCCGTTTACAATGCTAAGCCCGGAGCTGAAGAATTTATGGATGAATGGGCATCTTTAGTAAAGTCCAAATCCGGCGAGCGTGGAATTTTTAACCGCGCGGGACTGGAGAAACAAATACCAGCGCGCAGATGGGCGGCCATCAAAGATGAAAGACAGATGGGGTTAAATCCCTGCGGAGAAATTTACTTGCGTTCCAAACAATTTTGTAATTTGACCAGTATTGTAATTCGCCCCCATGACACACTGGCAAGCTTGAAAAGAAAAATAGAATTAGCGACACTTTTAGGAACTTATCAATCTACCTTGACCAATTTCGGCTATCTTTCAAAAAAGTGGAAAGAAAATTGCGAGGAGGAAAGATTACTTGGAGTATCGCTCACTGGTTACTATGACAACCCAATTATTCGGGATGATAAAGTGCTGGATACCCTTAAAGCGGATTCAATTGAAACAAATAAAAAGTATGCCAAGCGTTTTGGCATCAATCCTTCCACCGCCATCACTTGCGTGAAGCCCCACGGCAACTCCGGTCAGTTACTCGGCGTCGGTTCGGGTATGCATCCTTGGTTTGCGCCCTATTTTATCCGCCGAGTGCGCATTTCTCACACCGATACGCTACTCGAGATGGCTCAAGATCAAGGTGTGCCCTGTTTGCCGGAAATCGGTCAATCCGAATCATCCGCTACAACTTTCGTTTTGGAGTTTCCGGTCAAAGCGCCGGAAGGAGCAATTTTCAAAGATGAAGTTTCTGCCTTGGATTTAATGAAAGAATGGAAAAGACTCAAAGAACATTTTGTAGAACACAACCCGTCGGCAACTATTTATGTTGGTCCGGATGAGTGGATTGCTGTTGGTAATTTTGTCTACGAAAACTGGGATTGGGTCGGAGGACTTTCTTTTCTTCCGCGTTCCGAGCATGTTTATCAATTGGCTCCTTATGAGGCGATCAGTAAAGAAGAATATGAAAGGCGCGCTAGAGCCATTGGCAAGATTGATTTCTCCAAACTTTCTCAATACGAAGCGGCTGATAATACCACTGGCGCAAAGGAACTCGCTTGTGTGGCCGGGCTCTGTGAGGTTTAAAACTATGTTATACACCAAAAAGGGGGACAATGGAACAACTAAGCTATTTAATTGCCCACAAGGAACAAGAGTCAGAAAGAGCGAGCTTGTTTTTGAGGCGCTCGGCACGGTAGATGAACTGAACTGTATGCTAGGTTATACCAAGGTGCTTGCTCGTAATGCCAAGCAGATGCTTTTTATGAAAACAATAAAAGTGTCCTATGAAAATATTCTTGAAAAAACTCAACAGGCCTTATTTTTAGTGCAAGCGGAGCTCGGCGGTTCACCAATACACATAAAAAGTGATCACATTTCATATCTTGAAGATGTTGTCTTTGAAGTTGAAACAGTTTTACCGCCGATTAATTCCTTCATTATTTATGGAGGGGGACAGGTGGGCGCATATTTAGATCTCTCTCGGGCAGTAGCGCGACGCGCCGAACGTTTAGTTATTGCGGTTTTTGAAAAGCAAAATCAATCAATACATTCCAATACTTTTAAATTTCTAAATCGTCTTTCAAGCGCTTTGTATGCGCTCGCGCGTTATGCGAATTACGAAGAGGGCTATACCGAAAAAAAGCCGGATTATAAATAATTTATAAAAATATGTACGGATAAATTATCACAACAGAATATCATGATTGGGGAAGTGAGGTGTAAATCCTCCACAGTGCCGCTACGGTAATCCTAAGTTTTCAAAAACAAAGGAAAGTCCGAGTACCAATCATGAAGTAAGTCCCGAGCAGGAATTAGAAAAGCAGTATCTGCGCTTATCGAAATAACTCTCCTCGGAAGGAGTTTTTTTATTTTTTACAAGATGTCAAAAAAACAATACAAAATTATATTTATTTCTGGCCTTGCGGTTGTCGTACTATTTTGGGCGTTTTCTCAAACACAGAAAAAAATCTTGTCACCCGAATTAATTACGGCAGAAAAAAAATCTGAAGTGGCTAACATTTTTGTTACTATCATCACTGACGATACGATACTTCGCCTCATTTCACATAGGGGACAATCTCTTTACGATATGCTAACTCTAGCGAAAGAAAACAACCAAATTAAATTCTCGGGCAAAATGTATCCCGGTCTGGGTTTTTTTGTAACGGATATTGGGACACTACACTCCGGGGATGGAAAGAACCTGCTTTATTATATTAATGGGAAAGAAGCTACTGTCGGAGTTTCTGCCTACGCACTTAAAGATGGCGATATTGTTGAGTGGAAGTTAGAATAATTAAAATTATATGAAATTAAAAATTGTATTTATCTTCGTAACTATTTACATTTTAAGTTTTAGAGTACCGATTTATGCTGAAGATATTCCGGTACCACCTCCGGACATTATTCCGTTGACTGAGGTTCCTGATAATTCTGCACCCGTTTGGGAAGAAACTTTTTTCATTCGAAATGGTGATTTTATCCTGTGGCAAGGTTCTGTCCCACTTCCTGATAACGGCACAGTAGAAATAAATGACATCAACGGCATATCTCATTCGGTCAGCGCCCGAAGCGTATTAGCTATCTTGAAGACCATTGACGAAACGAACGATAGCTTTTCAATTTCTAATTTGCAGTTTTATGATTCTTTTTCATCATTCTATATAAAATGCATTTTACCAGCAGGCGGTACAGAGGCATGTGATAACTGGCAGTATGCGGTTGGAAATACTATCCCATCTGTAAGCATCGATGCCATAGTTCTTTCTGGTGGAGAAAATATCTATGTTTTTTTTGGACCACAATACAGAGTTGTGCTTGATTCGGGTAAAATAACCACGGCAGACACTCTGATTGTAACGGCAGAAGAGTACAACTACGAGGACAATTCATGGGAAACCAGAACCGAAGTAACAGTCGGCTTGACACAGTCTAATCCGGATGATCCGTGGTCGCCAATTGAAATATTAACTAGCGCAGTTGATGAGGACGGACAAGCCAATTTTTCTTCTATACCAGAGGGAACTTATAATGTCGGCATTAAAGAAGATTTTTATTTCCCAACCGAAGCTTTGATTGTAACGACGTTTTTTATACCTAACCCAATGCCTGAATCTTCGTCAGGAAGTAGCGGACGAAGTAAAAGAAGCGAAAGTGTTCTTGGAGCTACAACAGAAACAAAATTTGATCTTAAAAAAGCTTTTGAATTTATAATTTCACAACAAAAAGAAAACGGCTCTTTTGGTGAAGATATCTTTACCGATTGGGTAGCAATCACTTATGGCGCTATGGGTGTAACTAATGATTCTCATGATGCACTTCTTAATTATTTTAATTCTCACAATTCTGCCAGCTTACTTTTAACTGATAATGAACGACATGTGATGGCCCTGCTTTCCCTTGGACAAAATCCGTATTCGTTTAACGGCACGAATTACACTAATTTGATTACAAATTCGTTTGATGGCATCCAATTTGGCGACCCTGGTCTTATAAATGATGACATTTTTGCTCTTATCCCACTAGCAAATACCGGCTATACTGTAAATGACGATATTATTATAAAAGATATAGCTTTTATTATTTCAAAACAAAAGATAAATGGTTCTTGGGAAGAAAGTATCGACCTTACCGCAGCGGCTATCCAAGCGCTTAAACCATTTGAGTCGGTTGCTGGTGTTTCTAACTCACTTTCAAGTGCTGGTATCTATTTGGGTGGAGAACAGAATGAAGACGGTAGCTGGGGTTCCGTATACTCAACAAGCTGGGCGATGCAAGCAATGAATGTTCTCAACGAGTCTTGGTCGAAGAATGAGAATACACCTCTAGATTATCTGGGTAAACAACAAGCGGGAGATGGGGCGGTTCTGTCCTCCTCGGAGACTTTACAAAACCGTATTTGGGCGACAAGCTATGCTATACCAGCAGTGCTTGGAAAACCCTGGAATCTCATTATGCATACTGTTGCTAAGCCAGTTCAGCAAAATACTAAAATTATTATGAATATTGAAAACATTAATCAAGTGGTAAAAACTAGGTCGGAAAATACACCAGAAGATGTAAGTAATAAAAATTCTAAAGATATTACCACAGAGGTGGGTATTAATACTAATCCTGCGCCACAAATTTTTTTAGCATCTACGGGGCAGAGCAAAGACAATATACCACTGCCAATTATTATCGGCAGGGCTATAATTTTTATAGGCATAGTTCTGTTGCGCTTCTTAAAGTTTATTGTCTAGTTGCATTTTTTCGCAACTTGTTCCATACTGTAAATATGAAAATAAAACGTCCATTACCGAGGACGGCATATGAAAAAAACGCCATAACTTATAAAATTCTGGCGAATTCTAAAAGATTGGAAATCTTAAATCTCTTACGTGAGCAGGAAATGCCAGTGGAAATATTAGTGAAAGAGCTCGGCATCAGCAAGGCCAATGTGTCCCAGCATTTAGCGCTTCTTCGCCACGCGCGCCTGGTAACCGTGCACCGGAAGGGGTTGAACGCCTTCTACAACATCATTGACCCGCGCATCGTAGAGCCCTGCCGAATTCTGCACAAGCTGTCAGTCGGCACCAGATAGTTTTTATAACAACAGGTATGTTATCAAAGTTGACGGCCGTCTAAAAGTGATAACATGTTAATTGTTTCTTTTCATTATTTTGAAAGTTTTAATATATTTTCTAATATTTAAATCTTCCAAGCGTTTCAAGAAAAGAGAAGGTAAGGGTCCAGGTCCAATCCACAAGCTCTGTTGTAGCATTTTGTATCCGAATATTTTTATCTGATTACGTAGCCAATTACGAAAAGTTCTATCCTGTTCCGGAATGTCAAAAGAGATAATTGTGTTGACAGGCGGATTCTTTTGGAAAGGAGATGTAATATAACCAAGCAAGCGAATACCTCCAATATATTTTTTGCCTTTATTTGTTACAGACCAACCCAGGTTAGAATTATTCACATATCCTTTTTTGTGTAACCTTGAAAGCGCAACCCGAACACTTTCTTTTTTATATCGTCCAAATTTGCGCTCATGTAATATTTTATGAAACAATCGAACATTTCGACCACTTGTCAATGTGGCAATTAGTAAATCCGTCAAATTTTCCGCATACTGTTCTTTATATGACATGCTTATATATTATCATATTTGACGGCCGTCAAGAAGTGATAACACATGTTTAGGGTGTAATTACTCAAAGTGAAACTCTCCCGCTTTTTCTTTAACTTTTTGTTTAAGGAGAGGGTAATTCCCCAGTGCCGGGTCTTCGGATATTAGGCGTATGGCTTCAAAACGCGCGGCTTCCACCATTTTTATATTTTTTATTGCTTCCATGCCGAGGTCGGTAATGCCCCATTGCTTAGTGCCTCCTAGTTCGCCTGCACCGCGGAGCGTCAAATCCAATTCCGCTAACTCAAATCCATTTTTAGCAGTTTTTAGAGCTCTTAATCGATCCATTGTCTTTTCGCTTTTTGCTTCAGCGAAGATGTAACAATACGCCTGATGGGTGCTCCGGATGACGCGGCCACGTAGCTGGTGGAGCTGGGCAAGCCCAAAGCGCTCCGCGCCTTCTATTATTATCATTGTCGCGTTCGGCACATTTACGCCGACCTCCACCACAGAGGTCGCGCATAAAATATTTATTTTTCCGTCCGAAAAATCTTTCATTACTCCTTCCTTTTTTTCTTTACTCATTTTTGAGTGAAGGATAGCTATTTCGTACTCTCTGAATATTTCTTTCTTCAATATTTTTGCTTCTGCCACGACGGACTTCACATTGAGAGCTAATTCTTTTTCCGGATCTGCTTCAAAAATTCTTGGGCATATAACATAAAGCTGACGGCCGGCCGTTAACTCTTCTCTGATTTTTTCATAAGTTTGTTCACGCCCACTCGGCTTGATGATTTCGGTGATTATTTCCTTTCTACCTTTTGGCATTTCAGAAAGGAGAGATAAATCCAAGTCGCCATAGATAGTAAGCGCGAGCGTGCGGGGAATAGGAGTGGCGGTCATGGAAAGAAGATGCGGCGCCAGGCCGTTTTTGCGGGTCAATTTCCTTCTTTGAGTAGTGCCGAATCGATGTTGTTCGTCTATGACACACAGTGCCAAATTTTTGAATTTAACGGACTTCTCTATTAGCGCATGGGTGCCTATCAGTATCGGTATTTCTCCATTTGCCACCCATTTCAAAAGTTGGGCCCGAGAAACGGTAGTCCAACCACCTGGATTTACTTTTGAAGGAAATTTCCGACAGCCCGATCCAGTAATCAGGCCAACGTTTATTGGCAAATGTTTAAAGTACTGTATAAATGATTCAAAATGTTGAGTGGCTAAAATCTCCGTCGGTGCCATGTAGGCCGTTTGCAAACTTCCGAAAGTTTGCAAACGGCCTTGAGCATGGTCGAAGGGCCTGTTATTTACCACTGCATACGCGGCGGTCGCCGCGACGGCTGTTTTACCAGAGCCGACGTCGCCTTCCAAAAGCCGGGACATGGGGAAGTCCCTCGCCATATCTTCCAGCACTGTTTGGATGGATTGTTGTTGAGAATGCGTGGCGTCGAAGGGGAATCTTTGTAAAAATTTTTCTATGTTTTCTTTTTCGGTAACTATCCGGAAGGACTTATTTTTTCTATACTCAAATTTATCATGCTGGCGTTCCAGCTGAATACAAAACACTTCTTCAAAGGCAAATCTTTTCCTGGCGGATTCCGCATCTTTCATATTTTTCGGTTTATGAATCCAGAAGAGAGCGGTTTTTAGCGTGGGCAGGTGATATTTTGTCAAGATTTCTTCCGGGATATAGTCAGCAACCTTGTCCAGGGTTTTATCCCTGAATATTTTTTCAATCGCATGATAAAACCATTTAGAAGTGATGCCACGGGTCTCGGCGTAAATAGGATACGATAGACCACCCCCCAATCCCTCCTTCTCAAGGAGGGGAGGATTCCTCTCCCCCTGTGAAGGGGGAGTGCCTGGAAGGCGAAAGGGTTTGAAAAGTGTGTCGTGCGCATCAATCGGCATGTCTGGCGTCTTTTCAAATTCTGGATTGGCTAAATAAATACCTTGCTTGCTCTTTGTAACTTTTCCCGTGAGCTTCACAGTATCGTCCTCTTTAATCATTTTCGCTAGGTACGCTTGATTAAACCAGATTATTTTTATTTTACCGGAAGTGTCCTCAACTTGCCCCTCGGCCATGGGCACGTGAGAACGAAAACCTTTTTTCGTTTTTAATTTTGAAACCTTGCCATAAATTGTCGCAACATCGCCCGGGATTAACTCAGCCACCTTCATCACAGTACTTATGTCGCTATACCTGACAGGGAAATGGAATAGTAAATCAGCTACCGAAAAAAGCTTCAGCCGATGCAGGGCTCTCTTTTGATTTATATCTAGGCGAAATTTTAGTTCAAGTTTATCGTGCAGTTCCATGTTGCGTCTCTTGTGGGCAAACTATTTTTGCCTGAAATTTCCCCATTTTATCCGCTTCGGGTATCAGTTGAAGAACTTTTTTCTCGCCAGGATGTTTTTCACACGTTAAATTTGAAGAAAAATTAAAGTCCTTGATAAGATTTTGGGCATCCGGGACACTCAGATTTATATCCAGCAAATATTTTTTCATTGTTTTGTCTCCCTCCAGACGCAGAAGAATGGTTTTGTTCAATTCGTTAGGCGTAACAAAACCAGCCACGAAAAAATCTTTAATACCCAATTCTTGCGCCTGTGTCCTGTCTTCATCTTTACCCAGATGCGACATGATAATTACGGGAATTTTACTGGTAACGGGATTCTTTTTTAACTCGCGGACCATGTCAAAGCCACCCATATTGGGCATAATAATTCCTGTTTGAATTATGTCTGGTTTTTGTTGTATAGCCATAGCCAGGCCTTTGGCGCCATCTTCCGCTTGTAAAATATTAAAACCATGCGATTCAAAAACGACTTTATAGCGTTCTCGCTCCGCCGGATTGTCTTCAACGATTAGTACGGTATAAGGCATGGATTTATTATAGCAAATTCTCTGGCGGTGTCTGTTTGAAAATATCCGAACGGAACTCTCTG
>MFUG01000016.1:0-331 GCA_001785615.1 Candidatus Nomurabacteria bacterium RIFCSPHIGHO2_02_FULL_42_19 | reverse complement strand
CCCTCCCGCCCGCCTCGCCTTGAACCGGAGCGGAAAGGACGATTTCAAGTTTTTCTTTGGCGGCAAATTCTAAACCAAATCCTTTTTCTTTTCTTCAAACTCTTTCTTGTCTATTTCACCTTTGGCGTATCGTTCCTTTAGAACATCGAGCGCAGATTTTTCGTGATTGTGAGTGCCGCGAGATTGGCTCGTGAGCCATTTGATAAGTGCGACAATGCCCGCGATTATCAAAACCCACCAGAGAATCATAAATATCCAGCCGAAAGAGCCAAAAGGCCCGAATCCAAAATTCATCATATTGTTTGTTGAATTATTACTGCCAAAGGGAGAC
>MFUG01000015.1 GCA_001785615.1 Candidatus Nomurabacteria bacterium RIFCSPHIGHO2_02_FULL_42_19 | reverse complement strand
AAAACTTTATATCTTTCAAATGAAAGTATTTATTAATCGCTTGTTCTATTTTCCCCAGAACCTGCTCCGGACTTATGGAAACAAAAATGGTCATTTCAAATTCTTTCGCTTTTTGATTAAAGGGCTTGGTTGTCTCGTAGCCGTTTAAGGTCGTCTTGATATTCTTGATTTCAACGGAACGAACTGTATCCTTCGGGTGAGCATATTTTTTCAAATACTCCTCCTCAAAGAGATTTATTTCTTTATCAATGAGTCCGTCAGCGAATTTCTTGGTGAATATAAAAGGTATATCTTTTTGGAGACCAATAATCCTGGTCTGGGAAGCATACCAAGGCGACGAAAGGGTTACGAATATTTTTTTCGGCGCGCCCTGACCTGATTTACTTATTTTTTCGGCAACGATTTCCAATGACTTGACAGTCAGAAACAGAAATCGATCAAAATCAATCTGCTTCTCAAGCAGGATGGGCTCGCGAATAGAAAAAATTATTCTAGGGATTCGGGATTCGGTAATTTCAAAAAGAGCTCCCCCGACAGAAGAAGAACCGACATCAAAAACCAGGGCCAATTCATCTTTTTTGGTTCGTGAAAACAAGCCAGAAAAAATTCCCATACTCTAATTATATCATAAATAATACTATTCAAGTACAGCTTTTAGGCGCCGGATACCTTGGGACACTGCTTCTTCTTTCAGAATCTTAAAGTGGCCAAGCTCTTTCGTGTTGAGCACGTGCGGACCGGCGCAGAATTCCTTGGACACGGACCCCCCATTTTTGTCTTCAATAAAATAAACGGAAACGGCATCGGGATATTTTGCGCCGAACTCCATTTCCGCGCCAATTTTGCGGGCCTTCTCAAACGGCAGATCCCGACGAACGACTTCCAGGCCCACTTTAATTTTGTCATTTACCCAATCCTCCACTTTCTTTTTTTCTTCATCCAACAACTTGTGATTGCATAGAAAATCCATCCGCAGACGCTCCTCGTTTATGTTACTGCCCCGCTGTTTGATATTTTTATCCACGACGTTTTGAAGTGCGGCAAGAAGTAAGTGGTGTGCAGTATGGAGTTTAATAGTTTTTGGATCGTGACTTTGAAGTCCGCCTTTAAACATCCCAGCGGAAGAGGTCTGTGAAAGTTTCTGATGCTCCGTCATTTTTTTGTTGAAATCTTCCAAATCCACCTTTCTGCCTTGCTCATGAGCTAACTCCGTAGTTAGTTCTATGGGAAAACCATAAGTGGTGAACAGAATAAATGGGTCTGTTCTCTTTTCAAATTCCTTCATCCCCTTCTCTAAAGTTTCGCGGAACTTTTTTTCTTCCTTTTCTATCTCACCTTTGTCGTCCAGCATATACGTATTCGAATACGTATTTTTAATTTTCTGTATCTTTTTACCAAGAGGAGCTTTCGAAAATCTAACAGCGCGACGAATTAATCTCCTTAACACGTACCCTGCACCTGTATTTCCCGGCTTAATACCGTCAGATGCCAAAAACAAAGCGGCTTTGGTGTGATCCGCCACTATTCTCTCTTCTCGTGTCTTTTCGTTATTAAATAAATCGGTTTCATAATTATTTTTTTTATTCTGCACTATTGTGAGCAATCGTTCCAGCCCCATGCCCGTATCAATGCCTAAAACCGGCAGTTTGTTATATGCGCCCTCTCGAGTTTTATAAAACTCATTAAAAACTATATTCCAAATTTCCACCCCATTTATATAAATCTCGGTCGTTGAGCCACATGGACCCTCCTTTCCGGTCGGTCCCCAGAAATTATCTTCTTTGCCGTGCCCTTTTATTTTTAAATTTTTATCGATTTTTTGCCAGATTATTTGTGATTCGTTGTCCGCCGGAATATCTTTATCACCCCCGAATACGGAAACATAGTCAATCTGAAGCCCTAATTCTTTTGTTATAAATTCGTGCGCATATTCTATGGCCTCCTGTTTTCCGTACCCTCCAAAACTAAAATTTCCCAGCATTTCAAGAAATGTGTGGTGGGTATCGTCCCCCACCTCATCTATATCGCTGGTCCTCACGCATTTTTGCACTGTTGCCACATTTTTGGTGCCAAAATCACGCAGGGCATTTTCTGGCGCGGTGTAATATTGCTTAAATTGCTGCATGCCGGCAGTGGTAAAAAGGACCGAGGGATCATTCTCTGGAAGAAGCGAGGCGGAAGGCATTATTTTGTGTCCTCTTTGCTCGAAAAATTTTAAGAATCTCTCCCTAATTTCATTTGATTGCATCGGTGTCATTATAGCAAAATTAAACAAAAAATCATTGTTGCCTGTTACTCAACCACTCCCCCTCCCAAACAAACATCTTTATCGTACAGAACACATGACTGGCCGGCAGCAACGAGGACGGGTTTTGTAAAAATTATTTGTGCAACACTTTGTGCAACACTCGGTGTTGAACATTTTACTTTGCAGGATAAAAATTCTCCATGATAACGAATTTGGGCGATGTAATTTTTATTTTGCTCTGGAATTTCGGCAATCCAATTTGTGTTCTTTATACTAACGCTCTCCCCTAGGTCTTGCCTAGGGATATTTTTGTTTTGAGAAACTATTAAAATATTTTTCTTTATATCTTTGCCTATTACATAATACGGCCCGTCGTTCGGACTTTTTTTCGTAATGACAAAGCCATGCCTTTCGCCGAGCGTATGGAAAACAACGCCATTATGGTGTCCAATCACTTCCCTCTTTTCGTTCACCACTTTTCCCCCTTTCGGCTTGATGTAGTGCTTTAAAAATTCTTTTAGATCCACTTCGCCCAGAAAACAGATGCCTTGACTGTCCTTTTTCTTCGCCACGGGCAACTTAAATTTTTTAGCAAGTTTGCGTACTTCTGTCTTCTTCAAATTTCCAATAGGAAATAAAATTTTCTTCAGCTGTTCTTGCCTAAGGGTCCAAAGAAAATAACTTTGGTCTTTGGAAGGATCTACGCCTCTCCACAACGAAGGCGAAAAATGCTTTTGTGAAGGAGTGGCTGAGCGAAGCGAGGGACCGAGCGACTGAGCAAAAGTATTTTTCGCCGAAGTTCTGGCATAGTGTCCCGTCGCCACGTAGTCCGCTCCCATTGAAATTGCCTTTTTAAGAAAGGCACCGAACTTCACTTCTTTATTGCACATTACGTCGGGGTTCGGTGTTCGGCCTGCTCGATACTCGGAAATCATGTAATCCGCCACTTCCTTTTTGTAAACATCTTCCAAATCAAAAGTAAGAAATGGAATATCTAGATGCGCCGCCACGCGCATAGCGTCACGTCGTTCCTCTTCCTCGTTGCACTTTAGAAAATCCGGGTGCCAGGTCTTAATAAAAACCCCGACGACTTCATGCCCCTCCTTTTTAAGCAACGCGACCGAAACAGCGCTATCCACGCCGCCCGAAAGTCCCACGAATATTGTTTGTTTTTTCATATCCAAACTCTTTTTTGGCATACTTTTGATAAAGCACACATAATTTTCTACTGAAAATTTGCTCTGCTCGCCTACCCGGCTGCGCAAGGCTTTCTCAAAAGTACGCCTGCAACGAGTTTATAGTTCCATCAGCTTTTTGTAAAGGAGGTAAGTAGCACGGGCATCAGAGAGCGCAGAATGCGCATGCTCATTCTTTATGCCAAAACGCACACACATTTCCCGTAGGGAAAAATGCTCCAGGTCAGGGCTCCGATGGAGTTTGGCCCAGGCAATGGAGATAGTATCAAGTTTATGATAATGCATGCCGTTGATAATATTCGTCTTCGCAAAAGCATGCTCCAAAAATCCAGAATCAAAGGCCACATTCTGCCCCACCATGACATGGTCCTTTACTTTTTTGGCAAGTATTTTCATGGCTTGAGTTAGGGTATAAGCAAACACCCAAGCACTGGGGTCATAATGATTAATTTTCAAAGACGTAGGGTCCGCATCTTCGATTCTCTCTGGTTTTATTTTTAATTCAAATTCTTCGATGATTTCAAGGTCTGGTGTCGCGAGAACACAGCCAACTTCAATAATTTCGTGCTTGAGCACATTGAGTCCGGTTGTTTCTATATCTATAAAAGCTAAGTTTTGTTTACGCATTTTGTTTGATTTAGTAAAATCACCTACTGGGTTAGATATTTTAACTTATTTGCTTTATGTTCTTCAAAGTTTCGAGCATAGTAAATATTACCATCTTTGTCATGTAAATAGTAAAGGTAGTTTGATGCCTCGGGGTAAATGGCAGCTTTGATGGCCTCTAGCCCTGGGTTACAAACAGGACTCTTCGGTAAGCCCTTTGTTTTATATGTTTCAAGTTCAGCATCTACCTGAAGTGGCATTCCTAAAGACAACCTTTTCCATAAAATGCCAGAAATCAAACTTCTGTCGGCATCCCCCTTAGCTTCTCTCTCAATAATAGACGCCATGGTTATAATCTCCTTTTCCGTTTTGCCGGTGAGCACAATTTGAGAACGAAGAGGCGCAACCTTTTTCTCAAAATTAGCGCTCATCAAGCGAAGCGCATCATCTTCATTGTCCAATTTGAAGAAGTAATAAGTATCCGGAAAAAGAAACCCTTCCTTTGCCTTCGCGATTAAAAGAAATCTATCTTTATCGAAGGTAGTTAATTTTGAAGCAAAAACATCTGCTGCTTCAGAAGTATCATATCCTTCGGGAATAGTGACTGGAATCACAATTTCTTTAGGAGGTTCATTTTTAGAATTGAAAGTCAGGAAAACAACAGCTACTAAAAATAAAAAAGTTGCCGGCAAGTAAAAAACTTTACTTTTAAATAGATCGGGGTACATATCAGACAGGAAGATTCGTAGGAGGAGAGGCCTCTTTGGACTCTATACGTTCCAGCGTCGGAACTTTCAAAATCTGGCCTGGGAAGTGCCACAGGGTTGCCAGCTCTTCCGTGTTTAGAACATAAGTGTGATGGTGGAAATATGACTTAATTATACCACCAACCTCAATAATTCCCGGGAAGGGCCAGCTCCAATACCGCTTAGAAAAGATGTGATGACGCATGGGCAAGTGGAAAAATGCACGTTCCCGATATTCATGAAGCATCCTGTTGGCCAACAACATAACTGTTTTAGGAGAAGCAGGAAATATGCCGCTATAAGCATCGCCTTGGGTCGAATTTTTACGTTCAAACTGGTTAGTGTCGGGATTCGCATATTGACGTAAAATTAAACGGACATTCCTGGAATTATTGGTTCTACGACCGACAGGAAAGACCTCTTTTTTGGCGATATACATTAATCTAATTCCGGTTTCAAAACCAAGTTTGTTTGTTTTTCCAGTGACTCTCTCTACCATTTTATCCAAAAATTTCGGAACACGAACTTCTATTCTAGCCAATTTAACAAGTTCCGAACCGGGCTCATCTCTTTGAGAAGTATAAGGGAATAATAATTTCATCAATTGCGCTCTGGACTCCGCTACCCAGTCATGTTTTCCAAACCAAGTTCCCTTAGTATGATACATTTTCTTTGAAGGTGTAATAATAATCTGCATCCAGGCCTGCTCCCCCTTCTGTAGCGATCCGAAAAATTCTATCACCGGTGAAATCGGGTCCACTTTATATTCTTCTTTTGGATCTTCATCTAGCCCATAGTCCACGTAAGTCCTAATTGGATATGCTTCGGGCTTTTGTAGCCAAAATTCGCATCCCCAACCATTCCAAGGGCTCTTGACCGATATTTCAGGAACGGCTAAGGTATAGTCCTCCACTACTTTTACTTGGGATTGCGGATACTGCGCATACATTTGGGTCTCAATAAGCCCTCGCATGCGTGAAGGTGCGCGAATATAGAAATGTACTTGACCTTCGATAGAAACAATCTCTAACGAAAACCAAAACCAAACTGCTCCCTGCCAGTATTCCTCCTTGCCCCCTTTCATACTCCAATGATAAAGGGCGTTGGTAATAAAAAGCTCCATAGCGAGGGGTGACCTTTCCACGTCTCGCGGAGGAATAACTTCAAGCAGTATAAATTCAATACCGGAAATAAAATCCTGCTGAACATAGTGAACCCACACCTTAAAAGCAATATAACCCAAGAGCACCGTGCCCGCGAACGGTAAAATGCCCAGAATTATTTTATAGAGGGAGAGAATAGCCGCATTTCCGGAGTCCGATAGAAAACCCGGAGCAAAATAAAAAAGTAATACCAAAACAAAAAGCAATAATATAATTATTTCAAATGTGCCGAAAGTTGTACCCTTGCCTTCATCATGCATGCCTATATTTTAATACAAATTAGGCCACAGAGTAAAGCCCGTTTTTGTTCTTTTTGAAATACTTTGGATTTACCAGGTTGACCAAGATAGTGTTTTTCTTGAAATATCTTTCTTTCATCACTTTTTCTATAACATTCTCTTTCAACAAAGGACCTTCTTTTTTAAGAATATCACGAATAACTTCGCGGGCAGTGCCTCTAGTGTAGCCCCATTCAGCGAGCGCATACATGCCTCGGCCTACCAAAACAAATCGGGGATCCTTGATAAGCTCATTATGGCAAGTGGCATAGTGGGTCTTTTTACCAAAGGTCTTAGAAATAGAATCCGCTACCTCCCGGAAGTGCATGGGCGAACCGTGTTTCCTCATCACTAGATAGGCATAGTCCTTCACTCCGCGAGTACGAATATTGGGCGAGCTTGCTTTACCCCATTCGCCCAGAGGATTCTTCTTGATGGTCTTGGACATGGAAAGCCAGCGCTTGGCTATTTCGGCGTTTTGGTATTGATCAGCCACATCTTTCATCTGGTCAAAAAACTTTTTAATCATTTCGGTTTCCGGTACTAAGTCCTCGTCAGAGAGAGTGACGTAAAGTTTCCGGAGAGCATCATGGACTTTCCCGGCCAGCACATCATCCACGCTCCAGCGAGCATGAAAATGTTCATCTTCGCGATGTTTTTTGAAAAGGTCGCCTAAGGTAAGATAAAAATGAATATGATTCTGAGTTGTTTTATCTTTTGAAATATGGGGCAATAATTCGTGTTCGGCCACGATTGAGCCCAAAGAATGGATGAGCTGTCGAAGCTCGTCAAAAACCGCCTGTTCGGCCTTGTAAGCCAAGGACTTCTTGATTAAGTTCAGTGTCGATTCCTCAACCTGACGAACGCGTTCGCGAGTAATGCCATATTTTTTTCCAATTTCTTCAAGGGTTTTCTTTTCTCCGTCTGGAGTTAAGCCGAAACGATTCATAACAACATCACTCGCCCGCTCTTGCAGATGTGAAGTGATTCTCTTGGTAACTTGTTTTGGCTTGAAAGATATTGTGGCCATAAAAATTTATAATCTTAATTCTAATTATACATGAAGTTGACTTGATGTCAAACTATGGTTAGGAATTAATCTACTTTGTCCTGTTCGCCCGAGCTCGGTCGATTTCGGTTAAATATTTTTTACGCAGTCGAACCGATTTTGGTGTAATTTCTAGGTACTCATCAGCATTCATGACTTCCAACCCTCGCTCAATACTCAAAGTAAACGGGGGGTTCAAATATATCGCTTCATCAGTGCCGGAGGCCCGCATATTGGTAAGCTGTTTGCCTTTGGTTGGGTTGACCGAGAGGTCATCGCCCTTTAAGACGTTCCCCACCACCATGCCCTCATAAAGCTCCGTTCCGTGCTCTATGTATAGTATACCACGTTCTTGTAAATTTGCAAGGGCAAAGGCCACGGCCTTGCCTGCGACCATTGAAACCATGGAGCCGTATTCCCTTTTCTTGATAAGACCTGCATATTCTCTAAATCCAGTGACCCTGGAACTAATTATGCCCTTACCCTTGGTGTCTATGACAAACTCTCCGCGATATCCCAGCAGTCCGCGAGTAGGAATCTCAAAAATTATTCTGGCAACACCTTGCTTCTCGGCCATGTCTTTCATGATGCCCCTGCGCTTGCCTATTTTCTCAATTACCCCGCCGGAGAACTCCATTGGCACATCAGTCACCAGTTCCTCGTATGGTTCGACAAGCTCACCATCATTTTGTTTCAAAATGACTTCTGGTTGAGAGACCTGCATTTCAAATCCTTCACGACGCATGTTCTCAAGTAGGATAGCAATGTGAAGTTCCCCTCTTCCGTAGACCTTGAAGAAAGACGGGCCTCCTTTTTTTTCTCCCTGTTCCGGGGAAAAGTCAACTCGCAGACCTACATTTATCTCCAATTCTTTTTCTAGGCGCTCTTTTAACTGTCTGGAGGTTACAAATTTTCCTTCTTTGCCCGCGAAGGGAGAATTATTCACTAAAAAATTTAGTGACAAAGTTGGTTCATCAATTGCGATGGCCGGCATTGGCTCCACGGACTCATCTTCACAAATTGTTTCCCCGATATAAATGTCCGGAATACCAGAGAGGAGGATAATGTCGCCGGACTCTGCGGAAGAGACCTCTTTTCTATTGATTCCTTCAAAAGTGAAAAGTTTGGTTATTTTACCTTTTCTGGTGCCGTTTGCTCCTTTGACAAAAACAGCCCCCGGGGAAGAAATTTTCCCGGAATAAATTCGAGCCACGGCCAGGCGACCTAAAAAGTTATCGTAACCCAAATTAAAAACTTGCGCCGACAGTTTGCCTTCGGCGGATCCGCCAGAAGCGGGAGGAACCTTCTCTAGGATTAAATCAAGCAAGGGTGAGAGACCGGACGGGGTAGAAAAATTTGATCCGTGTCGGAGCCCGCTTGCGGGTAAAGCGGGCGAATTTTTCTGCCCCGGTAGGTCTTTAAATGCTAACCCCTCACGGCCGATAGCGTAGATGGTTTCAAAGTTTGCCTGTTCTTCATTCGCCCCCAACTCAAAAAATAATTCTAAAATTTCATTGTGTACTCGATGCGGATCGGAAGCCGGTTTGTCTATCTTGTTTATTACTACGATGGGTTTAAGCCCAAGCTCGAGCGACTTTTTTAACACAAACCTCGTTTGCGGCATCGGCCCTTCAACAGCATCCACCAATAAAAGCACGCAATCAATCGCGCGTAAAACCCGCTCCACTTCCCCGCCGAAATCCGCGTGGCCAGGGGTATCCACAATGTTTATCTTTGTTGCGGGACGTCCTGAGTCCGGCGAAGGATAATAGATGGAAGTATTTTTGGAGTAAATAGTAATACCCCGCTCTTTTTCTAGAGCGTTTGAGTCCATGGAGATCCCTTCGTCCTGGAGTCCGCCATTTTGCTTCATTAGGGCATCGGTAAGAGTGGTCTTGCCATGATCCACGTGGGCAATAATTGCGATATTACGGATTTCCATAAAATAAAAACGCCTTTCGGCTTTGAATAAATAATAACATAACTTTCCCAAAATACCAAGTTGAACTGGCTGAGCTTTATAATTTATAGGTTAATTCCCTAGAAATCTGTCTACCAAATCCGCATATGCTAGATTGGTAGACAGATTTATACTTCTTTTATTTTTCTATATTTGTCTTAAACTTCCGCTTTTAGTTACTTCTAATATTTCAAAATATTGGAGAATTTCAAGTTTTTCCAAAGCGAGAATAAATTTCTTCGGTAGCTTCATCTTCCCTACCCATACACTCTTATGCACCATACTAAAACCAAGTATTTTCAATATCTCTCGTATTTTATCTCTTTCTCTGTTGAATAAAACGGGAATATCATAACTTACGATAATCACATGATTCCCTTTTTCTTTTTTATAGATTTTTTTATCCAGCATTTTATTCTTTTTAAACAGTTCCAGTCTTTCTTTTCCAAAAGATGAAATCGAAATTTCTTTTCCAGGATTTTCTATAATTAGCCCGTCCTTTTTTAATTTAGAAATATACTTTTGCAAGTGTCGTCTTTTATCCCTTTCTATTTTATAGTTTGCTCTTTGGCGGTTAAGTTTTTTATATTCATAATCAATTTTATTCATACTTGCCCCATATCCTGCCGAAAGAAAGGATTGAAAGAAATCAAGCGTGCTTAAGCTCTGATCTTCAAGAAAATCCAAAATTTTATACAGGGTTTCTCCTCGCATTGTTTTATTAGGTATGTTATATAACTTTCAATTTACTTGTCTACTGAATCTGCATATACTGGTTTAGTAGACAAAGGTAATAGTTTAACATTAAAATTTAATCTTACTTCAAAATGCCCATTTCTTTCCCGACTTCTGCTAAAATTTTTAGTGCTCGATCAATTTGTTCGGTGGTATGGGCTGCAGAAATCTGGAAACGCAAGCGCGCAGTACCTTCGGGGACCACTGGGAACCAAAGCCCGACTACGTATAAGCCCTTTTCTAAAAGCTTTTTGCTCATAGTTTGAGTAAGCGCCGCATCTCCTAACATCACCGGCACAATAGGATGCTCACCGTCTAGAACATTGAATCCTAATTTTCTTGCTCCATTTCTAAAATAATCTGAATTTTCTTTTACTTTGCTTAAAAGTTTTGGTTGCTCCTTGAGTAGGTCCAGCGCCTTAATTGACGCCATCACCACAGATGGAGGTAAAGAGTTTGAAAACATATAAGTGCGGGACTTTTGGCGAAGTAACTCCGTTATCTGTTTCTTCCCTGCTATGTATCCTCCCACCGCCCCGCCTAGGGCCTTACCGAAAGTTCCAGAAAGAACATCGATTTTCCCCTGCAGGCCAAAATGTTCCGGGGTTCCGGCACCGGTCTTGCCTAGAACTCCGACTGCATGAGCATCATCCACAAATAGCAGTGCTTCGTATTTTTCAGCTAGTTCTTTTATTTTCGGCAAGTCCGCCAAGTATCCTTCCATAGAAAAAACACCGTCGGTAACAATTATTTTGAAACGATAATTTTTATCTTTGTCTTGCTCTAGAGCTTGCTCTAGAGCAGCCAGATCTCCGTGCGGATAAATTCTTTTTTCTAAATTTTCTTTTTTACAAAGCTTGAAGCTATCGATAATACTGGCGTGGTTTAATTCATCACTGTAAATTACATCCACGTGTTTTTCTGCGCCAAACGCTTCATTGGTAATGCTGGCGAAAAATCCAAGGTTTGACATGAAATTCGTAGAATATAAAATAGCATCTTCAGTACCAAGAAATTCAGAGAGTTTTTTTTCTAAAGTTTTATGTATCGTTTCAGTTCCAGAAATAAATCTAACCGATGAAAGACCGAAGCCATATTCTCCCAGTGAATCCTTAGCGGCCTTCACTATTCCCGGATGGTTCGCTAAACCCAAATAATTGTTCGAGGCAAACATCAAGACCTTCCTGCCAGCAATTTCTACCTCTGGCCCCTGAGCTCCTTCGAGTTCCCTCTCCACCTTAAATTTCCCGGCCGTCTTAAGCGCTTCCAATTCTTTTTCTATAGATTCTGTAAGTTTTTTGGAATACATATATTCCTACATTTTAAAAATAATTTTAGGATTTTCATTCATCGCTTTTTCGAAATTTTCCGGTGTGAAATCTTTAAAATTTAAGATCGTGCCCTTGCCACTTTTCAAGATAACTTTCCAGATAGCTTCCGTAATATCGTTTTGTTTGTCGTTTAAGATTCTCTGCGCCGTTTGCCAAGTTTTAAAAATTTCGCGACCGATAATGTTGTGAATAGTAAGCCCTCGGACAATCACCCGAGAAAACTTCGGAATCACAAGGTTGCCGTCTTTAATGCCAAAAAGTATCACATGCCCGCCACGACGAGTGCTATCAATTGAATTATTGACCGAGGAAAAAGGCCCAGCCATCTCCATCGAAATATCCACGCCTTTTCCATACGTTATTTTCATGATTTTATCTACGACATTTCTATCTGATTCCCATTCATCTTTCTTTTTTGTTTTTTCCACTAAAATAGTTTCGTGCGCGCCTAATTCCTTCGCCATTTTCAAATTCTCTTTACTCACATCTACTGCAATAATTTTTGCCGCGCCAGAATTGCGTGCCAGAAGCACGGAAAAAAGTCCGATGGGACCGCATCCGAAAATTGCTATTCTCTGCCCGCGCATGTCTACCACGGAAGTTGCATGCACCGCATTGCCAAACGGATCATATATTGCTGCAATCTCGGGGCGGAGTCTAGACTCATCCACTGGCCAAAGATTTTTGGCAGGAATTTTTACATATTCAGCAAAAATTCCGTCGATTGAAATTCCTAAAATGGATTCATTCATACACACGTGCTCTTCCCCGATGCGACACTGATAGCAACGGCCGCAGGTTACGTGAGAATCCCCAGATACCAGACTTCCTACTTCGATTTTCGCTTTATTTTTCGGATCTGGATCATAATAAAGACGATGCACCATCGAGCCCATTTCCACAATCTCTCCCACGAATTCATGCCCGTTGATCCGCATACTCTTGCCTTCTTTTTCTAGAGAGTCCCGAACTAAATCTTTAAAAGCAGTTCTATACCAAAGCCCCCGATCGGATCCGCATACTCCTGCGTAGCGAATTTTTAAAATTACTGAGATTGCATCTTCTTTGTTCCTCTTCTCATCAAGTACCGGCATCGGCACATCCCGCATTACAAAACCGCGGCTTTTTTCCCAGCCATCTTCCTTTAGATCTATTGTAAGGGCTTTGATTAATTGTGATTGCTTTTTGTCCATATTTTATATTGTAGCATCTTTAATCATTTCAAAAAAACCTTTTTCTCGAACATATTTTATTCTTTTGAAACCCAGATTTTCTGCTAAGTGCAGGCTCGCAGTATTTTCTTCTTTGGCTGTGATCCAGAGTTTCACATCAGGAAAATGTTTCAAATAAAAATTAATAGCGAAGTTGGCAAAGTCCTTCATAACTCCTTTACCTCTCCAAGGATTGTAAGATCTCCAACCAACTGTGTGCCAATTACCTTCTTTATCATCAAGTGGCCTTGGGCCCAACCAAACTAGTGCCGCCAAAACATCAGTTTTCTTGTGCACAAACGCAAACGGTGTACGGATTTTTTTATACCAATCCTCATAGGCGCCCTTGGCGAAACGTTCTTTATCAGGAGTATTCTTCTGAAGCTCAGTATCGCTTAAGTCCTCTGAATATCTGGTAAGTTCCGCGACTAATTTTTCATCCAAACCCACAAATATGGAAAATTCTTCTCCGCTTTTACCTATAGCATCTGCAACATACGCCATTTTATAAATCCGTAATGGCAAAGAAAATTTCTCTATATATTTTTTTTCTATAATTTCCATTTTACTCCACCGTTACGCTTTTTGCCAGGTTGCGCGGCTTGTCTATATTACACCCACGAAGAAGCGCAATGTGATAAGCCAGAAGCTGGAGCGGTACTGAAGCTACTAAGGGCATCATAAATTCCAGGGTCTTTGGAATTTCTATTACATAATCCGCAATCTTTTTTGCACTTTCATCTCCTTCATTAATAATAGCGATGATGACTCCCTTGCGCGCCTTAACCTCCATCATATTACTTATAACTTTTTCGTACGATCCCCCCTTGTCAGCAACAAAAACAACCGGCATATTGCTGTCCACTAGGGCAATCGGCCCGTGCTTCATTTCCCCCGCCGGATAACCTTCCGCGTGAATGTAAGAAATTTCTTTTAACTTTAGAGCCCCCTCGAGCGCCAAGGGGTATCCATATCCTCGCCCCAGATAAATAAAATCTTTAGCATTCTTGAATTTTTTAGCTATTTTAATAACAGTTGCATTGGTTAAAAGTGCTTTTTCAACTTTTTTGGGAATATTTTCAAGTTCGGATAAAATTTTTACCATTTCTTTTTTATTTAAAGTTCCTTGAGAAGATGCCAAATATAGAGCAATGAGTAAAAGCACGGTTATCTGCGCAGTAAAGGCCTTGCTAGATGCTACGCCTATCTCCGGCCCCGCGTGAGTGTATATACCAGCATCAGTGGCACGCGGAATTGAGGCACCGATGACATTGCAAATACCAAAAATTGTCGTTCCTTTTTCTTTAGCCAGTTTCAAGGCGGCCAAGGTATCTGCCGTTTCGCCCGACTGGGAAATCACCAAGACCAGATCATTTTCAAAAACTACCGGACTTCTATACCTAAATTCCGAAGCGTATTCTACTAAAACAGGCACTTTGGCTAACTCTTCAAAAAAATACTTGGCTTCCATTCCAGCGTGAAGGGATGTACCACAAGCAAGAATAAGTATCCGCTTTGCATTTACTAGTTTATTTTGATACTTTTCTATGCCTCCCAATTTTACCGAGCCCCCTTCCACATTTATTCTCCCCCGCATGCTGTCCCTTATTGACTTGGGCTGTTCGTAAATTTCTTTGAGCATAAAGTGTGCAAAGCCACCTTTCTCCAGTTCGTCAATTTTAATTTCTAACTTTTGGACGTAAGGGTTTTTTATTTCATTTTGTATTGTCTTTACCGTAAGCTTTCCTCTTTTTATTATGGCCATTTCGTAATCGTCCAGATAAATGACCTTGTCGGTATATTCAACCAATGGCGTCGCGTCAGAGGCAATAAAATGTTCCCCTTTGCCGACACCGATAACCACCGGACTGCCTGCTTTAGCGATGATGATTGTCTCTTTATCATCCTTGGATAGCACCGCGATGGCGTACGCGCCTACCACCTGTTGTAATGCTAAGCGTACTGCTTCATCGATACTTACCTTTGTATTTTTTTTGACGTCTTCAATTAAATTCGCCAAAACTTCGGTATCCGTATCACTTTTAAACTTATAGCCCTTTTCTATTAATATTTTTTTAAGCGGTAAATAATTTTCAATTATACCATTGTGAATGACTGCAATGTTTTCAGAATTTGACAGTAGAGGATGGGCATTTCTATCGGACGGCTCGCCGTGCGTTGCCCAGCGAGTATGCGCAATGCCGATTCCGCCGGCTAAACTTTTTTTATCTTTGCTTTTTATAAATTTCTTCAATGCAGCAACTTTTCCTTTCTTCTTATAGACAAAAATCTTGCCCCTCCCCATCAAAGCCACCCCGGCAGAATCGTAGCCACGGTATTCCAACCGCTCTAATCCCTTAATTAAAATAGGCAAGGCCTCCCTTTTTCCAATGTATCCGACAATTCCGCACATGGCTAAAATGATAACAGAATTTTATAATTAAGCGAATTAGAAATTGATTATTTCTCGCCTTGAATCAAGAAAGAGACCGTTCGTTCTCGGTCGTGGTCGAGCTCAACCAGCATAATTTCCTGCCATCTACCGAGTAGGAGCTTGCCGTCTTCCACGATAAGGGAGAGCGATGGCTGAATCAAGAGCGCCTGTGCGTGCGAGTGTCCGTTGATACATTCATTAATCACTCCGTTTTCATCCGGTTCGCATAGATGCGTATTTCTCTTGCCATCCTTGTTATCCCTATGGCAAATATCATTGTGCCCGTATTCCAGAGTCGGGTTGGCAAAGTCGTCCAGCACTTTACGCAAGTCCGCCGTATAGCCCAGCTCTTCTGTGGGACCAATTAAATTTTTTTCATCTTCATTTACCCACACGCCACAAGTAGTATGATGCGTCTGGATTACGATAATTCCCTTTTTGATACCAGAATTTTTTATAATCAACTGCACATCACCGGTAATGGTAATGAACTCCGTACGATAACGGGTTTTATATTTTTTACTCTCAATATGCGTAAGAAATTCGGCTGACATAAGTGATATTATACAATTTTATATATTATTAATTCAAGTACACCCTTAAAAGACGATGGCCGCCTGCGAGGTTAGTCGCAGGCGGCCTAGGTAAGATTACTCCTTCCCTACACGTAGCCGTGCCCGAGACCAAGTAAGTAGTGGCCCGTATGTCCACCCGACCGCTACGTACTCGATCAGGTCAAACGCACAGCCGGCCAGCACTTGGCCAGAGCTCATGCCCACTACCGCCGCGCTCACTATGTAGATCGGCAGTTGGTAAAGCCAGACAGACAGAGTGTCTACCGCTGGCTTAACCCACCAATTGCTCGACTCCTTCACAAAGCGTCTGCGAAGAAAGCGGTTGAATCGAGCGAGGGGTACGGCCGTCAGGGCTCTAATGGTGTTGTACACGATCCTTATCCCCAGCCACTGCTGGACGGAGATTCCGATAATCAACATCTCGTAAAAGATGGTGAAGAGGAATCCGGCCAGGGAGAAGAGAAAAAGGGCAAGGGTGTCTGCGACGACTTCCCGCCCCACTTTTTCAAGGAGACGAGTGCCCACTGACACCTCCGTCGTTCATTCTAGATTTTTTTTCCTTTAAGTCAATTAATTTTGTGCTCTTTAATTAACTTTGCTCGAACCTATTTTAGCAAGAATTAAGGAGTGTTCCTAATCGCACGCTCGGAGTCTG
>MFUG01000014.1:10565-31656 GCA_001785615.1 Candidatus Nomurabacteria bacterium RIFCSPHIGHO2_02_FULL_42_19 | reverse complement strand
ATTTCTTAGCTTACAACTCTGATAAAGGTAGGCTGGATTTATGGGATGCAATTTTTGTTCCAATTATTGATGCGATAAAGGCAGGAGAAAAGGTAAGAGGCGTACCTTTAAATTTTCTTTATAATGAAATTCAAATCAATAATGAGTCCGACGAGTCAAACAGGGAAATTAAAATAAAAAGAATGGAACAGTATGCGCAAATTTTAAAAGAACTGGGAGATCAAAAATGGGAAGATTTTTTCAAAGATGCAAAAGGGGAACTAGAAAGGATAAGAGAATTGAATAGAGACGCTTCAGGGAATCAAGGGAAGTTGGAAGAAGTAAAAAGATCATTAGTAAAAAACTTTTTTAGGTTGAAATAAAAGCATGATTATTGTTCGACTTTCAGGTGGAATGGGGAATCAGATGTTTCAGTATGCACTTGGGCGTACTCTTTCTTTAAAACACAATGTTCCTCTTAAGCTGGATGTGACATTTCTAAATCATAGAGTAAAAATGTCGTATATGTTTCGACCACATTTTTCTTTTCGTAGTTTTGATTTGGATGTTTTTAATATAGATGCCACATTTGCTCAACCAGAAGACATATCATTTTGGAATAGGCCTTTTTTAGGAGGAAAACTTATGCTAGTTATTGACGCGATTCTTCGCAAACTTGCATTTTTGCCCGGCTGGGAAAAATCTTTTAGTTTTGATAAAAAAGTATTAGACCTTGGTCCAAATACATATTTAGAAGGTTTTTGGCAAAGTGAAAAATATTTTTTAGATATTGCGCAAACAATTAGACAAGATTTTACATTAAAAGAACCATTATCTCTTGCGACCCAAATATTACTCGATGATATAAAAAATACAGAATCACTTTGTGTGCATTTAAGGAGAACCCACAGTGGGGGTGGGTTTCATGGCGGGTATGATATGGGTTACTATGAAAATGGGATAAAATATATTAAAGAGAAGAAAAAAATTGGAAAAATTTTTGTATTTTCGGATGATATAGAATGGTGCAAGCAAAATATAAAATTTTCCCATCCAACTATGTTTGTGGGTAGTGAATACGCAGGCAAAAAAGGTGAAGGGCATTTATACCTGATGACTGCTTGTAAATTTTTCATTATTCCCAACAGCACTTTTTCTTGGTGGGGGGCATGGCTTTCAAACAATCCTGATAAAATTGTTGTTGCACCTAAAAAATGGTTCACTGATGCGAAAATCAATACCAGTGATTTAATTCCAGATAGCTGGCTACGAATATGAATAATATAATCAATAAAATCAAAAATTTGACATTTGAAGATGTGAATAAAAATTTAATTCTTCTTGCACTGCTTGCTTTGATTTACAGATTGGGGAACTTTTACAACACTTTTATTCCGAAGCCGTTTGAAATAATAGTTTTGCTGATTGTTTTGTTGGTTATAGTTGATATATTCAAGAATAATAAAATAAAAGAGTTTTTCTTTTCCATACCCAGGGACATCAAAATAGCTTTTATTTGTTTGGTTTTTTCTGTTTTGCTCGGCTGGGGGGTATCCATTTTAAAGGGGATTCCATACACCTTTAACGCGCTTCTGGAGTTCGGCGCTTTTATATTTTCTTTAAGCATATTTTTATTGATTTTGATTTACACCAGAAACGATAAAAATTACGTTAAAATATATTTTTACGCTCTGCTTTTGCCGGCTGTATACGGGATTTTTGTATTCTTTCCCAAAGCAGTTTATTATCTCTCGCTCGGGAATGCCGGCACTTTTTTGGGTCTTACGATGAATCCGAATATAATATCAAAGATTTTGCTTATTCCGGCATTTTTTTTCATCACCTATTCTCTTTTCAAATCGGAAAACAAATGGCTTAGAGTAAGATACATTGCAGTTTCTTTTTCCTTGGTATCTTTATTGTTTTGGACTGCGTCTCGTGGGGGACTTATCTCTCTACTTTTCGCTTCAATTTTTATATGGCTTGTTTTTTCATTTAATAATTTTAATTGGAAAAAATTATTTTATAGCGGACTTCTTATTTTTGTAATTCTTGCAGTAGGGTTTGCTTTAACCCCCAACACGGGGAAACAAAGAGTTTTTCTGAGAATTTTATATCCAGCTGGGTCTGATGCTTCTAGTTATTTAGCAATTAAAGATAAATCGGTCGGTTATGTTGTTGATAAGTTCATTAATGATAGAGCCGACAGTCCGGTCTTTATTAATCCTGAAAGAGAAACTCGCTTTCAAATCTGGCCTTTTTATTTCAGGCAAGTATGGATAAATCCGCTGGGCATAGGTCCAAATACCCATTTTAGCTTTAACCTTAGAGATTATAATGGAGAATATATAAATTCCGGTCCGCATAATACACTCCTTCAAATTTGGTTATGGGGAGGGTTGTTGGGGATACTTAGTTTCCTTTATATTTTTATCAGCGCGTTCAAGAACCTTTTTATTAAATTAAAATCTGATTTTAATCCTTTCACCCTTGCATTGCTTGGCGCTCTTTTTGCGGTTAGTATTTCTATAATGTTTGACGATAGTTTGGGATTTTTCTGGTTTTTTATAATTTTAGCTTTGGCTTTAAGATATGAAAACACCACTAGTTAGCGTCATAATGCCTGCCTATAATGGCGCAAAATGGATTGAGAAAGCAATTTTAAGCGTTCTGGTCCAATCCTTTGCGGATTTTGAGTTTATTATTCTAAATGACGATTCCAGTGATAATACTGAGGAAATCATTACTGCTTTTACAAAATACGATAAGCGAATCAAATATATTAAGAATGAACGTAATTTAGGGGTGCAAAAAACTCGCAATATTGCCTTGGATATATCTTTGGGCGAGTATATTGCAGAAATTGACCAAGATGATGAATGGATAGACAAAGACAAGCTAAAGAAACAAGTTGAGTTTTTAATAAAAAACAGTGATTACGTATTAATCGGAACCGGTGTCATTGTGGTTGATGAGGGTGGGTCTGAAATAGCCAGGTATTTTATGCCTGAAACTGATTTAGAAATTAGGAAAAAGATTTTACGCGCGAATTGTTTTATTCACTCCAGTGTTTTATACAAGACAAAATCCGTTAAAGAAATCGGCGGTTATACTGTGACAAAAATGTCAGAAGACCATGACCTTTGGCTTCGGCTTGGCAGAATTGGCAAATTTACGAATTTGCAGGAGTACGCGGTTCAGTATTGTTTTAGCGTAGGGGGATATAATTCTCAGGATAAATTTTTGCGTTTAAAACAAAATCTGCTTTTTGCGCAAGAACATAAAGATTTTTATCCGAATTATTTATTTGCAATAATATTGGGATGGACAAAAATTTGCTTTTATCCCATTTTTAATTTAATGCCCGCACGCCTAAAAGGTATATTTTTAAAATTACACAAAAAGATTTAAGCATTGCAAATTACGAAACTCCTTCTTGGCATACTTTTTGATAGGCAATCTATCTCCGCAAGCTTGCGGAGCGAACTTCTCGGCTCGTCAGCCTGCGAAAGGCCTCTCAAAAAGTACGCCTGCGACAAGTTTCGTAATTCACGGTAAACAAACTTTCTTGATGTATTCTTCTATTGGCAGAGTGTTTTTAAAATGAATCACTTCCATAATTTTATTTTGGGAGTAGGCCGTAGTATTGGTAAGCGCTTTAAGCCGTGAAAACGTTAAAGGGTTTTTTCGACGAGTTATGAAACAAATCAAGGTTAATATCATGGCGGCAAACCAAGCGACAGGATAAGGAATAGCTCTGGTTTTTTGGGCGATAACTGGAGGTATATTTTTTACCAAACTATCCAGATCTTTAAAAGCTATGGGGTTATTTATTAAATATGCGTCGCCATATGGAATATTCGTTTCGGAGAGTTCTATCATTGCTTTCACCACTTCGTCAATATAAACAATGTTATATATTCCTTGACCAATGTTTTTATAGGAACCACTTCGCACACTTTTTATAAGTTCTAGAAAACTGTTTCCTTCTCGACTTTTTCCAGGGCCGAAAATAGTGGTCGGTCTCAATATATGCGCTTTTAGACCGATTTTTATTCCGTCCAAGACTATTTTCTCGCCTCTATATTTAGACCATTCGTAGGCATTGTGTGGGTTTATTACTCCGGCGCTGGAAAGATGTATCAGTTGACAGTTATTTCGGAGGGCAATCTCGACGATGTTTTTTGTTCCTAATACATTTACCTTTTCCATTTGTTCAGTTTCCCAAATAACTCCCGCGCAGTGGTAGATAGTATCAATGTCCGGTGGTAAGTTAATCGGGTCGGTAATGTCGCCAATGATTATATTGATATTTTTGTTATTGGAAAAAATAGGAGATTCTTTTCTTTTTAATACATAAACCTGATGCCCCTTTTCAATGAGAGAATTAACAAGATGTTGTCCAACATATCCTGTGGCTCCTGTGACAATTTTTTTTTTCTTTATTGGATTGTCTATCGGCATATTTTTGTTTATATTACAAATAGTATAACAGACATCATGATGATTTTGCTAGTATTTAAGTTTATTAATATAATTTAAGTGATAAAATATACTTGTATTTTTATCAAGGATTTGATTATAAATGATTTGTATTATATGATATACTGAAATTTATTGAATAAATTATTTGTATACTTATGAAATATAGTATCAAAGATATTAATCTGGCAAAAAAGGGAATTACAAAGATTGAGTGGGCCAGGAAGGATATGCCCGTGCTTTCCGGTATTGCGGAGGATTTTAAAAAAACAAAACCCTTTAAAAATATGACTATTGGGGTGTGTTTGCATGTGACAGCAGAGACGGCAAATTTAATGATTGCGCTTCAAGAAGCGGGGGCAAAAGTCGTTTTGTGCGCTTCCAATCCTCTTTCCACCCAAGATGAAGTGGCTGCCGCTTTGGTGCAAAATTTCAATATTCCAGTTTTTGCCAAAAAGGGAGAAAGTAAAAATGAATATTTTGAGCATTTAAATAATGTGCTTGATATGAAGCCAGATATTACTATGGATGATGGAGCTGATTTGGTGGGGGAATTACATTCTGCAAGACCAAGCCAAGCTAAAAAAATACTTGGTGGAACAGAGGAAACTACAACCGGTGTTTCTCGTCTTAAATCAATGGCAAACGAGGGGACACTTCTTTTTCCAGTTATTGCGGTAAATGAATCGATGACCAAGCATTTTTTCGATAACCGTTACGGCACCGGCCAATCTACTTTAGATGGCATCATTCGCGCCACCAATAAATTGATAGCCGGGTCTGTTTTTGTCGTTGCCGGTTATGGATGGTGCGGAAAGGGGTTAGCAATGCGAGCTCGTGGTATGGGAGCCAATGTTATAGTTACCGAAATTGATGCAGTCAAAGCCATAGAGGCGCTAATGGACGGATTTAGGGTTATGCCAATGACACAAGCAGCCAAGGAGGCGGATTTTATTTGTACCGTTACCGGCAATACTGACATTGTCGGATCAAAAACATTTAAAATTATAAAAGATGGATGCATAATCTCCAATTCTGGTCATTTTGACGTGGAAATTGATCTGGTTGCGCTTAAAAAAGTCACTAAAACCAGAAAAGTTCTGCGCGATTTTGTGGAAAGTTATAAATTAAAAAACGGTAAGACTGTATTTGTGCTTGCCGGTGGAAGATTGGTAAATCTAGGTAGCGCCGAAGGACATCCGGCATCAGTTATGGATATGAGTTTCGCCAACCAAATGCTGGCTGTGAAGTTTCTTGTAAAAAACGCGGGAAAATTAAATAATTCGGTTCATGTTTTACCCGAGGCTTTGGATAGAAAAATTGCCACCTTAAAATTGAAAAGTCTCGGGGCCCAAATTGATGTTTTGTCTAAAAAACAAAAAGAATATATGACCGGCTGGAGGGATGGGACGAAATAATATGAAAATTGTAATTACTGGCGCTCAAGGGGTAGGCAAGACTACCTTAGCCAAACAAATCAATAAGCATTTTCCTGATTTTAAAATTTTGCCGGAGGCAGCCCGGCTAGCTGTGGAGGCGGGATATAAACTTGATTACATTGCGACAGCAGAAACAGAGCTTTGGCTAATCGCGAAGCAAATTGAATTGGAAAGTATCGAGAGTAAATGGGTGGCTGACCGTTGTGGCATAGATTTACTTGCATATATACATCATTTATTTTCTGATGAATCATTCTTGATTGAATTTGCCACTAAAACATTAGTGCCAAAATTTAGTAAATATGATTTAGTTTTATATTTACCTAGTGGACAATTTGCTATTGAAGATGATGGTGTCCGAACAACTGATATAAAATTCCAACAAGCTATAGATGAACGGATCAGAGACATTTTAGAAAAGCATAAAATTCCATTTGTTAAGATAGTCGGTTCACCTGAAGAACGATTGGTGAGAGTTAAAAATTTACTTGCATTTAAATAATAGATTTGTTATCTTCTTACATCAAAGGTAATTTTACCTGCATCAATTTTATTCATATTTATAGAAATATTTTACACTTTCTGGCAATCTTTTACTAAGACATTTCTTTATCTTCTTTTTAAATTTTTTCATTTGATTTAAATAAGTTTTTATATTTTTCTTTATTATCCAAAATATATTTTGGTAAATCTTTTTCATCAGTCCAGAATTTGAAATTCCTGCCAATAAAGTCTTTGTTCTCGGCCATTCGTTGCTCTATTTTGTCGGTATATTTAGGAGAATTAAATTCTTGGTGCGAGTAACTATTGAGTTTGCGTTTAATAAACTCAGCATCCCCCATATTTGTAAAATGCCATCCCCAATTCTGGTAGGTTGGTGCTTTCATATATTCTCTATGGGTATCGTGAGCTCGAAGATTGTCCAAGGTATCATTTTTTATCATTTTATAGGGTATAACTGATGTGCCTTCCCACCATTCATCAGATTTATTGTTGAGATAGTAAGAATATACAGTTTGTCTAAGTTTCCATCTCCCAAATGGGGGCATGTTTAAAGGGTTCCATATCTCATCCACATCGCCTATGAATACTAAGTCGTCATCTTTTAGGTGGGTAAGAGCATACCGCATACTTTCTTTCTGTGTGTATTCTCGTTTCCACCAATATAAATTTTGGGGTTTCCACCAATATAAATTTTTTGGGACACCTGGACTTTTCTTTGCTCCCAGCAAGAGAATCGGATCGTCGGAAGCCATAACAAAATGTTTAATTTTGGGCAAGAACTTCTCGTATCGTGCCATATTCTCCTTAAAATATAAGGGTTTTTTAAGACCTGTAAAAGTTTCATCACTCTCACAGATAATAAATTCATCTACATAATCAGAAAGAATATTTAGACGAATTTCTAAAATATCCATTTCACCACAAAATGAAAATATATCTATTATTGCCATAAGTAATATATAATCTTATTTGAATTTATTAATAAAGAATCTATTCATACAATTTTAATACCTTTTACGGGAATAATGAACTTTCCGCCTTTTTTTAAAAAATCCTGCTCTTTTTCTAAAATTTGTTTTTCATAGTTCCAAGCTAACATTAGATAATAATCAGGTTCGTGACTATGTGCGTAAAGAGCGCTCACAATAGGAATGTGCATACCCGGAGTAAACATATTTTGCTTGACTTGTAAGTCCTCTAACGCATAATCTAAAATATCAGTTCCTATATTGCAATAATTCAACATTGTATTTCCTTTGGCTGGCGCTCCATAAGAGGCAATCTTTTTTCCCCGTTGCTTTAAATCGGTTAAAAGTTTTATTAATTGTTCTTTTTGTTCTGTTATTTTACTTACTAAGCGCTGATATGTTTCCAGATTATCCATCCTTTTTGACAATTCTAGTTCTATATACTTGTTTATGTTTGTAGTGATTTTATGCTTACCCTTGTGTCCTACGAAGATGCGTAAAGACCTGCCTTGAACTACGTTTACTTCAATGTCGAATGCTTCTAGGTCATGCATTTCAAATAATTTTTTGAGAGGACGAAGCGCTAGATAAGACAGATGTTCGTGGTATATAGTATCGTAAGTAAGATTTTCAAACATATCTGCTAGGTAAGGGGCTTCCATAACAAACACTCCGTCATCAGCCAAAAGATTCTTTACGCCCTTGAATAAGTCGTGGTGATCGTCTATGTGAGCTACTACATTGTTAGCTAGGATAACATTTGCCTTTCCTTCATCTATTACTATCTGTTTGGCTAATTTCTCACTAAAAAAATTCTCAAGAGTTCTAACACCAAATTCCTTGGCTATCTTTACTACATTAACAGCGGGGTCAATTCCCAGTGTACGAAATCCTCTGTCCTGAAAAAATTTTATCAAAATGCCATCATTGCTGGCTATCTCTACAACAAAATCATTAGGCTTTAGGAATCTGCCCATTACATCTTCAGCATAAGCTTTAAAATGATTAGATAGTTTTGGCATACCTGAACTGAAGTAAATGTAATCCGAAAACAGCTTTTCTTTGCTAACCACACCTGAAAGCTGAACTAGGTTGCATTGATTGCAGAAACATACCTGCAAAGGGTATCGTTCCTCCGTTTCAAATTCTTTCTCTGTTCTTAAAAAAGAATTAGCCAAGGGTTGACTGCCTAAATCTAAAAACTTTATTAGTTCTCTAGAGCCGCATATTCTACATTGTATGTTGTATTTCATATTTTTCCATATTTGTAATTACTCTTAAAGCATGTTCAATGTCTGTTAAAGGAGTTTTGCTGTTTTTAACGCAATCTATAAAGTGTTCTAATTCATTACGGAGAGGTTCGGTTTTAGGTTCTTCTAGTTTATTATTGTCAAACATCCACTCTCTTATCTTTTCTGGTGTATTAATGAGCTTTAATTCCACTTTACCTTTAAAATCTAATAAATCTACTACCGAAAACAGATGAGGGGCTATCTCCCAAAAAAAATTTCTCCCCGCTGAATTAGAATGCGTCAAACTAATCCTTTCCAAGGGCCTTTGTTTTCTTACTTCGTCATTGTAACAGTATTGATGCGCTACCATAAATACTTTATCTCTTAATAACTTTTTGACTTCCATTGCTTCCTTTAAAGATAAGACCATTGGTTTTTCTACCAAAACGTGCTTATTTGCTTTTAGCGCCTCCTTAATATACTTAAAATGGGTATCAGAAGGTGTAGCAATTACTACACAATCTACAGTAGGGTCAATTTTTCTGTTCATAATTACAAGTTCTCCATACTCGGGAATTAATCTAGCATAATGCTTGCCCCACTTACCTGTACCCAAAAGTCCAATTCTCATATCAACTTCACTCTAATAGTATCTTTCTCATAATTCTCTTGATTGCGAGGCTGAGTGCAAAAAGCTAATTCAACTGTGTCTTCCAGGAATTTACCTGCGTGAATAACATTTGGCGGATCATACACCATATCCCCAGCATTTAATATCTCCATCTCCATCTCTCCTCCCTCAACAGGCTTCTGGTACCATTCGGCTTTACCTGATAAAATATAACACCAATGAGAATCCTTTTTGTGGTAATGATTGGAACGAATGGATCCTGCTTTGCAGGTAATAAGTAAAATACTTTGGATAGGACTGTCTAAAAGTCTGGTGATTCCGCCCCGTCCATCTATAAATTCCGGTTTAATGTTCCTTATAATTTTCATATCTAATTATTATACAATAGCATTAAAAGAAAGGGGATAGCAAGTTTTTAGTTATAATTTTTTTATTATATTTTTAAACATTTCCTCGCAAGAAATTTAAATCTTTTTTATAATTATTAAAAAATCATCCCCATATCCGTTGACATGACGTAGATCTCTGGTTTCTAAAATATATCCACCTGGGAGTATTTTTTCTATACCAGATACCCACTTTTTAGGAGATTGCACATCTTCTATGACCAAAACTCCTTTTGGCTTGAGTTTATCTAAGAAGTTATTTACCACAAAAACAACATCATCATAGAAATGGCTTCCATCATCAATTATAATATCAAATTTTAAATCTGTTTTATATTTTTTTATATCACTTAAAATAAAATTAACTTTGTCTGATACATAGATTCTTTCATCCACAATATCTACACCATAGATGTTTGATTTAGGAAAATATTCTTTCCAAGCAAGCAGGCTGCCACCTTTTTGGACCCCAATTTCTAATAAATTTAAATCGACATTGTCTTCAAACTGACTAAATATTTCATCATAAGATTCGCCATAACAATGTCCTTCTGGCTTATCACCTCTAACTTTATCAGTGTCATACTTTAAAAGTATTTCTGATATCTTCTTACCTTTATTTTGTCCCCTCTCTTTCTTTGACGATAATTGAGTTTTTGAAAATGGTCTTTCAATAAAATTCTTTGTTCTAAAAAGGATCTTATTTACCCCTATGGAGGTTTGTTTCTTTATTTTTTTAAAAACTTTATTAAAAAAATAGCATAATTGCCAGAATTTTTTGTTCATGAATCTGTTAATTGTTTTAATAATGCTTGGCTTGATCTTGTTTTTAGTAATTAAAGCGCTATTCACAGGGGAAAGCATTGTTTCATTTAATTGAAAATCGCAAGTCCATATCGTGTAAAGCGCCCTCTCTATTATATGGGCTTCCCCGGGAAGCTTATGATGAGAAAGAAATGTTCTTAAATTTTCGTAAAAAACTCTGGGAAATTTCTTTATATTTTCTCGTGGTACAATATAATTGGATCCTGGAGCAAATTTAATATATTTTGGGATTGCGGGGTTTTTGAAACAAAATCTCAAAAAATAATTATAATCCTTAAAATATTTTCTTTTGAATGAACTTAAGTGATACCAATCATTGTTTATCTCATTAAACATTCCATCTTCTCCATAAAAACAAACAGGCATATATGTTTTGTGGTGTTTAGTAAACAGGGGAGTGAATGATGTGTTATTGCAAACCTCATCGAATTCATCTTTTGTAATATACTTTAATATATTACCCTTTGTTAGTATCATGCTATCCGGTAGATTGTCATAATTATCTATGATATATGTAAATTTGTCATATATATCCCAACCGATGTTTTTTACTTTTATCACCTTTTTGGGATCAAAAGGCCTTATCCATTCATTTGTGTCGCTTCGGTCATAGATAATATAATTGTCTGTGTAGTCCAAAATCCAGCTGATATCAGCATTGTAATTTGAAACCATTAAAAAATTTTTCTCAATTTTCATGTTTATATTTTTATAAATCTGCTTATAAAATTTTTTGTTTTAAGTGAAAGCATACTACCAATTTTTTTCTTCAAAAACAAAAGGATATTTCTATCTTTAAATTGTCTTGCTTGACTATCTTTTGTCTGGAAATAATCTGGATAATTCTTCTTGTACTCTTCAAATTCTCTAATACAAGTTGCATAATCGCTTAATTTTCCATCTCGGTCTTGATACACCCACCCTTTTGTTATATTGTAACCGCAGATCCAATAGCCATCTGACACATTGTGTCCCGCCCAATATTTCGGAGCTATGCAGTATTTTAGATTTTCCGATAACCAAGCAGAGAACCAGGCAAAGCTTGAATTGGAAAGAATTAAATAATGCGCATTTTTTATAACAATGTAATCTTTAGCAATATTAAAATGAAAAACATCATAATTTGGGAAAAACTTTTTTGCTTCATACGTATCATCAGTGATAACGACGAATTTAAAATTCGTGTTTATTTTTAGCATATTATTCACGGCATCTTCCCAGTATTTCTTGCTTAAATAAAGATCTTTATGCCGCGCGTACTCTCCTCCGCGAAAATTGATAACGCAAGTATTTTCATTCGAATAGTCGTAGCAATCAAACTCGTCTTTAACTTTTAACCATTCTTTTATTTCGTTTTTCCTGTGTTCAAAATATTTTTCATCTTGCATCATGCCGTCAATTTTTGTATTTGGGAACACACTCACCAAATCTTTATCATAAAGTCTTATATCAGAACCATTAACTGGATGAATCATTTTCTTTTCACGGTAGTAGTAGTTTATTTCCTCCGGTAATTTTTTAGGAGGGCCGCCTTCAGGGCCTTTACCTCCCAGAACTTTTTTTCCAAAATCCAAGTTTAAAAAATCAGTTCCTTTAAATTTTTCCGGATGCATAATACCAAAGTCGTAACCTTTATCCAGGGCTATCGTCCTTGTCGCTACATAACAAAAAAGTTGGTTTCCAAACCCTTGGCCATTATACATTTCAGTGACTAATAGATTACCTTTTTCAAAATCAGGGTAACAGGCGTTTTCACCTATTGTTTTATGATATACAAAAGTTTTCAGTCCCTTATTTTCCGACAATGGCGTTTCTCGG
Organism: Candidatus Nomurabacteria bacterium RIFCSPHIGHO2_02_FULL_42_19; assembly: GCA_001785615.1. Classification (GTDB taxonomy): domain Bacteria; phylum Patescibacteriota; class Minisyncoccia; order Phycocordibacterales; family UBA9973; genus UBA9973. The sequence goes on along the minus strand of MFUG01000014.1, from coordinate 19,392 downwards.
CCGAATAATAGCGCTTCTTCAAAAGGGGCGAATTTACATCCATGCTTTTCAAAAATGTGTCTCATATTCACGCAGATATAACCATCTTCATTCCAATATTCATGAAAGGGTTTCCATTCCATGCCAACTTTTTTCGGAAGTTGCATAAGTTTTTTAGAGCGTAAAGAAACACTATTGCCGACTCTTTGAATTTTTCCATTAATGTCTCGGTATGAAAAATTATCATTAGGTAGTGGAAAAGGGGACCCAACAAAGTCATATTGTAGCCATTGTTCTCGCCATAGTTGCGGTTCTCCCACTCCTCCATCAGGATGTATTAGTAGGGCAAAATCAGTATCTATGTGGTCTCCTAAGTCAAACACAACAGCCCTATTCCATTCGTCAATGATATTTGTGTTTACAATGATGTTCTTTACAGCCCCAAATTCTATTCCTTTTGAGCTATAATCAAGAGCTTTTTGTTGCTGAATTCTATATTTTTCGGAACCGAAACAACAAAGAGTAACATTTGGAAGTTTTAGTTTACTCATAATCTTTTGGAATAAAAAGCCCGGTTTCTTTCATATAATCAAAAATACTATTTGGTTTCACATCCGGGCGTGTTCTTTTTGCAAGCTCAAACATTGTTTTCCTGCCCGTGCCCAAATACTCTAGTTTGCTTGTTTTTCTATTCCATTTTTTTATTCTTTTAGCAAGCAACTTTGCTATTACGTCTATATAGTCGCCTTGAGTGTATTGGTCTTTGTACGCCTTTGGGAAGGGGAAGGGATTGGGCTTAAATAAAGTTCTAATGATTAGGTGATTGGGATGTGTTTTTACTATTTCTTCACCCAGTTTTTTGGTTAGAGCATAGATTGCAAAAGGATATTGAGCAAATTCAGTTGATATAAAAATAAAAGGTGTATCTTTATAATATTGCACAAGATTAAAAGTGCCGTAGGTATTGGTCGTAAAGCATTTTTTCTTGTCTTCTAATTCGGCTTTTTTGACATTAGTATATGCTCCTGTGTGTAGGATTAAATCGTATTTTTTCTTTAGTATAATAGGTTTCGTAAAATCAAAATCTTTCCTACTCAGATAATCTCCGGGTAAATGTTTTTTAAGTTCGGTGGCCAATTTTCCGTTGCCACCGGTAATCAAAATCTTATCCTTCATAAAATTCCTTTACTTTTTTGATAATGAATTTTACTTCTTTATTGGTTAAAGCGTTGTGAACCGGCAAGGTAAGCAGTTTCAACCAAACCTCGTCATTTACCGGCAAGGGCCTCTTGACAGCTTTCTTCCAATAAGTCATCTTTGAAAGTGGCTTAAAATGAACTGAAGTAACAATTCCATTATCCGCAAGATATTCACTTAGTTCATTTCTATTTTCGCATTTCATTGTATAGTACTGAACTGTGTGCGAGTATTTCGGTATTTCTATTTCCGGCATATTTTTAAATGCCTTGTTATACATTGCCTGGATAGCCCTTCTTCTTTTGTTGGTTTTTGTGAGTCGGCGTAGTTGACCTAAGCCCACGACTGCCTGGGTGTCTGTCATATACGCTTTAATTCCTTGGCTTTGGGTAATATCATAATCCCAAGTGTACTTTTTCCCCATTGCTCTATCATAGGTGGATTTTTCCACTCCAAGCCATGTCAAGGTGCGTAATTTTTTATAAATTTTTTCGTCATTTGTGGTTATGGCTCCGCCATCCCACATCGGCAAAGATTTTACGGCCTGAAAACTCCAAATGGTTATGTCTGCATCTTTGCCCGCGCCCGGTGTATACATCGCATGAGCGGCATCTTCGATAATCAGTCCTTTAAATTTTTTTCTTATTCCTTTTATATTTGCCAATCTTCCATGCGAATCAACTGTAATTACGGCTTTCGTTTTTTTAGTAATGACTAAAGATTTAGGGTCAAGGCAAAGCGTATCCGGATCAATATCCGCAAAAGTTACATCCATATTGTTCCATTCACCGACAATGGCGTCGGATACGAAAGTCATCGGAGTGGTGATAAGCTCACCACCTTTAATGTTATAAACCTTTAGACATAGGTCTAAAGCGGAAGTGCCAGAATTTGTGGCAACACAGTACTTGGCACCGACATATTTTGCGAATTTTTTTTCAAACTCTTGAGTTTTTGGTCCAAATCCCCACCAGCCGGAATCCATGACTTTCAGGAGTTCCTTCTTGGTTCGCGCATCTATTGTTGGTTTTAATACAGGTATCATCAAGTTATCTTAGCATAGCGTAAGCCAAGATAAAAGCCTTTTTTAATTTTCTTTATATTAAGCTGTCTATTTGGTATAATTTGGCGAGTTTTTGTATTATGACTTTATTAAAAAAAATTATAAAAGGGGTAAAGTTTAGGCTAGAAAGTCATTTTTTGCGCTGTGTTGCTGTTTTTGATTACCTAAAATCTAATAACAATATTTACAATAAACCATCCATGTGCGCATTTTATCAGTGTTATAAAAGACCCAAATGTGTTATTGCAACGCTTACCTCTTTCCGGAAAATATATCTGGATGGCACAGTCCATCTTTTTTGCGACCAGGGGGACGACATGAGCCATATTGCCTCGCATTTTAACTGCAGATACGAATATATAACCAATAGAACGGGGAATGGCACCACTCTTTATTTTTTGTCTAAGGAACGGCTCATACCTTATGTAAAAAGATTATTATTTGCCGCGCAGAATTCGAAGGAAGATTTCTTAATGATACTGGAGGACGATACGATATTGCATAACAAGATCAGAAAGTTGAAATTTGACTGGAACTGCATCAAATCAAACCATCACTACAGCGGAGGAGGAGTCACTTCCTTATTGAAGGCCCGCAACAGCTCCATTCCGAGTTATATCAGGAATATGTATTTTGCCGGCTGGGGAGGGGTAGTGCTTAACAGGACTTTCTTTGTTGAACATTTTTCCAATGAAAAGGAGCTTTTAGTCGCTATTGACCTTTTATCTCCGTATATACAGGGGCAATGGAACGGCGCATTGCCCATGGATGCCATCCTAACGGCGCTCATTCTGTATTTCGGCGGAACTGTCGGATGGTATCCAGGTTTTTCTGAAGTTCAATATTGGCGATATAAATTCAAACCCTTTTTAGGAAGAATTGACGTAGTTCATAACGATAAAAGTTTATATAACGCTCCTTTGTCGAAGTGGGAAAACAAGATATTTCAGGGCAACTAAGAAAACATATTTTTGATTGATGTTATGATGCCTTGCCATAGTTTTGAGAAAGCATTCAGGTAATTTTTTCTATCTTTATATTTTTCTTTCATATATGCTTTTTCTCTTTTTTTTAACTCGTTACTTATATTACTGGTTGTCTGATGTTTGCCCAAGCCTATAACGACATTAACTTTATTTAAAATATCCGGTTCGCCGTATTTTTCATAAAGTTCTTCATAGTAACCACAATCATTCATCCAAATTAAATTCTCATCGAACATTAACGGATTTTCATTTTTAATCGAGAGTACCGAAGGGGAGCCGATAGTGTTTTTACCAATATATATTTTTTGATTGTATCTAGGGAAATGTGTATTTATTATTCTTCCATCTCCCATGTCGTGTCCGCATCCGGTAACCAGCCAATTCCCTTTGAAATTATCCAATATATCTTGCATAGAATTTTCATCTGCCAAATAGTCATCCATGTGCAATATTTTTATTATCTTACCCCTGGCCATTTTTATAGCCTCGTTAGTGTTTTTGGATATTCCTTTCCTGGGATTTTTAAAGTAATTTATATTTAGTGATTGATATGCGGGGCTTGCGCACAGATTTTTTACCACGTCATCTTCCGAATTATCCGATATAACCACTTCGAAGTCCTTAAAGGTTTGCTTCTTTAGCATGTCAAAACTCCGAGTAAGCATTTTCAACGCTCCTCCATGCATTTCATATGTTGGTATACAAATACTAATCAGTATGTTTTTCATTTATATCTTTTTTTAAAAATTATAATGTTATAAAATGATTCATTTGAAAAATCCCCGTATTCTTTTTTATTTTCAAATATATCCTTGACAGTATCTTTTATGCTGTACTGCGGGGTGTAGCCAAGATATACTTTGGCTTTTTTTATGCTTACTTTATAATTTCTAAAATCTTTCATACCCTTCACCTCTATGCTTATTTTTTTTCTTGTTAATTTTTCCATCACTGATTTGACAATATCCACTGTCTGCCCCACGGTATAATTCCCAGAAGCGGCATTGAATACTCCGCTTATGGAATAGTCGGCCTGTATTGCTTTAATATAAATTGTCACCGCATCTCTTATATCAAGCACTGGTCTCCAGATAGCGGGATTGTTTACGGTGATTTTTCCATTCGTCATCACTGCCTTGAACATAGTATTGACCAAAAGATCAAATCGCATACGGGGGCTATATCCAGAAACTGTCCCCTTTCGCAACGCTATTACTGAAAAATTTTTATCTTGTAGTTGCAACACTCCTCGTTCACCTTGAAGTTTTGATATTCCATAGGGATATTCACATGTAACCGGAGCTTCTTCGTCGTAGGGCTTGCCCATAGTATATCCGTAAACCGAACAGGAGGAGGCATAAATAAATCTTTTTACCCCGGCCTTTTTTGCTTCATAGGCAAGGTAGGATGGCAATGCGCCATTATAAATAAAGTTTTTAGCGGGGCTGTATTCTGCCATTGGATCATTTGACAGTCCCGCAAGAAAAATAAACTGCTCGTACCCCTCCATATCTTTGGCTGAAATATCAAAAAGATCTTTTTTTATCACCTTAATTTTTTTAGGTAGATGGTTGCCAAACCAGAGAAGGTCTACTACATCGACGTCATATCCAAGCGCGATTAATTTCGGTATTAATCTTGACCCCACATATCCAGCTCCACCGCCAATTAGAATTTTCATTTTTTCATTTTAATTTTTAATAATTTATTTTGCTTGCCGCAATCAAGCGAAGTATCTTTTGGAAGCTTAAACGGCACATCTTTTATTGAAATTTTCCCTGTATTTTTTAACGGGCTCACTCCTTTTGCGTATTCAAATACTGTCTTTCTTTTGCCGCCAACGTGATAAACACCGACTGCATTCTTTTTAATTAATCTAATAATAAGTCCGGCAATAACGGACACTTTTTCTCTGCTGGTCCATTGGTCAATAAATGCATTTTCATAAGGAAATATATTCGGTCCAAAAGTTGTTCTTATTATTAGTGAATTATCATACATTCTCACGGCGCATTCGCCACCGAGTTTTGACCACCCATATTTGTTTACCGGGTAAACAGGGTCTTCTTCTTTATATCTTCCCTTGTCTCCCTTAAATATATAATCTGAATTTACATAAACCGTTTTTAAATTATTTTCTATGCATAGCTTGGTGACATTCACCGTTCCGCTAATGTTGGTTTCGATAGCCAGTAATGGGTTATTATCTACTTTTGGGGGAGAAATGAAGGCAGCGGCATGCACAATACTGGAGATATTTTTTCTCCTTAGGTATTTTTTCATGGACTTATAATCCGTAACATCAAATTCCTGATGAGTAGGATATAGCCACTTGGGCGCCAATTTCTTGAATTCGCTTCCTAGGAGTCCGCTTCCACCCGTGAAAAGTATTTTTTTCATGTGTTTTTTACAATAACCTTCTGCCACCAAGGTTTATTTGTTTTATACCACTCAATAGTCTTTTTAATTCCTTCTTCAAATGTGACTGATGGTTGCCATCCTAGCTCGTTGGTGACTTTTGAATGATCCATTGCATAACGCATATCATGACCTTTGCGGTCCTCAACGAAAGTTATTAGATTTTTCGGCTTATCCAGCAAGGCCAGAATTGTTTTAGCGATTTCTGCTCCGTTTTTTTCCGAGTCACCGCCAATGCAGTATGTTTCTCCAATCTTGCCTTTATGGATGATTAAATCAATCGCTTCACAATGATCGATGACATATAAATAATCTCGTACTGCTTTCCCTTGACCATAAATTGGGAGCGGTTTATTTTGGAGAGCGTTAGTGATAAAAAGAGGAATTATTTTTTCCGGAAACTGGAAAGGTCCGTAATTATTGGTGCAATTTGAAATTGTAGCGGGGAAATTGTAGGTTTCAACAAAAGCTCTGACCAAGTGGTCTGATCCGGCTTTAGAAGCAGCATATGGAGAGCGAGGAGAGTATGGCGTATCCTCATTAAATTTTTCTTCTAAATTATCCAGAGATAATGTGCCGAAGACCTCGTCCGTAGAAACATGATGAAATCTCTTGATATTTAATTCCTTGGCTACTTCCAGTAAAATTTCGGTACCGACAATATTGGTCCGGATAAAAATTGCCGGTCCGCCTATAGACCTGTCTACATGAGACTCTGCGGCGAAATGAACGACCATATCGCACCCCGTCATTGCTTCCTCTACTGTTTTTCTGTCGCATATGTCGCCCCGAATAAACATATAATTTGGATTTTTTTCTACACTCTTTAGATTTTCCAGATTGCCGGCATAGGTTAATTTATCCAGATTTACAATTTTATATTCAGGATATTTCTCCATCAGATATAAAATGAAATTTGAACCTATAAAACCTGCTCCGCCGGTAACTAGAATTTTCATCATAAATTTATATCGCAATCTTTTAAGAATGGCGTATTTTTATCTTTTTCTGAGAGAATAGGATTTTCGTTTCCCCAATCTATTCCAATTTCTGGGTCGTCAAAACGAATACTTTTGTCTGATTCTTTATCATAATAATTATCAATCTTGTATTGGAATTCGGTGTTATCAGTTAAAGTCATGAATCCATGCGCAAAACCTCGTGGTACAAAAAGCTGTTTTTTATTTTTTTCCGTCAGTTCAACAGAAACCCATTTTTTATAGGTGGGTGAATTTTTTCTCAAATCTACTGCGACATCCAAGACCGCGCCCCTTGTGCAGGTGGTTAGTTTGGCCTGGGAGTGAGGAAGGTTTTGGAAATGCAATCCCCTAAGTGTTCCCTTGAGTTTACTAAAAGAGTGATTATCTTGAACAAAATTGGTATTTATGCCCTGCTTTGCCAGATTTTTTTTATTATAGGATTCAGTAAACCACCCGCGAACATCTTCAAATATATCTAGCTCGATTATTAAAACGTCTTTTATGCTTGTTGGGGTAATTTTCATATTATTTAATGCGAAAATTCTTATTTTTTTCTGCTTTCCAATACTACTTGCATGAGATATTGGCCATATTGCGATTTTTCATATTGTTTTGCAATTTTAATCAAATCATTGCGTTTTATCCATCCATTTTTATATGCTATTTCTTCCAAAGCGGCGATTTTAGTATTTTGCCTTTCCTCTATAATTTTTATAAAATCATTAGCATTTATTAGAGAAGTTATTGTCCCAGTATCAAGCCATGCAAATCCACGGCCGAGTAATTTCACATCCAAATCGCCGGCATTCAAATATAATTTATTGATGTCCGTTATTTCCAGTTCTCCGCGACCGCTCGGTTTAATTTTTTTAGCAAAATCAATCACCCTGTTGTCGTAGAAATAAAGGCCGGTAACGGCGTAGTTTGATTTTGGCCTTTTTGGTTTTTCTTCAATGGAAGTAACTTTCCATTTTTTATCAAATCCAACAACGCCGAATCTCTCTGGGTCATTGACATAGTATCCAAAAATAGTCGCGCGATTTTTGTTTCTGACTGCTTCTTGTAAAATTTTTATCAGACCATTACCATAGAAAATATTGTCGCCCAGAATCATTACTACATTGTCTTTGCCGATAAATTTTTCGCCGATAATGAATGCTTGGGCCAGCCCATCGGGAGACGGTTGTTCGGCATAAGATAATTTTAGCCCGAAATTTTTACCGTCACCCAAAAGTTTTTTAAAATTCGGCAGATCACTAGGTGTTGAAATAATTAGGATTTCCCTGATTCCGGCAAGCATCAAAATAGACAACGGATAAAAAATCATTGGCTTATCATAAACAGGCAGGAGCTGCTTACTTATAGCCATCGTTAGGGGATAGAGCCTCGTTCCGTTACCACCTGCTAGTATTATGCCTTTTGTGTTGTTTCTCATATGATATAAATATTTTAATTTCTTCATTATAATATAGATTTATAAAAATTTCACTGATTTTTGTTGTCAAACTGATATTAGCTAACCGCCCATGATTTCTTTTAATTCTGTAAAGATAGATCTTTTTATCGAAAATAAAACCCAGAAATAGACCGCAGAAGAAATTATAATGTTAAATATTACCCCAATGCCAAAGTATTTAAGAATTAAAATTATCAGAGACATAACCATGACTGGTAAAATAACTGTCTTTAGTGTCGGTAGTATCTCAAAGTTATTTATTTTTTTCATTTTTCTCCACATAGTCCAAGCTATCATTGATGTGGAAGCTAAGGTGGCTACTGCTGCTCCAGTTATTCCAAACTTTGGAATTAAGAAAAAATTTAATATTACATTCATAATAACGCCAAATATATTTGCCGCTACTAATTTTTTTTGTTGATTATATACAAAGATGGAATTTATCAGTAAAATTAACGGAAAGGAAACCAACAACATTATCATAAGTATTTGAAATACGGGAATTGCTTCAAGATATGCTTGGCCAAAGACCAACGGGATAATTTGATTTGCCAGAATCAGTCCCCCAAAGGTGATCGGAATGCCTATCAGCATGAAAACCTCAAGAGTTTTTTCCAAAACGACCTTAAATTTCTCGTTGTCTTTGTTGGCCAATCTGGCCATTAAAGGGAATGATGCGGAGGCAATCATTGATGGGACGATTATAATAAATTGAAAAAACCTTTGAGCCGCCGCATAAAGGCCGATA
>MFUG01000014.1:0-10557 GCA_001785615.1 Candidatus Nomurabacteria bacterium RIFCSPHIGHO2_02_FULL_42_19 | reverse complement strand
GTTTTCGTAATAAATTCGATTATGTTTTTTCGAATGCAGGATAGGATCAATAGAGCGCCCGTGGCGCTTCCCGTCGCATAAGCTATCGCCAGCGACAAGGGGGACGGGTTCATGCTTATTAAAACGATCCCCAATCCCAAAATGACAAAATTCATGGTTACTTTTGTCATCATTTCTCTTTCCATTTTTTCCATAACCCGGTTGATGGCAAAACCCATATTCCTAATCACGTCAAAAAAGAAAATAACAGCTATTATGAAAAATAGTCCCCTGGCTTCCGTTATGTTTGATATGTACGGACTTACGAAAATTACCAAGGTGATACTTATTGTTAAAATAATGCTTTTTAATAAAAAAGCCGCTGAGATAAACATCTTATGGTTATATTTTTTTTGTGATATTTCTCTGGCTACCAGATTCTCTATTCCCATATCGGAAAAAATCATCAAGAGCGATGCGATAGACAGCGCATAGGCAAAGATTCCCCAGCCTCCGGCCCCCAGCTCTCTTGCCGCGTATACAATAAGGCCCAGTTTAATCAGACGCCCCAAGGATTCTCCGGCAAAAAGCCAAAAAGTATTTTTTACTATAATTTGTTTTGTATTATTATTTACAAAAAGAAATTTTATAATTTTATCCATGTTCAATCAGTTTAGCACATCTTTTTGTTTTTTAATTATTCTTTCTCTAAGGTTGCTTGACGAATAAGTATGATTACGGCTGTTGTAAATAACTTTCATTTTTGGAAGCTTGTCCCTCGAATAATTAGGTCTGTCTTTCCAATCTATACCCATAAAACGAATATCCGGATTTAATTTTTTAAGAAGATTATAAAGGCCAACCTCCGTATTGTATATAATGATTTCATCAATATATTTACAGGCTTCTAATTTTATCCTTCTTTCTTTCACTGTTTCAACAGGTTTGTTTTTGTCTGGTCTGTCTATACTTGGATCTACTTGTAGTCCTACAATTAGATAATCACATTTGGCTTTAATCTCTTTAAACATTAAATAATGTCCAGCATGAGTTAAATCAAAAGCGCCACAAGTAAAACCGGTTTTATTTCTATTTCTCTTCTTCATATTAATGGGTAAAGATAATTTGTATTGTTCTTAAAATTATTCCAAAATCCATAAAAATATTTCTATTTTTAATATAAAACAAATCATATTGGAATTTTTCTTTTGAATTCTCCACTGTATTTGCATATCTGTATTTTATTTGAGCCCAGCCGGTGAATCCTGGGCGAATGATGTGACGAAACTCATAGTGAGGAATAGTATTTTCGAGCTGAACGACAAATTCGAGGCGTTCCGGTCTTGGGCCCACCAAAGAAAGATCACCTTTTAATACATTTATCATTTGTGGTATTTCGTCTATATGAAGTTTTCTGATTATTTTCCCCATAGGTGTGATGCGATTGTCATTCTTGCCTGCCCACACAGCGCCATTTGATTCCGAATTCATTATCATTGAGCGAAATTTATAAAGCTTAAAGGTTTTATTCTCCTTTCCAACTCTTAGCTGGGTGTAAAATATAGAGCCTCTGTCATAAAGTTTGATAAGCAGAGCCACGACTAGGAGAAATGGAAAAGTAACTGTCAAAACAATCAAAGAAACCGCAATATTTATAAAATAAGTAATGATATTATAAGAAGTAGTGTTTGTGCTTTGAACATTATGTAGAAACCATGTTTCATCTATGGAGTCAACCGGAATTTTCCCAAGTATGTTTTCATATGCATATGTCAAATCTAGAATATTTTTAACATTATTGTATATTAATATTAGGTTTCCAGTTTTTTTCAAAGAATCTTTTGATACAATGAGTGTGTCAACCTGAGTCTTAGCTTGTCTTGTCGTGAATTCATCAAGAGATGAATAGATGCCAAGAACATAAAAACCAGATTGCGGGTAAGTTTCTATGTAGTTTATGATTTCTTTAACGTAAGCGTTATTTTTATTTTGATCAACAATACAAACTATGCTTTTTCGAAAATTTATTGAGAAGATATTGCAAAAAATTCTTCTCCATCCTATAAATAAGATCACGAAGATCGTGCTAAATATAACTAAATTTGTTTTTGGCGCGATACCGAAAGATTGAACAATATAAAAGAGTATAATACTTGTAGAGAAAGCCACTAATGATGCAATTCCGATCATTCTTAAGTGGGGTATGGTAGGCTTTATTAATTGTGTTTCGTATAAGTTGAAAAGGAAGAAAACAAAAATCCATATACCAAAGACAAATACAAAGGGCATGAAGTGGCTACTCACAACCTGCTGTGAGATTTCGCCCTGAAACGCCACTTCAAGCATGATGAAAAACGCGGTTATGAGCATTGCCATGTCCCCAAGCAAAAGTAATACCGACCTGGCCCCCTTTTTCATTGTCTTACTATAAGATTTTCAGGATAAATTTACAAGTAGCGAGCGTGACTTGTGTTATAATCAACCAATGGGGCATATTCTTTTTTTAATTTGGTATATGATAGCGATTTTGCCCTTTCTTATTTTTATAGAAGGGTTTCAGATGTTTAAGGACTTTATGAAGAAGAGAAACATAGAGGTAACTTGGCTGCATTATATAGTAATAATTTTAAGTATTTTAGTAATTATCCTGTGGCTTGGCGGGGATAGATAATTTTTTTTAATGCAAAAATTTAATTTGACAAGGCACATGCTCGTGCTAGTATAGATGCGCCGTGAACCGCGTGAAGTTGGGTGGAAATCGATAACGCGAGCCAAAAGGTTTCACTCTAATGAATGGTCTTGCCCCTTGGAAAAGGGGGGAGTTCGTGGTTCACGGCACAAATTGTTCTTCTTACGGGCGGGTTCTATCGGTTCCCGAGAGGGGGTATCCAAGAGGGCGATTGATCACATGTGAGCGCCTCACACTGGATACTCGCCGGTAGACCTGCCCACCATCTATGGCGGGGATTTTGAGACCACCTCGTGGTTTCGAAATTTGGGGAAAGTTGTTCCCAATAGCGTTTCTCAGCGCTACCTCGCCACCCTTGAGGCCGACCGCTTTTTGTGTCGGCCCTTTTTTATGCTATAATTTAGCCAATGAATAGGCATTTTCTAAAAACCCTGATTATTTTTACCAGCATGATAATTCTGGGACTGGTTGGAGTTGTATTGTTAAATTATCTAAACCAAAGAGAGCCGGATGATTCTCAAATGCTAAATAGTGTAGGTCTTGCAAACTAGCCGTATTGTGCTAGGATGAATTTACCGCAAAGAAGATAGGGAAATCAATTAGAAATTACGAATTAAGAATTACGAATTTAATTTTTAATCCGTAATTGATAATTCTTAATTGATTGTAACTCCTATTCAGTGGGTCGACGGCGGTTTGCCGTTTTTTTATTGGAAAATAAGGAGCTAAGCGACTATATTTTCCTGTATGCCGACTAAGGTCGGCGGTTGAAAAATTATGTTCCAAAAATCAAAAAAAGAAGAAATGATGAAAGAGCTGGAAGGGGCTATTAAAAATGCCCTATCCCTCGTTTTCGTGAATTTCCATGGCTTAAATGTGAGTGATGAAACGATACTACGTCGAGATCTCCGTAACGTTGGAGTAACTTACAAAGTATTCCGAAAGACATTACTGAAACGTGTACTAAAAGACAAAGCCCTGGGAGAAATGCCGGAACTTTCCGGAGAAGTGGCCATCGCGTATGGAAAAGATCCGACCACCTCTCCCCGAGAAATTTACAACTTCCAGAAAACCCACAAAGGCATTCTAAATATTTTGGGCGGAATTTTTGAGGGGAAATTTATCGATAGCGGGAAGATGATGGAAATAGCCATGATTCCAAGCCGGGAAGTGCTTTATGCGCAGTTCCTAAATCTTATCAATTCACCCATTCAACGTTTCGCGATAGCTATGAGTGAAGTAGCTAAAAAGAAAGGTTAACATACGAATATGCGAATAATACCAATATACGAATCATTACGAATTCGTATCCATTCGCATCATTCGAATCATTAGTAGATTAGTATATATAATTAATTATGAATAAAGATACACTTTTAGAATGGTTAGATAAAGCAACAACACTTGAACTTAATGAAGTTGTGAAAGCTATTGAAGAAAAGTTCGGTGTCTCGGCCGCGGCGGCGGCCGTGCAGGCCGGAGGCGCTCCGACCTCGGTCGGAGAGGAGAAGGATGCCTTCACGGTCGTGCTTGCTTCTTCGGGGGAGCAGAAAATCGCAGTAATGAAAATTGTGAAAGAGGTTTTGGGCCTTGGCCTCAAAGAAGCCAAGGACTTGGTGGATGCCGCCCCTTCAACTCTGAAAGAAGGTATGAAGAAAGCTGAAGCCGAAGAAGTAAAGAAAAAGATTGAAGCAGCGGGCGGAAAAGTCGAACTCAAATAAAATTTCTTTCTCGGCGTACTTTTTATTAGGCAATCTATCTGGCACTGCTGTGCCAGCGAACTTCTCGCGCCGTCGCGCTACGAAAGGCCTTCTAAAAAGTACGCCCACGATGAAATTTTTGGTATAATGTGGCCATGAAAACTGCTCTCATTTCTGTTTATAACAAAGAAGGCATAACGGAATTTGCCAAGGAACTGGTGGGTTTGGGTTGGAAAATAATCTCTTCCGGCGGAACGGCCAAGCATTTGGCACAGGCGGGGATTCCAGTTACAGACGTGACAGAAATTACCGGTATGCCTCCGATTCTGGACCACCGTGTGCTAACTCTCCATCCTAAAATTCATGGTGGACTTTTGGCGCTTGATAAACCGGAGCATAAAGCCGAACTTGAAAAATATGGCATCCCTTGGATTGATTTGGTCTGTATTGATTTGTATCCACTAGAGAATGAAGTTAAAAATCCAAATGCCACTCGTGAGAGCGTAATCGAAAAAACAGATATCGGCGGACCAACAATGCTTCGCTCCGCGGCGAAGGGGAGACGCATAGTTATATGCGATCCGAGCGACAGACAGAAAGTTATTGAATGGCTGAAGGCAGGGGAGCCAGACCGTGAAGAATTTTTGAATAATTTGGCAGCCAAAGCAGAGGCAATTGTAGCTAGGTACGCTTCTATCTCTAGCACATATTTAAGCCACGGCGTATATGAGGGAATCTTCGGAAAAAAAGTTTCAGAATGCGCCTATGGGGAAAATGCGTATCAAAAGCCGGCGAGTTTATATCATGATATAAATAATGATGTAAATCATGATAAACTCGCTATTCATAGTTGGGAACTACTTGCTGGTAGTCCACTTTCTTACAACAATATTTGTGACCTAGACAGAATGATCCAGACAACGACGCACATTGGCGCGGGAATGGAGAAAAATTTTAATACTGTTCCGTTGATAGCAATAGGAGCAAAGCACGGCAATGCTTGTGGAGCCGGAATTGCGCAAGAACCGTTCTTGCGCAATGGGGAAGGATTAGGGGCTGTTGATAAAATGTTGCAAGGGGACCTGCGGGCGATTTTCGGCGGATCCGTGATGCTGAATTTTCCAGTTGATGAAAAAGTTGCCGAAGAGTTGATACATAAATTTTCACCAGAAGGCATCAGACGATTATTGGATGTCGTTGCCGCTCCATTCTTCACTACCGAAGCAATTGAAATACTCGCTCGCAAAAAAGGCAAATGTCGGTTATTGGCAAACCCTAACATTGAGAAAGCCGGATTAAATTCTCTCGATATGGAACCGAGATTTCGTTATGTGCGCGGCGGATTTTTACAACAGCCCAATTATACTTTTGTGCCTAACCTCGCAAGAACCGTTCTTGCGAGTTCGCTAGAAAAAACGGTTCTTATGGATTTAATTTTGTCCTGGGCGGTAGGATGTACCTCAAACTCAAACACAATTACTCTAGTAAAAGACGGCAGGTTGATGAGCAATGGCGTCGGTCAGCAAGATCGTGTCGGCGCTGCCAAGCTCGCTATCTTCCGGGCGGACGATGCCGCGAAATTTGCATACGATCAGCAGAAAAATTCTCTCGCTTCCTCCAGCTCCGCTGGAACCTTCTGCGAGGAGAATTTCTCTGCTGATCTTTCAGACGCGACAGCTTACTCCGACAGTTTCTTCCCATTTCCAGATGCAGTGGAGGTGCTTATCGATCGCGGCATCAAAACAATTTTCTCCACTTCTGGCTCAGTCAACGACGAAAAAATTGTAGAACTTTGCAAAAGTAAAGGCGTAAAGCTAATAATGTTGCCGGACGCCGAAGCGCGAGGATTTTATCAACACTAGAATTCTTACTAAGTATTGTGCTAATCTCTTAATAGGGGAGGATGTCCTTTATGTGTGAGAATGAGTACGAGAGCATCGATCGAGGCAAGGGGCAGCCGGGCGGGAAGTTCAGGGTGGGAGACGCAGTGCGTCGCCTGCTCCACCATGGTTGGCAGCGGGACGAGACCGATTCATCGCGCTTCGTCAAGATCAAAGGCGAATTGCGAGCGATCGCTCACGTCGTGCCATGGCGAAGCGATATCAAACACCTGGAGCTCAAAGACCTCGAGCTCGAAGACCCGACTTCGTAGTAGTTCCGAGCCCCGTGCAATGTTATGCGGCGCACGGGGCTCGCACAACGCACCGACTTACTTTCGTAAGCGGTGCTCTTTAATTTATATCTGTCCTTGTTTTTTCTTGGAAAAGGATTAGAATAACACACATGGAAATTCTAGGGAAAATACTGGGTAGTACGGCGCGAGTGAAGATAATGCGCCTTTTTCTACTCAATAGAAGTAAGGGTTTTAAGAGTAAAGACGTTTGGAAGAGAAGCCGGGTGAGCCCGGACGTTGTTAGGCGGGAACTTAAACTCTTAGTTTCTATTAATTTTGTTAAAAAACGGGGGGTTGATTGGCATTTTGACCCTGCCTTTAAGTACACTAGGGAATTAGAAGAACTTTTAATAAATACGGAGACCCTAGACAACGAAACCATCCTTAATCACTTCAAAAATGTCGGACGGGTAAAACTGGTCGTGGTTTCCGGTATTTTCATAAAAAATAAGGACAGCCGGGTGGATTTACTCCTGGTGGGGGACAAAATGAAAAAAGGTAGAGTGGAAGAGAAGGTTCGTAAACTGGAGGCGGAAATCGGGTCCGAGCTTGTTTACGCCCTATTTGAGACCAAAGAGTTTATCTATCGGCTGAATATGTACGACAAGCTTGTCCGAGATATCCTTGATTTTCCTCATGAAGTGCTCTTACAGACCAAGGAGTTATCTCCCACACTTATTATGGCAAAGTAGCCCAACTACGCGCCAAAGGCGCATTGCCATGATAAGTGTGGGAGTTATCCACAGCGGCCGCAAATATGGCCTAGGAATTGGTATAATACCTAGATAGCACTTTATAAGGTCGAACCCCGTCGCTCGCGAGCGACAGGGGATACTTAAAAAGGTCATTATTAATTAATAAAGTTTAGTATTAAATTATGAATAATATCTGGGTTACATGGGGTGACGTTTTCAATTCATCCCTTCAAGAGCTGTGGTGGGGCTTTATTCAGTTTGCTCCAAAGCTCATAATAGCAGTTGTCTTGTTTATCGTCGGTTGGGCCTTGGGCAATCTCGTTGCTCGAGCTTTTGAGCAGGTCTTCGGCTCTCTCAAAATAGACAAGCTTTTCCAGTCCGTCGGCGCGGACAGTTTATTCAGGAAAGCGGGCATGAATCTTAATTCTGGCCACTTCGTAGGAGAAGTAGCAAAATGGTTTGTCATTATCATTTTCCTTCTTCCCTCTCTAAATTTAGTTGGCCTCAATGACATTGCCGGTTTCTTGAAAAGTGACGTGCTTGGGTACTTGCCGAAAGTTATCATCGCCGCCTTTATCCTGATCATTGCTACCGTTGTTTCGGAAGGTCTTTCGAAGACAGTTACGGCTGGGTCAAAGGGGATGGGCCTAAGTTCAGCAAACTTACTCGGCACCGTTGCTAAATACTCTGTGTGGGTATTCGCTTTCATCATTGCTTTAGGCCAGCTCGGAGTAGCTGACTACTACATGAGCGTTCTCTTTGCCGGAATCATCGCCATGATTTCACTCGGTGGCGCTTTGGCCTTCGGTCTAGGAGGTAAAGAAGCAGCGGCAAAATTCATCGCCAAGGTTAGTGATGAAGTATCTCACTAGGAATCAATCTTTTATTCTAAAGAGTTTTTCGTAAAAAAGATGTTCACACCCTTACTCGGTTGACATCTTTTTTGCTTCTGTATTTTTAGATTTTTGTTTTGTATAATAAAGATATGTCAATATTTTTTACTAAACATGCCTTAGACAAATTTGAAACTCTTAAAAAACACAAGTTTATTGTTTTTAAGAGGAAGGTTATGGAAACATTAGAAAGGCCTGACTTAATAGACTATTCTCGATTACCACTTTTAATAGCACAATCTAAAATTGACAAAGACCATGTATTAAGGGTAGTATACAAAGAGGAGAAAGGTGTAATAAAGGTAATTACTTTCTATCCTGGGCGATCAAAAAACTATGGTAAAAAATAATAAAAAAAATAAAATATCTTATGAATATGAAGCTGATGTTTTGACGGTGGAATCTTCAAACAAGCCGATAGATTATGCAAAAGAAATCGGCAATGTCGTTGTGCATTTTACCAAAAGAGATGAGCCTGTTTTGTTTGAAATTTTAGATGCTAGTAAATTCTTTACGAAAGCTGGCAGTGTTATGAAAAAAAGTGGAGCTTTTAGAATTTTCCCGAACAAAAAACCAATGTTCGCTTAAATGCGTAACTATAACCAGTCGAAATTATTAAAGTTAAAATATAAATCAATTTTACGACAGGAGAAGGAGCACCGGGGAATAATGAAGAAGAAGCAAAAAGAGAATATGCAGAAGTTAAAGCAATTTTAGGTGATCATAAACCAGTTTTTATGACAGAGGAGCTTTATGTTAAATTAAGAAAATTTGATAAAAGATTTGGGGACGCCATGAAGTCATTAGTAGGGGGCATTTTAGGTCCTAAAAAGTAAAATTTACTCCTTGACATCTTTTTTGGTTTGGATTATACTCTCTTAATCAGTATGAATACCATAAAAAACAGTTTAAAAAGGCGGCGCTAATAAGCAGACTTCTTTTTTGTCTGTAGGCCGCCTGAAAGGCGGTTTTTTTATTCCAGAATTGTTTGAATATTTGACAACTTAATTCCTGTCGGGCATTACGAGGGCTAAACCCATTGGGGTCGCCCGGCATGCAAAGCATGCTTAGGGTCTTTTCAGCCCAGACAGGAAAAAGCTCAAAAAATATTTGAGTCCGGAGCGGTCCGGATATAATTTTTTATTGAGCTTATGCCCCGACCATAGTCGGGGCTCCGACAGAAGGTCGGAGTGGTTTTCAAATTTCTTAACAGGAAATTTAAGGGCGTACGGTGGATGCCTTGACTAAAAATGGCGAAGAAGGACGTGGCGTTGCTGCGATAAGCTTCGGGGAGGTGCTTAGCAACCTTTGATCCGGAGATTTCCGAATGGGGAAACCCGATCCGATCGAAATCGGATCGTCCCGACTGAAAGGTCGGGACGCATACCCTGGGAAGTGAAACATCTCAGTACCAGGAGGAAAAGAAAAAAACTTGCCCAGCTCCACTTTTGATTTTTAGTTTTTATTATTCAATAAAAGGTAAGTGCTTATTTTATCTTAAGTTGGTAATTTATATTAAGTGTCAAAAGTGGGGCTGGGTAAATATTTCCTAAGTAGCGGCGAGCGAAAAGGAAGAAGCCCAAACCCAGCACCACTTTTGCATTTTTGCAAAGAATTTTAAGATTAAAAAATTTGAAGAAATTTTTTAGCTCAAAAATTCAAAAGCAAAAATATAAAAGTGGTGCTGGGGGTTGTAAGATAACAATGTAGTTTACTAGAGGAGTCAAAAAATAAATTATTAGCTTAAGTTGCTGGAAAGCGACACCATAGAGGGTGATAGTCCCGTGAGCGAAAATATTTTATCTCTTTTATTGTTATTCTTGAGTACCTCAGGACACGAATGGCCGGAGGGAATCTAGCGGAACTAACCGCTAAGGCTAAATACACTTTTAGATCGATAGTGAACTAGTACCGTGAGGGAAAGGTGAAAAGCAGCCCGATTAGGGCGGTGAAATAGACCTGAAACCGTATGTCTACAAGGAGTTGAACCCCGCACCACTTTGAACGATAACATTCAATGATTATTAAACAGGAAGAAACATTTTTTCTGTAAGATTATTATTGTGCGTTAGTTTTCAAAGTGGTGCGGGGGACAGCGTGCCTATTGAAGAATGAGCCAACGAGTTTATGCATGCTGCTGCCTAAGTCGGCTAAAACGACCGAAGCATAGGGAAACCGAGTGTTAATAGCGCGCAGTCGCGGAGCGAAAGCAATGTGACAGAATAGTAACATGCATAAGACCCGAAGCCAGGTGAGCTTGCCATGAGCAGGATGAAGTAGGTCGAAAGACCTATGGAGGTCCGAACAGGTAGATCGTACAACGTCTTCTGATGACTTGTGGTAAGGAGTGAAAAGCTAATCGAACCTGGTAATAGCTGGTTCTCTCCGAAATAGCTTTAGGGCTAGCGTCGTGTGTTTCTTTTGGGGG
>MFUG01000013.1 GCA_001785615.1 Candidatus Nomurabacteria bacterium RIFCSPHIGHO2_02_FULL_42_19 | reverse complement strand
CGGTTTTTGAACCTTTACCAAATACATGCCAATACACATCTTCATGCTCCACATTTCCTTGTCGAGCTTTGTTTAAAAATTCGATTAATTCTTTTGGATCTTCAACCCCAGCTTCCTTCCCAACCCCTTCCTTTTTTGTATGTTGTGGTTTTTCCATTGATTTCATAATGTTTAAAATTATTTAACAGTAGCTAATGGGCGTTGCATATCGAGGATTTCCTTTTTGAAATTTGCGATTGTCTCCGCCACCATTAAATCAAAGTTTGGTATTTTGTTTCTCAAGAATGCAACCAAGTCTCCGTCAGAGTCCAAAACCTTGTCCATTTCCTTTTTATCTCCCTCGTTTAAAATAGACAAGACCTCCAAATTAATTCTACTTTCCACAACCTGCGACATCTGATCAATTAATGCGGCCTTTTTCTCCTGAGGCATCGAATCCAAACCTAACTCTTTCACTAAATTCACATTCAATAATTCTGTAACCATTTTTTTTACCTATGTTATTTTTATAAAAAATTTCGACTAATTAATTATTAATATTTATTCAATTTCAATTATATAGTAAAAACGTTTACCTCTTACATAGTTAGCTATTATACATCTAACTAATTTATTTGTCAAATTATAACCCGTAAAAAGTTTTCCACAGACAACTTGTCCGCGATTGACTTTTGACCCCTTTTGAGCTATCCTCTAACCATAGTCCTGAACAGAAGTATGGTACGAGCTGGCCGAGCGATAGACAAGATAGTAACCATCGTGAGAACCTTTGTTTGCAGCACAATCTAGGTCGTCCTGTGATTCTACCCTTATTTCCCAAGGGCTGGAAAGGTACTCCCACGATATTCAGTTTGTTTTATAAAATCTAGTATTCAAATATTCAGCTATATTTTGGCCTTTTCCCTGTTGCTTGGGACTTCTTTTGTACCTCTGCGAGCCGAAGCAGGGTTGTTTTCTGTCTTTTCAATTTTTAACACCGAAAAGGCCTCCGCGCAAACAGATGTCCTAAGTCCCGAGAGTGGTGAGAACTCCCAAAACATGACACTTTTAGAGGCCAATCTTTCTTCCGCCCTAATTTTAGGAGACGAAACCGATGAGGAAATAGATGAAAATACAAATATCTTGTCCGACAACGCTCTCCTCCCTGCGACTGGTCCCCTAGGAGTGTCCGACGGGACGGAAGTTGCAATCAGGGGCGCTTTTTCCGACCAAGTAAGTGTCTATGTGGTAAGAAAAGGCGATTCAATATCCCAAATAGCTGAAATGTTCGATGTTTCTGTCAGTACCGTTCTGGCCGCCAATGACCTGAAAAAAGGAGATACGATCGTGGAGGGTGAGGTGCTCGTTATCTTGCCTATTTCCGGCATTGAACACACCGTCACTAAAGGACAGACCCTAGCCAGCATTGCCAAGACCTATAAAGTAGAGATAAGTGATATTACCAGCTACAATGGCATTTCCGAAGATGCCAAACTGGCTATCGGTGACGAGCTTCTCATCCCCGGCGGAGAAATGACGGAAGAAGGAGGCGAACCATCAGTAAACTTAGGGACATCAGTAGTCAACGACCAAAATTATTACGCTACTCATCCCATCCAGGGGCTCGCCAGCTACTTCATTAATCCATTACCTACCGGGCGCAAGACCCAGGGTCTTCACGGGCCGGGACACAGGGGTATAGACATCGGTGCGCCGTCAGGCACGCCAATCTACGCGGCTGCTTCCGGTATTGTACTCATTGCCAAGACCGGCTGGAGTGGCGGATATGGAAATATGACTATCATACAACATCCAAACGGTACCAAGACCCTCTACGCTCACATGTCCAAGCTGGGCACCACTACCGGCGCATCTGTTTCCCAGGGACAAGTTATCGGATACGTTGGCTCTACTGGTAAGTCCACTGGGCCACACTTGCATTTCGAGGTTTTCAATGCTAAAAACCCAGGCGCCGACTGGTCTTGGAAGAATTAGACAATTAAAAATTTACTTTACTCCAGTAAAGTTAGACCAACCATCGCTAGAACTCCGGCGATAACTGCCACCATTTGCAATACAGAATATTTTACTTCTTTGGTTTTATGAAGTTCTGGGATTAAATCCGCTACCGCGATATAAATAAATCCTCCGGCCGCCATGGGCAAGAACCAAGAGGACGCCGGTTCCGATACATTACCGATGGCAAATAACACAACCGCGCCTAAAATTGCCGTCAACGCGGATAAAAAGTTCAACCACAAGGCGCGCGCTTTAGTGTAGCCAGCGTGCAAGAGCACCGCGAAGTCGCCAATTTCTTGTGGAATTTCATGCAGGATTACAGCTAGAGTGGTAGCCAATCCTATGGGTACACTCACTAAAAAACTTGCCCCAATAATTATCCCGTCCATGAAATTATGAATACCGTCGGAAAAAAGTACCAACTTACCGACCGGGTGAATCTGATTATCTTCTTTGTCTTCCCCGTGGTGGTGCCAATGAAGCAATTTTTCTAAAGCAAAAAATAAAAAAATGCCGGCGATGACGAGAACACTGGTTAAAGTCGTATTGGCTGAATCCTCCAACGCCTCCGGGATCAGGTGTATTAGAGCGTCGCCTAAAAGCGCTCCTACCGCGACGCTGATGAAGATATAAATATATTTACGCAGGAGCTCCTCTCTCAAAGATAGAGTAAAAATCCCTACAAATGAAATCAAACTCACCACTACAACGCTCGCAAAAGTGTATAGATATACCGTGGCCATATAATTAAACTAATTTTAACATAAAAAAGCGATGGGCGGGTCGTCAAGGTGTTCCCTGATGCCCGCCCATAGATCTCTCCCTTCTAGCCGAATGGCCACAGGCGGTCTGTTTTTACCGCCCAAAATGCCCAAACGACAGGCACAACCAGAAAGGCAAACACCAAAACCCACCTCAGAACTGGCGCGAGGTTGATCGCGCGGGGCTCTGGCTTGTCATCGAAATCAAATCTGTCTCTCATCGGCCCCCCTTCGATTTCCGGAGGCGCCTCCGGGTCTTGCCGGCTGAACAAAGTAGTCATGATGTGCTCCCCGACTAAGATACTACAACTATAAAAATTTTAGTCAATGAAAAAAGAATTTTTGTGCGGGATAGGCGAATCGAACGCCTGCCAAGAGATTGGAAATCTCTTGTTCTACCACTAAACTAATCCCGCCTCCGCTAAAGCTACGGTGGGCAAGCCCGCCTAGCTTCAGCTTGTCGGGCCGCTGGGAGTCGAACCCAGCCTAAATGCTCCCAAAGCACTTGTACAACCGATATACTACGGCCCGAAAAAACAGAGTATATCACAAAATAATATCGCTTACTACTTTTACCTTTGCCTTTTTATCTTTCAAATCAAGATAAACCACCAACAAATCCACCTGCCATTCTCTGTCGTCAAACTTCCTAGATAAAATATATGTTTGAATTGCGCGTGAAAGACGCTTAAGTTTCCATGGATGCATGTTGTCTTCCGGTCGGTAGTCGGAGGTTCCCGCCCGCCCGAACAACCCCGATCGTTCGGGCAGGTCATGAGTAACGTTATCCAGCGTTTCTCGTGAAACACTTTTTACTTCAACAAAGTACAATTTACTGGCTTTCTCAGCCACAATGTCTATTTCGCCCCACTTTTTAGTGTAATTACGATCCAGTATAGAAAACTCATGTTTCATGAGAAACTTTACCGCTATATTTTCACCAATCTCCCCTATTTTTTGTTTTTCAGAAGTAAATACTTTAGGCATACTTGTCTCGCCGAAGCTTTATGCAAAGGCGGACTGTTTGTTTCATAAGAAACATGTTTCACGTGAAACACTTAGCTTAATTTTAATGTCTTTTATCAAAATATCCTTATTTTTCAATATATTTTAACTAAAACCGGTCGTTAAAGACATCTTTTATTCATGTCCGTTATACACATACCAACATAGTTATCCACATTTTTAATAAAAAACTTATAGATAAAGGATTTAGTAAAGGACACCTGGTTTTCTAACTTTGTGCGGCCAGCGGTAATCGAAACCGCGCCTCCTCCTTGGCAAGGAGATGTTCTACCACTAAACCATGACCGCATACTTTTTAAAAATCTATACCTTATTTTAATATTTTATTACAATTAACGCAATAACAAAATTACCTTGTAAAATAAGCACTATTTGCTAATTTTTTCAAAATGGTATAAAATATCCTTATTATTAAATAATTTCCGCGCCCGTAGTTCAACGGATAGAACATCGATCTTCGGAATCGATGATGTGGGTTCAATTCCTGCCGGGCGCACAAAAGCAAATGGACATATCAAAAAACTTAATATCAAAGATACCCAAAGAGGTTTCACATGTAACAGGCACTCTAGAAAAGGCCGGTTTTGAGGCGTACCTGGTAGGTGGGTGTGTCCGCGATCTTGTTATGTCGCAGATCCTGAAGAATGAAGGAGATAGAGAGCCAAAGGATTGGGACGTGGCTACTAATGCAGTTCCAGAGCAAATCGTTGGCCTATTTGAGAAGACGATTTATGAGAACGCCTTTGGAACAGTACTGGTGATAGTCCCTTCCTTCGACTTAGCTCAGGACGTTCCGCGTGAAACACCCGTCAAAAACGTTATTCGTGAAACACTAGACCCTAGAACCTCGCAACTAGAACCCAACTTCCAGATAGAAGTTACACCCTACAGAGTTGAGGCAAAATATAGTGATTTTAGACATCCAGATGAGGTTAAATTTAGCACTAAACTAGAAGATGACCTTAAAAGGCGCGACTTTACTGTAAATGCTCTCGCCTTGGACCATAAAGGACACTTAGTTGATTTATTTAACGGTCTAAAGGACATTGAGGCAAAAATACTAAGAACGGTAGGGGAGGCCAATAATCGCTTTAAGGAGGACGCACTTCGAATGCTACGCGCAGTACGCCTGTCTTGCCAACTTGATTTTTCTGTGTCATATGAAACAACCGAAAGTATTTTGAAAAATACGGACTTAATAAAAAAAATATCTTTAGAAAGAATTCATGACGAACTGGTAAAAATAATACTATCGCCAAACCCAAGTACTGGAATTGTAATGCTAGAAAAATTCGGCTTATTAAAAAATATAATACCAGAATTGCTCGAGAGCATTGGTTGCGAGCAGTTGGGGGAGCATATTTATGATGTGTGGGAGCACTTACTGCATGCGCTACAGCACGCGGCGGACAAGAAGTGGCCGCAGGAGGTGCGCCTGGCCGCGCTTTTTCACGATATTGGCAAGCCAAGAACAAAAAGGCAAGGAATCCAGACGGAGAGAAATTCTTCTGTCTTCCTCCACCCTCCGGGCGGAACCTTCCGCCAGAAGAACTCCTCTCCGTCTAATCGCGAGCTTGAGAAAAATTCTGCAGACGGAAGGGTCCAACCTATGGTTGGAGAAATGTCAAAAAATTTTTCTCAAGCGAAACCCACTTTCTACGGGCATGAAGTTGTAGGCGCGCGAATGGCAAAAAAAATAATGGAACGACTAAAATTCCCGAAAAAAGAAATTGAATTGGTGGAAAAGTTGGTGCGCAATCACATGTTTTTTTCCGACACGGAAAAAATTACGCTCTCGGCTGTGCGTCGCATCATTACAAAAGTAGGAAAAGAGAATATTTGGCTTCTTATGAACGTCCGCGAGTGCGACAGAGTGGGAATGAAGAAAAAAGAAACGCCGTATCGTCTGCGCAAATATTTCGCGATGATCGAAGAGGCGCTGCGCGACCCCATATCCGTCGGGGCGCTAAAAATTAATGGAAATTTTATGAAAGAAAATCTCGGAATTGCTCCTGGTCCGCGAATGGGCTGGATTCTGCACGCACTTTTAGAAGAAGTGCTGGATGACCCTAAGAAAAATACAGAAGAGCACCTCTCCGAACTAGCGAAATCCCTAAATGGCCTGCCTGACGGCGCGCTGAAAGCTCTTGGCGAACGCGGAAAATCAAAAAAAGAAGAACTAGAGGAGGAAGAAGTAGCAAAATTACATTCCAAGCATGGTGTAAGAAAGTGATTTACACATTTACGCTATAGCGTATATATGTAAACTAATACACTTCTTGTTGGTAGCAGTGTTCGCAGTATATTTTTTCTTTTCGATCTGGGGAGTAGGATGTCTCAAATTCATTTTCGCATTTCGCTCCACCGTGCTGATGATTTCCAAGTTCGCACATGCAAGAACGGGGCCAAAGCTGGCGCGGATTGCGCTTTTTCATCCGGTCTTGATGCCGACACTCAAAATCTTTGTGCGGTAAAGGCAAATTCATCCTTTTATAAAAGTCGAACTCAGCACGAGTAATGCGGAAATTCTTTTTGCAATCCTTACAAACAAGAATCTGATCTAAAATTTTCTCATTGATTTCGTCTGCAGTTTTTGGCATTTCATTTTCTTGTATTGTTTCTTTGCCGTAGGTCCCGGTTGTCTCTTTTTGCCAGAGAAATCCTCTCTCTTTAGCTTCTTTTTCAGTTAAAGGATAATATTCCTGCGCCAAGGTTTCATTGTAGCCGAAGGGGGAGAGTTCAGGCGGGAAAAATTCCCCATACACTCCCGCCTTTGTCATTTCCGCAATTATTTGCGTCCTGAGCTTTTCGAAGGATTCTTTTTCATATTGCTTATTCAAAATACAATATTTTTTATTGTTTAACCCAACACAACCGAAGCAATCCTGCGAGTCTCGGGTGGAATCGGAATAACCCACGCGGTTGCAGTAGAAAACAAAAACGTCGGCAATACAGTTGGTGTCCTGGAGGGCGCCCATCACATTGTAACAGCGCTCACCCTTGAAATAATGGTTGTTCACATCCTGGCAATCTATCGGGTCTTCGGTGTCGGCGATGTAGGAGCAATTTTTTGCGTTGGAAGTGTCAAAAATCCGTACGCCGTCGAAGCAGTTATACATGTAATCGCCGGTAGCATGCACGCACTTGGTGGCGAAAGCATATTTCACTACTGCCTCGTTCCGAATTTCCGCATATTTTTTCTTGGCCGCCTCAATCGAGGCATAGCTGGCTAAAATTTCCGTCCTTTTCTTTTCATAGTCCTCTTTGGTACACGATTTGTTCTCGATAGCGTATGATAAATTTCGGCCGTTGGTGCAAAAAATGCAATTCTGACAATTGCGCATGTCGAAAGAAAAGAGTACGTCCACGCATTCCTGCAAACGCTCGCCATAAAAGCACTTGAAACTTTTCCTAGTGTCTATGCATTCGTAACAAAGTTCGGAACTATATAAAAACGCGCAATCCATAGAATTTTTACAGCTCTGAATCAGCCGGCCGTATAGACAATCCTCGTTATTTTCTGCGGCGAAAATCAAATAACAGTTTTTATTTTCCGAAGAATTATTTTCATACTCGGTGTTGACGCTGTTGATGGAAAGAAGACGCACTCGCGGAACTTTATTCTTTAATTCCGCGAACTGCTCGAGAAATGACTGCTTCGGGTCGTAATTTATGCCGTAATCTATCGGGTCCCACTCATCGCCCCACCAACAAGAATGACAATAAACTGGAAAAACAGTGCCGGCAGGGTAAATAGATACGCCGTCTTTATTACACAAATCGCACGCGCGCCGGTAAAGTGTGCGTTCATTTCTAAAAGCTAGACGTCTCTGGGCTCGACAGTCCGGACAATATAAAGGCGGAGGCACTTTTACCTGATCGTAGAAAATCAGGTCTTCCTTCCTGATTTCGAAATCTTTTTTGCAGTTTTGGCAAGTCGCAGACACTGAGCTTGTCGAATGTGTTTTTTGCATACCCTATTCCCGAAAGAATAACTTGGCGAAGAGACGAGTGCTGTAAGAGGAGAGGTT
Source organism: Candidatus Nomurabacteria bacterium RIFCSPHIGHO2_02_FULL_42_19 (assembly GCA_001785615.1). Classification (GTDB taxonomy): domain Bacteria; phylum Patescibacteriota; class Minisyncoccia; order Phycocordibacterales; family UBA9973; genus UBA9973. The sequence goes on along the minus strand of MFUG01000013.1, from coordinate 83,218 downwards.
AAAAATTACCGCTAAAGTAAACAAAGTAAGCGAAAGTTTTATACTTAAATACGCGAGCGGCATAGCAATAAGGGCAAAGACCACCGGCACCAGGGTGCGCACGGTACTGCCGTGAATTTCCCGTTTACTTATTTCTGGATTGTGAATATGCTCGGAGTAAAGCACATAACGGCGCATCCAGTATAAGGTGAGGCCAATCAAGATTATATGTACACCGAAAATAACAATAGATAGCTCATTCTTACTGAATTGACCAAGTAAGCTTGAAGAAAAAGGAACCAGAGAAACCAGCATGAAAAACAAAGCATTTATATTGGTAAGCACCGAGTCCACATTTTTCGCATAAATAGAAATGAAAAAGTGATGCGCGCGCCAATAAGTGAAGAGAAGGGCAAAGGAGAGCACATAAGAGAGGAAAAGTGGCAGGAGCAGTTTAATTTCAGTCCATAAGCCGGGGTTGTCTATCGGCCCCCAGATCTCCGGGACCTTTATTTCAAAAACCAGGATCGTCATCACGATGGCAAAGATTCCATCAGAGAGCTGGTCTAAGCGTGTGTGGGACATAGGAATATTATAACATGCAAGCTCTTATTTGGCATACTTTTTACAAGGCAATCTGTCTCCCGGTGTTCTGGGAGCGAACTGCTCGGCTCGTCCGCCTGCGCAAGGCCTTCTAAAAAGTACGCCTGCAACGAGCTTATAATTTAACAACAGAAATACTAAAGGCCAGTCAGCGATTGCTGACTGGCCTAGGATTGTCCGGCTGACGCGCGGACTTACGACCCTTGACCATATATTTACCAGGGTGAGGAGCTCTCTTTTGTGGAGAAGAGCACGAATCCGTTTGCCGATTAACTACTTGAGCCGCCCGGCGAACAAGGTGCAGCTATCCCAATAGGAGCAGTACCTGCCGACACCGACCTTGCGGTCGTCGTCCCAGCGGCCGAACGAAACGCAATTGTAGTTGTAGTTACCCCACTGCATACCGTTGGGGCGCTCGTCAGCGAAAGCGGGGTCATCCGCATTCACTTGCATCTGCGCAGCGTAGTCCGGAATCAGACCGCGCTCCTCGAACACGCGCTCGATTTTCGTGACCGGCGTGTTGCACTTGAGCGGGAAGAAGAAGAGGTCGCCCTCTTCCGGTCCGTCGGTGGGCATCGTCGCGAGAACCTCCCGGTCAACGTGGCTCTCCTTGCGGCCAAGTGCGGCGAGCAACTGCTCCGGCGTCTTCGTCCGATCCACCTTGAAGTGGCGGACGATCACCTTCGCGTTGCGCTCGACGCGAGTGAGGAGAGCGTTGAACTGCTCTTCGGCAAGCTTGTCGCCCTCCTTTTTGAGCACGTCCTGCACTATGTCGCTCGGAAGCTTCTTCTCGTGCTTCCGGCAGCGCGCGGTGAGGTTGTCGTTCATCAGCAGTTAGATGATGAAATTACAATTTTTATTCTTAAAGATAAGTCCCTGGCGCGTGATTATATGAAATGGTGGAAATTCATGTGGAGTATTCTTCCTGTGGGTCGTTCTTAAGAAGAAAATTTTTACACCGGCGAATCACTGTATAATCTCTAGCCAAATCGGGCAATGGTCGGAGCCGAGCAAGAAATTATTTACTTAATCATTAATTTTAAACCAAGGCCGGTCGTGATCTTTTGTAAAAAGGAAAGGGTCGGGTTTGTTCCGCCAGTTTCAAAGCGCGCTAGCGCTGACTGGGTTATACCAATTTTTTTAGCAAATTCTCTCTGGCTCATGCCTTTCTTGTTTCTTGAAATTATAAGAGCACGGATTATTTGAATTTCGGGTTGCATTTCAGCATAGGCCTTTCTTACCCCAGGTCTTTTGAATGCCTCCTTTTTAAATTGTGCTAATGTTTTCATAAACTCATGATATCATATATGGTATCTTAATGCAAGTACTTTAATCTCTTAAAAATTTTACTCGATTCATAATTTTGTTATTATACACAATTTCTTTACATCTCAAGCCATACCGGGCAATGGTCGGAGCCGTAATAGTCGGAGAGCATGCCGGTATTTTTGATCTTGGGTAAAATTTTTATATCGGCGAAAAAGTAATCAATTCTCCAGCCGACGTTGCGGTCGCGCGAGCGGGTTTTCTGATCCCAATAAGTATAAACATCTTTTTTGTCCGGATAAAATTTTCTAAAGATATCTACAAAATTATTTTTAATTACTTTACTAATCCAAGCGCGCTCTATCGGCAGAAAGCCGGTATTTTCTTCATTGGCCTTTGGTCGGGCGAGGTCGATGGCTTCATGGGCGGTGTTTACATCACCACAGAAAATAACATTCTCGCTATTCTTGCGAAGTTTCAGAATAAATCGGAGAAAAGCGTCATAAAACTCCAATTTATACCTCAAGCGTTCTGGTCCCTGGCCGCCGTTTGGGAAATAGCCGTTAATCAGCGTGAAATTTTTGTATTTAACCCCAACAATTCTGCCTTCAGTGTCAAATTTCTTTACGCCTATGCCATAAAAAATTTCCTTTGGTTTTTCTTTGCAATATATAGCTACGCCGCTATAGCCCTTTTTAACTTTTGGATGTGAAAAATAGGAAAAATATCCAGGAATATTGCATACTTCTTCAGGCAATTGTTCCGGCTCCGCTTTTGTTTCCTGTAAACACACAATGTCTGGTCTTTCGTCCTTAAATAGGGGAGTAAAGAATCCCTGTTTCGCCGTTGCCCTTAATCCATTTGTATTCCAACTAATGATTTTCATTAAATTATTATACTATTTCTTATTATGAAACTTTTTGTGAATGTCGCGCAAGTGGGTGTCAGTAACGTGGGTGTAAATTTGAGTGGTAGAAATATTCGAATGTCCCAACATTACTTGCACACTTCGGAGATCAGCCCCGTTGGAGAGCAAGTCAGTGGCAAAACAATTATGAGAAATGAAACCGTCAGTAATTAAATTCTCATATTTATCTACAGCAAAGTCATATACTAATCCCGAATATTTTTGTTTTTCAATCTTTTGGACTCGTAGCCATTGAATATCGCTTTCTATAAGATTCGCCATGAAATCTAGTCTTTTGTCAATGCAATATGCGTCTCGTAAATATTTTATTATTTTCCTTAAAACATCTCTGGTTGGCACCATTTTGGTTGTATTCCCAACATAGCGATATATATCAATACCTTCTTCAGATTTTAGATGCCGAGCAAAATTGTGCCATTTTTTATTAAGTGAGAAATAAATATCTTTTAACATCTCTCTCACCGGAACCTTGTCTCCCTCAAATACATTTACTGGTGTTATCTTCTTTAATGTTGGAATTGTTTTTTTAAATAATTCTTGGTCTGGTTTATGTAATATTTGTAAAATATATATAACATTATCAATTATTCTACCTTTGGGTAATTTAACTTTTCTTAATCGAGTATACAAATGAGAATCTATGCCAAGAGTAAGTAATAACATCTGTACATCCTTAAGAAGCATTTTACTGGTAGAGAAAAATCTTATCGAGGACCCTTCGTTACCCTCAGCGTCATAATAACCAGCCAGAAAATGTCTAATATTTTCCTTATTCTGAGAAAAAAGTGTTTTTGGCACTCTGCGTAGTGGTGATTTTTCCGTAATACCGATTTTTCTCAAATATTTTACAAATGATTTTGAATAAAAATTCAAAAGATTACTGTTCGTATTTGGCTGTTTAAACACTGTTGGTTCATGTTTGTATTCCGAAATAATTATATCTTTATAGTAATTAATGAAAAAGATATTTTTATCAGCAATAATTACACCCCTTCTTTTTTCACTTATAGTACCGTCTCCTGTAATATACCCGACTAAACGCCATTTATTTTTTTGACCTGATTTGTTTGAGCTATCCATTCTTACTTTTCTTACACCAGCCACAAATCGGTCCTTGTTAAGGTCTTTTGCAAAAACTTCCTCTATCCCATATTTGCCAATTGTAAAAAACTTATGATCTTGTGACACTGACGTTATATATCCATTTGCTGAAAGATTAACTATGCTAGTTGATATATGTGCACTTTTTTGAACAATTTGTGATTTTATAGTTTTACCTTTTTTAAAATCGATAGCGGTAATATTTTTAATTGATGATTGAAAAAGTTCCTTTGCAGACATAATTGTATGTGGTAAAAAAACTAATGTATCTGGATGAAGGCAGTGTCTTATGGTATGGGGAGTTACCCTTTTGGAAATACCGGCTTTAATAGCATGCTCCTTTACAATCCGTTCTATGGAGCGCTTGGTTAATGCCTTCAGGTCCATCTTTTTTGTTTTTTTGGAATTACTCATCGGGCCCGGAATTTGGACAAAGAGGGCTTCAGTCATGTCTTTCCTGGAGGCAAGATATTTTTTTACCGCCTTGCGGGCCTCCTCAGAAATAAAAACCACTCTTATTTTTCCGCCCTTGCCACGGATAGAAAGCTCGTCGGAAGATAGATTGATATCGGAAGTCAACGAACAAAGTTCAGAAACGCGCAGTCCGGTGGAAAAAAGGAGTTCAAGTATCGCCTTGTCTCGGAGATCTTTCAAATCCTCGCCCCTAGGAGAGGCGAGCAAACGCGATAATTCTAGAGGGGTAATGAGGTCAAGCTGATGGGGGTTTACTTTAGCAAGCTCTATCCTCTCCGCCTGCAGGGTAGGAACGTTATTTCGAGCCAGATATTTAAGAAAGGCCCTAAGCGCAATTAAATGGTAATTTTGGGTCCTTTTAGAAAGTGTTTCATTTCTATTTTTAATATTGTTGCCGGTCGGCTGGCGGTTGAGCCAAAGCCGAAATTCACGCACTAGTTCGTCGGTTATTTTTTCCGGATTGTCTGTTTTGGCAAAAGCGAGGAAGCGAGAGAGCCATTGATCGTAATTCTCCACCGTGCGGAGCGCCCGCCCTTTTTCTATCTCCACATATTCCAGAAATCTATTTTTAAGCTCCTTGAGCGATGCCATGCGTATATTCTACCATGTCGCACAATATATTATACAACAAAAATTTGTCGCATAAAATGCCAAGATTGTGCAACATTAAAATATCGCACAATCTTGGCTTGCAATTTTAAGAGTTTTATGCTAATATATAGACATGTTAGCTACGAAGAAAAAGCAAGCAGTTATTAAGAAAAATCAAATTCACGAGAAGGATACTGGTTCTCCAGAAGTGCAAGTGACCGTTTTATCTACCCAAATCAATGAATTGGCGAAACACTTAAAAAAGCATAAAAAGGACAATCACTCCCGCCGCGGGCTGATCAAGATGGTAGCCGACCGCCGGACTCACCTGAAGTACTTGGAACGCAAAAGTAAATCGCGTTATGACGCTCTCATGAAGAAGATGGATTTGGCGTAATTGAAAATTACGAATTAAAAATTAAAAATTTTAATACATAGATGACTGTTATAAAACATAAAGAACAAAGAGTTGGTGTATTTATTGATACGCAAAATTTATACCATTCCGCTCGCAATTTATACAAAGCGCGAGTTAATTTCGGTGCGGTTTTGAAGGACGCGGTAGCGGGGCGGAAGCTCGTCCGCGCGGTCGCTTACGTTATCACTACGGAGGCAGGGGACGAAAAGAACTTTTTTGAGGCGCTAGAGAAGCTTGGCATTGAGACCAAGACCAAAGACCTGCAAGTATTTTCTAGTGGCACAAAAAAAGGGGACTGGGATGTTGGGCTTACTGTAGATGTGATGAAAATGGCGAATCGTCTGGACACGGTAGTTATTGTCTCTGGCGACGGGGATTTTATTCCGCTTGTAAAATATCTCCAGCATCACACCGGTACCCAAGTGGAAGTTGTTTCCTTCGGTAAATCAACTTCCGGGAAACTGCGCGAAGCAGCGGATGACTTTCTCGACCTCTCGGAGAATCCTAGAAAATATTTAATGGGGGCGAAATAGTGGAACGACATGGAAGAAAATTTCAATAAACCAAGAGTTGAGGTTCCCTTAAATGCGGAATTGATAATTATAAACGACGAAAAAGACATAAGACTGATTTTGGGTAATTCTGGTCTGAAGTTAGCTTTTGGTGCAGCGAGTTTGGAAGAGGGTGATAATACATATCGTTGGTTTATGCACTTCACGCCGGAATTAAGTCATAAGCCTCGTCCAGAAAACAAAATAAGATATTCACTTATGTTTACTGTTGGATTTATGTCCTTAATAAATGCCTTAAAAGAAAAAAATTCCTCCCAGCTATCTGCTCTTCTAGCTGAACATCCCATTGGTAATGTAAATTTTAATACTAACGACATGATGTGGAACTTCGTTCGAAAACTTTTAGGAGAAAAATACTTTATGAAAATCCCGCAAGATTTTTCAAAAATTCAGTCCTCGATTCATGGGCCCATTCGTCGGTTGCTTAATGATATCAAAAATATGTATTGACATTGTCATTACATGAGTATATACTCTAATCATGAACACAACAATGCAAATTAGAATAGATTCCTCTACTAAATCCAAGGCCAAGAAAGCCTTTAAGGATATGGGTATTGATATGTCTTCGGGGGTAAAAATGTTTTTACACCAGGTAGCAGTAGACAAGTGCATGCCTTTTGTGCCAAGTACTACCAAGACTCGAGCTTTACGAAAAAAGTGGGACAAAGAATTTGAGTGGGTGATGAAACATGGTAAAGGATATGCATCAGCTAAAGAAATGCATAGTGCCATTATGATGAAATAGAAATGTACACACCTTTTCCGACAAGGCAATATGAGAAATCTTTTAAAAAACTGAAACGGTCTGGGAAATTTAAGGAAGCTGAATTGAATAAAGCTATCGATATATTGTGTAGAGAAGAGAAACTTGATCCAACTTATCAAGATCATGATTTGCATGGTGAATATGAAGGATATAGAGAATGTCATATCCATGGTGATATTTTACTAATCTATAGAATTGAAGGGAGTAAACTTGTGCTGGTGTTATTCGATATTGGTACACACTCCGAACTTTTTTAAAGTAAAACTCTTGCTTTTCGGGCTTAAAGTGCTAGGATAACGAATAGATTTATTAGCCCCGACGTGAAGTCGGGGCCCCGACACAATTTGTTGGCGTCGGGGTTAATCGGTTCGCGTTCGGACACATAGTAATTGTTCTCGCCAAAGACCAACAGCGAGGAACAATACTGCAGTTCGAACACGAACTCCCCTCGACTTCGCTCGGGGTAAACAAAAAATATGCAAAAAAAAGAATATTCTATTGAAGTCGGCGGTAAGACCTTAACTGCTACCTTCACGGACTTGGCCGAACAAGCTCACGGTTCAGTAATGTTGAAGTATGGCGAAACAATTGTGCTCGCCACTGTCTGCATGTCTCACGACAAGGAAGTCGGTAAGGGATTTTTTAATTTAACGGTGGACTACGTGGAGAGGTTTTACGCTTCCGGTAAAATTTCAGGCTCGAGATTTGTAAAGAGAGAGGGAAAACCAAGTGAGGAGGCAATTCTGGCCAGCCGAGTGATAGACCGGACCTTACGCCCTCTTTTTAACCAAGAAATTCGTCATGCGGTGCAGGTAATTGTCACGGTTATTTCAGTGGATGACAATGACCCCACGGTGCTGGCCATCAACGCGGCGTCACTCGCGCTCGCTGTCTCCAACATCCCTTGGGCGGGGCCAATCGGAGCGGTCAGAATTGGTAAATACGATGACGAGGTCTTAAAAATCAATGTTTTATCGGGCTTGCGTGAAATAGAAGCGCCATATAAATTTGACCTCACGGTCTGTGGCAAAGACGGCAACATAAACATGATTGAGGCCTCGGCTAGAGAGGTAAAAGAGGAAGAATTAGAAGCGGCGCTCGGGGAGGCAAGTAAAGAAATAACCAAGTTAGAAAATTTCCAGAAAAAAATTGTAAAAGAAATCGGTAAAGAAAAAAGAGTAATAGTCCCCGAGGAAATAAATCCAAAGTCAGTTGCTTTATTTAACAAAAATATTTTGCCAGAAATGGATGGGGCGATTTTTAACGGTCCAGGTAAAGCCAGAATTGATGAACTACACAGTGTTTGGAATAAAATAGTAAAAGAGGAGTATGCCGATCGGGAAGATTTTGTACCGGAAGATAATTTATTTGATGACACAGAAAATAAAATACTGCACGAGAAAGCCATAAAAGAAAATAAACGCGCGGACGGCCGTAGGGTGGATGAAGTTCGTGATCTATTTGCGCAGGCCGGAGGCCTCTCCAGTGTTTTACATGGCTCTGGAATTTTCTATCGTGGAGGAACCCATGTGCTCTCCGTGCTTACCTTAGGCGGGCCCGAAGACAGACACATGATTGATGGCATGCAGACAAAAAGTGAAAAAAGATTTATGCATCATTACAACTTTCCCCCATACTCTTCAGGGGAGACGGGTCGGGCCGGTTTCACCAACAGCCGCGAAGTCGGCCACGGCGCGCTCGCCGAGAAAGCGCTTGCCATGGTCTTGCCGCCTGCCCTAGAATTTCCTTACACCATACGCGTAGTTTCTGAATCAATGGCTTCGAACGGCTCCACTTCCCAGGCCTCCATCTGCGCTGCCACTCTCGCCTTGATGGACGGTGGAGTGCCGATCAAAGCGCCGGTGGCGGGGATTGCCATAGGGCTGATGATAGAACAAATTACGAATAAAAAATTACAAATTAAAAAAGAACCACAATACAAAATCCTGACCGACATTCAGGGCCCCGAAGACCATTACGGGGACATGGATTTCAAGGTGGCCGGGACCAGGGAAGGCATCACCGCTATCCAGCTTGATGTAAAGGTAGCAGGCGTACCGATAAAAATACTGGGCGAAGCGATGCGCCAAGCCAAAGGGGCTCGCACTGGCATCATCGATAAAATTGAAAAAGAAATTTCGGCCCCGCGCAAGGAAATTTCTCCCAACGCGCCGAAAATAATCATGATTAAAATCAATCCGGATCAAATCGGGATGGTTATCGGGAGTGGGGGCAAGACCATCAAAGAAATCAAAGAAAAATCCGGTGCGGAGATTACCATTGAGGACGACGGCACGGTGTATTTAACAGGGAAAAGTGGAACCGTGGAGGTCGCCAAAGCATTAGTGGAAGAAATGACGCACGAATTTACCATGGGCGAAACACTCAACGGCAAAGTGGTGAAAGTTGCCGATTTTGGGGCCTTTGTCCAACTCAATCCTTTCGTTGACGGCATGGTGCATATCTCGGAGCTCGCGCCATTCCGTGTAGAGCGAGTTAGCGATATAATAAAAGAAGGCATGGAGGTCCCGGTGAAGGTTATCAAAATTGATAAAGAGAGGGGCAAGATTAGCTTATCTATCCGGGAAGCGAACAAGGATTTTTTCACAAATAATCATGGACGAGGAACAGGAGCAAAATAAAATACCCGCCCCGACTCCCGGCAAAGTGCCGGACAAAATCACAGAAACCTATGCGGAGGATGTGGCAAAGGCCATTGGCGGTAGCCAAGGGGAAGCGTTAAAAAAAATAATTCATGATGAGGAGGCGCGTGAAGCCGAGAAGAGAAATCTATTTCCGGAGTCAAGGAGGAATAAGTTCTTCATGCTTGCTGGGTTTTTGCTCTTAATTTCTTCCTATCTGCTTATATTTTTTTTCTTTCCCGACCGGGAGGAGACAAATGAATTTTCTGTACAAAGTGAGTCAACCTCAATAATTTTTAATGACAAGACAAGTTTTATTGAAGTAGCCAATCTAACCAAAGACCAAATAGCTAAAATGATTTGGGACGAAGCCAGCAATAGTGATGTAAAGTATGAGGGCATAGAGGGGATTTACTTAAATGCCAATAAAAGAATTATCGGCTTGCGCGAGTTTATTACCCTTTTGAAAAGCACCCTTGTCTTAGACAGTCCGGAGTTGGTAGACGATAATTTTCTACTGGGCGTGTATGTCTGGGAGGCCAAGAGCCCATTTGTTTTAATTGAGATACGCACCCTGCCTGATATCTTTCCAAGTATGCGGGCCTGGGAAGACAAAATGTTCTACGATTTGCATGGGCTCTTCGGTCTGGATATAAATGCAGATACCAATTACCTTCTAACTAAAAGTTTTGAGGACGGCGTAGTAGAAAATAAAAACGCGCGAATTCTGTATGGAGTGAGTGGCGAGATAATTCTAATGTATGTTTTTGTAGATGATTCGCACTTAATAATAGCGAACGACCTTATCGCTGTCCACGAAATAACAGTTCGTCTAGCCGGGAGCAGAATCAAGCAATAAAAATTGCCTTTCTAAAAAGTCATCTTCTTTTTATTTTCCATGACTAAAGCGAACGGAAGAGTTTTCTAATTTCACTTTTGGTTTTGAATTTAATACCTCTACCCAAGGAAAGCCCCCTTTCTATTTTAGACAGCTTTTTCATGTACTTAGGACTTACTTCGTCTTGGGCAATATAAGAAACTATTTTTTGCAGACGAGCTAAATCGTCTCGAAGTTTTTCTTGGGTGTTTAGAATCCGCATGTATTGATTTTTAGGCAAAGTTACGATATTCACCCTTTTAATATAGCATCTCGTAAGAGTTATTTCAAGTTATTTTTTAGATTGTTCCTAGACCGCCGGCAGTTCTATAAAGAAGGATATCCATCCCCCTCCCTCTCTTTATTTTTTAGATTATAATTCAGATATATGATTAACATATCCGATCTCTTCCTCTGGCCAATGAAGAAATTGGCCAGGAAGCTTGGTGCGGAGTATATCTTGCTAAAACAAGACCTTGATTTTTCAAGTGCGATGCGCTTCGCCTTAGATGAATTTAAGAAATCTTGCCACGCAAAATACCCACTTCGGCAACTCATAAATAAATACATCCGCAATCTGGCAAAACAAAACTTGCAGGGCAATGAATATATTGCGCGGGTGTATGATATTGAATATGTCGATATTCTTGATCTGGGGCAACTTATAAATGAACAAAGAGGTGGCGGAATATTATCGGAATTTTCAAAATTTAAAGGGAAATGCCACTACGGCTTTCTCAATGCGCTTCTTGTATGGAATGGCTTAACACTCATCAGTGGTTATACCCGCAATGAATTGAAAAAAAAAGAAATATGCGATGTAGGTAGCGGAAGCGGTGAACTGGAAGAACATCTTTTATCTTTAGGCGTCACAGGAACGCATTTGCACAGCGTTGATGTATCTCGAGCAAGTATTGAGCGCCAGAAGCGACTAGGAATCAATGTTTATGAGGGAACTATCGGTATCCTGCCCGCCACTCTAAGGTTCGATATTATTTTCCTAAGTTATTTTATTGATTATGACAATAATCAGTTGGCAACCTTCGCTTCGGCGATAGAGCACGCGAATAGGGGAGCAAAAATTATCCTGGAAGGAAGATTACCAGCCCGATTTTTGGTGGGACAATCAGATCAGCAGGCGAGCAATACGGTCACTCGTGGAAGATTTGCTTTCGAAGATGCACGTTTAATCTCTCAAGCATTTGATAATCTTGCCCACAAGGTTTCTCGTACTGCCAAATTGGAACGATTAGTGGTCGGGAGCCGATATGTTTATAGTCACTTCGGATTTTCTCGTCTCCCCTCATATTTCTTGGTTTTTAAGGTGGTTTAAAATTAAAATAAACGAAAATAAGCGGGTCAGGTTGAGAAGTAATCAGATATTTAGACGTCAAACGCGTCTTTTTAGCATTAGTAAGCGGTCGCGCACTAATGCTAAATTATACTGCCGGCAATTCCACGAAGAACTGCGAGCCCTTGCCGGGTCCTTCGGACTCTCCCCAGACCCGGCCTTTGTGAGCATCCACGATTAGTTTTACCGAGAAGAGCCCGTAGCCCGTGCTGTCCACGTTTATTTTAACCGAGTCCTTGCCTCGCCCGCCTTCGGTAAAGAGATTCTTTTTATCTTCGTCGGTTATGCCTAGGCCGGTGTCTTTGACCGAGAATATTATCTTGCCGGGCTTCTTTTCCAGACCTACCGTTATTTTTCCTTCCTTGGTGTATTTGATAGAGTTGTCAATCAAATTGCTCATTACTTCTTTAAGCCAGAAGACGTCCCCGGCGATGGAGTAATTATCGTCTTTAACATCTTTTTCTATTTTAAGATTTTTTTCCTCTGCGTGGACTTTCTTGTCGGCGATTACCTTTAGCGCTAGTTCTTTTAAGTCAATTGATTTCATTTCGTATTTAACCGTCCCGGTCTGCATATTGGAAACGTTCAAGACCAAATCAACCGTTTGGATGCCCGCATTGTCGGACTCCAGCCCCTGTTTGGCTATTTTTTTAAGGGCTGGGGACACTTCGCCAAAAGTTCCGTCCAACATCCCGGCAAAAATATATTTAGAACGGGTAAATGAACCCTTCACTTTATGGGTAACGAGGTGCACGAGGGACTCCCTCTGCTTGATAAGGTTCTGGAGGTCAATATTAAGTTTCGCGATTTGTACTCTCTGGTCGGACTCGCGTTTCAGGTTCCTAAAAAGGATAACGCTCAATATGGTAATCAAGATGATTGTTAAAATGGTTAGAAATCGGTTAGTTGTGTCAGTGATAAAGAAGAGTTGTCCGCCCATTAGAACCATAAGCCCGACGACCAAGTAATGCGTGCCCAAAATGTGAACGTTAAAAATATCAAGTTCAAATACGGAGTAGATAATAGCTACCAGGAATATCGGCAAGAGAAATAAGCTGTATAAGTTCATTTCATAATATCCAGTGATGGAAGCCAGATATTCGGTAATGCCGAAGGATGATAGGAATAAAAACATAGAACCAAGCACCACTAAGTCCGGCCACTTTTTCTTCCAGGGAAGCTTTTTGAAAAATGGAGTAATTGCATAAATGAGGATAAATATTAAAATTATGCCCTCTAGGGCAAGTTTATATTGACCCAGAAAATCATTGTTAAATGCTTCGCAGACTGGCTGATTGAAACCAATTACTGACTGTCTACTGATTGTGAGCCAAAATGCTGGTAGGGTTAAAGCAAAAAGTACAATTTTCCACCATGTTGATATGTCGGACTTTTTGACGAAAACTATAGCGAAATATAGACCAAGGACGTAAAATACTATTTCTATATAATCGAGAGGAGCCCAAAAGGCATAAATTAGATAATAATTATCCGATGTCCATATTACAAGATCGCCAATGAGCCAAAGAGAAAAGACAAAAATAAAAGTCAAAAAAATAGTAGAAAAAAGAGTGCGTTTAGATTTAATAAATACTAAAAAAGCCAATAAAGTTGATAAAACTACCGGAATTAAGTGGGAGTAAAAAGCTATTGGCCTTGACGCGCTAGTCGTTAAAAAACAAGTATTTATAATGTTTAAAATTTCATCTATCATTTTTATAATTTGGAATTAATTCCTTGACTTTTAATAAATGATGAACCCAAAAGATATCTGTTTCTAAATCTAGGGGTTCAATCGGTATTATTAGCGGCTTAACACCGACTAAGTTAATCACTTTTTCTATCGCTGGCAATACTATGCCCTTTGTAAATTCGCCTTCGGAGTTTTTTGACGTCAAAAAATTTTCAAATAAAATTCCAAAACAAGTAAATAATAAAAGTAGATTGACATAGTAATCAATTGCCTTTCCTCCATTTTTTTTAAACCAATCTGAGGCGTTGTATAAATAAAAATCATTAACACCATAGTCGTGAACAGAAAATAATTTTTTATGAAAATCAACAAGCGGTTCTAGCCATAAAGTTTTAATATCTTTAAATTTTTTGCCGTTATGTAAGTTAAAATCAATAATTGTAATCTTTTCAACACTAAAATTACTATTTTTTCTATTCTTTTTTTGTATATGTAACTGCCCCAGTGAGTGCTTGAATTCATTATTAGAAGTGAATTTATCATCATGATACTCAAAAATTACCGGATGCAAGTCATTTTCTTTTGCTAAAGATATAAATCGTCTAGTTTCATAGTTTGGGGTAGCAACTTGTCTAAAAAGAATTGCACAGTTCTTCTTTTTTAAAAATTCCGGAATATCCCCTTTTAGTAATTTTTCCACTTTTGCTGTCAATTCCTTATTCTTTTTGCGTTCATCCAAAAGTCGAAGCGCCTCAGAAAGGGGAGTATATACAATTTGGTTGAATATATTTCTGTCCGACATTATTGTATTATAGTCCCCGATTTTTATCATATTTGTTCCTTATCACTAGCAGGCGATTCGAAAGAACTGCATGCTTCTCCCATTATTTCATCCTCCTCACATTCTAGCAGTTCGCATTTTATGGCTCCGGTCTCACAGGCGTTTTCGCAGTCCTCATTTTCACACTTTGCAAAGTCGCCCGCGTTTAAGCCGTATCTTTTGAAATCAGATAGGCCGTTCGGCGGGCAGTCGTCGGGGTTGGAGCAGTCACGCTGTAAACATGTTTCTTCGGTGGGATCACACGCAACTTCCACGATAAAATCGTAATCCTTTTGAAAGTAGAAAAAGTAAAAAGAAGTGATTATGGCAACAAAACACCCTAAAACTAAAATATCTAAGAAAAAATTATGACCCTTTTGGTCTCCTTCAGGCATGGGGTTATTTTAGCATAGAAATAGGATATAAAATAGTTATTTTTGCAATTTTGGAGTATCATAAAAACATGAATATTGAAGTTGAAATTAAGGTGAAAGTAGAGAATCTTGAAGAAATCAAGGAGAAAATCTCAAAAATAGGGCAACTCGTGAAAGCGATCAAGCAAATTGATGAATACTACGTGCCTTTCCATAGAGATTTCTTTGCCAAGAAACCGCACCCCGATGAATATTTAAGAATCAGAACAAATCCAGATAAAGTTGTTTTGGAATACGATAAATCAATAAATAAAAGAGCGGACGGCGAGCATGATCATGTGGAAGAATATGAAACAGAAATTTCTGACCCGGAAGAATTTAGGAAAATTTTAGGGTTTTTGGATTTTAAAAAAGCCATGACGATAGAGAAGAATAGGGAGTATTGGATGTGTAGCGGTATTGAAGTGGCCCTAGATGAGGTGAAAGGGTTAGGATTTTTCGTTGAAGCAGAAGCGAAGGGAAATTTTAAAAATGACAAAGAAGCAAAAGGCGCTTGTATCGCTTTTCTGGAAAATTTAGGAATTAAAGACGCTGAAAATATTCAAATCAAAAGATCCTATCCGGAATTATTTCTAAATAAATAGAACGGCGCTGCCGGCGATCATAATAACGATAGCGATGACTTTAGGCAGTAAAACGCGCTCTTTCGTATTTTCCTTCGCAATATTGGGGTAAAATTTTGTGGCTAAAAGCGTTAAAAATAACACAATGGCCGGCTGGAAACTGCCCACCAGGTATATCATAGTCACTGGAGCCAAGAGAAGAGCGAAATTTGTCAGCAGGTTGCCGACGATAGTCATAATTTCGCTTATTGTGTTAAGGGTGAAAATCTTTTTCCCGCCCTCTCTGTTCATTAGCGTGAATTCTTGGCGATATTTCGGGATAAAAAGATACATCAGAATACCGAAAACCCCCAGCCCCACGTATTCCCAGAAAGAAGACGCCCAGAAGTTGTTGCCCACGGTTACATATTTGAAAATAACTCCGGCCACCGCCACCAACAAGCAGGCTACCACCATGTATAGCGCTGGTCGCCACCTGAATGTTCTTTTTTTGCCCGAGAAATCAATAGAGATTAAAAATACGCCAGCTAAAATAATTAGTGACCCGATTTGCTGTTGTAAAGAAAGCGTCTCGCCCAAGAAAACGTATCCGAGCGCGTAGCCGAAAATCGGAATGGTCAGAAACCACGGCACCACCGCGGAAACCTCTTCAATTTCCAAAGTAAATAAATATAAAATTACCCAGGCGATAGTTAACCCTCCTACTATTATTAGAAGTAGTTTATCCAAGAGGGGAATATTGAATACTCCGGTCGTAAATAGCCCGATCGGTATGGCTACGAAGATGCCTATCAAGCTGGAAAAGAGCACCAGGCCACCGGAGCCCCGCGTACCCATAGAATATCGGATGACCAGATACTGATCAAAAATATTTACCACTGCCCACAGAAACGGCGCCCCGAGCGCAATAAAAAACCATTGCATATTTAAATATTATACAGGAAAGGGCATGAATTTGCCCGTCAAAGCCACGTTTGATTTTTGCGTTAAAACTTAGTTGGGTAAAGTAAAACCCTAGTAAATCAATAAATACCATAAGGTAAAAGGTGTCAGAAGGTAAAAGGTGGGTAAAAGGTGGTAAAAGGTGTCAGTGGTAAAAGGGTAAAAGGTGTCAGGAACCTTTTTTTGGTCTTCCTCTCTTTCTTTCTGTTATTTCTAAACCAAACTTTTTCAAAACTTTACCGGTCCAACTATTACCACCATAAGGTTTTCCTCTGTTGACAGAGTTTCTAATAGTTTCTAACTTTTCTTTTTCTTCAGTTAGAGAAAGTAATTTGTCGTAATTATCAGGCCAAGCAATGCTATCAGTGGCCAGTAATTTTTTCTGCAGAGCTGTGCCATATAATCTTTTGTAATAGCTTGACCATTTCCAGTCTTTGAGAGATTTTACTAATTTTGCGCGTAATGCATTTCTTTCAACATACGCAAGCAGTACCCATAGATATGAATCCTCTTCTACTAGAAATGATTTATACCTTCCTTGGTATAAATGACCATGGCCTATTGTTTTTGTATATACATGCCATCTCTGAGTGTGGGTAAGGGTTAGCCAGTGCATGAACTTTTTTATCTCGCCCTCATATTTTGGATACAGAACTAAATGAAAATGATTTGGCATCAGAGTGTATGCGATGAGTCTCATCTTAAATTTTTCCATTGCTTCGAAAAGTATTGCTTCAAAGCCTTGATATTCTTTATCATTACTAAATATAGTCATCCGAGCATTAGCTCGATTTAATACATGGTACACATATCCACCAACGTCAGTTCTTTGGGGTCTTCCCATAGATCTATATTAACATGTAATAGTGTAAAAAGAAAGGTTCCTGACACCTTTAATCCCATGTAATAGTGTAAAAAGAAAGGTTCCTGACACCTTTAATCCACCTTTAATCTCTGACACCTTTAATCCTTTCAAATTATTTTACCGCCTAGCTACTTTAGTTGGGTAAAGTGGGTGTGACGCTTGATTTACGAGTTGAGAAAGCGATAATTCCAATACTTATAACCACATAAAGAATACTGACCCATTTATAAACTTGTTCAGGGTAAGGAGAAAAATAATCGCCGGAGCCCGGGTCGGGGTAGAAAATAAAAAGTAAAGTCGCAAGTGGTATAAACCAAATAGCAAACTTTTTCCACGCGGGAAACGCGCGAGGGAGAAAGAGGAGAATGAGAAATATGAGAGCGAGAGCAGACATGCCGTAAAACAGACCATCCCTTAATTTCAACAATAGGTCTCCCGTGGCGCTTGTTTGTAAATCTAATTGAAAAATATAATAAGAGACACCTAGGCCAACTAATGATAAACAAAGAAATAGCAGTGTTATTTTTTTTATGCTCATGTTTTTTAATTATATCACACTTTCAATCTGACCAAGCAATTCAATAAGCATTTGCGCATCCGCATCGGTCACTTTGCCTTTTTCGGCTTTCTTCATTATATTTTTAGATAAATTAGCCAGGGTTTTGATGAGTACTTCTTTCTTTTCAAGACGTTCAATTTGTTTCAGCAAGCTATTTTTTAGGCCATCAGTAATAGCTAAAGTTTGAATTTTGTTTTTTAAGTCGGTAATTATAGAGGAGTCAAGCGCGATATTTTCCGCTTCCGCTTCAAGGGCATTTAGCAAGCTGATAATCTCGTTGGCATCAAGAGAATTTATCTTTCCCTTTATTTCTTGATTGGATATTTTTTTCTCAAGACCCGCAAGTATTTTAAGGTTCCTCTGCTTTTTGTTCTCAATTTTCTTTTCAAGCCCGGCGATTTTCTTCAGAAGATTCTTCTTGAGATTGTTTTTAATATTAAGGGCAGATATTTTTTCTTTGATAAGAGTAAGGAGTTCATTTGGCGAGGGTTCGTAATTGTCTGAATCAATTGTTTCGTCTGTCGCTCCGTTGCCATCAGTATCAAGTTCTATAACTGTATTCTCTGGGACATCGCTTTCCACCGTAAAATTTGCAACAGTATCCGGGGTGGTTGGAATATCTGTATATGAAACTATCGGGAGCACGGTATCGGCTGTGAAATTTTCAATTTCAACAGTGGTTGGACCGCTACCGACACCTTGGTAAGTAAAATAATAAATCCCTTCTTTCGGAAGAAATATTTGTTGGCCTTCGCTGGTGTAAAGAAAAGTACTTCCTGGAATTCCTTCCTCAACAGTTAAAATATCAGCTGAGAGATCCTGGTTCGGATCAACACCGGTAAAATTCCTGGACTGATCGTATACGCCAAGAATGACCGGGGAATTGGTACTTACCACCAATTGATCATCGAGATCTATTGGTACTGGTTTTGTATTAAAAATAAAATTTGTGCTAGAGATATCTTCATTCTTTATTACAGATTCTATTAAATCTTGGATTGCATTCGTGCTTAAAAGGTCACGGTGTTGCGCGTTAGAATTCAATTGTTTATTAAATTCGAAAACATTAAAAAAATATGTTTCATCCGCATCAGAAGAGATTGCACTGGGGTAAACTACAGTTCTGTCACCCTCGCGAGTAGGAATTGTTTCATAGCCAAAATTTTGCAATGGATGTTTAGTTGTGTAATTAACGGCTTTTGTTGTTGGAAGACCCCATCCAGCAACCTGAACAACACGAATGCCGGTTGGGAATTGGTAATCATCATATTCATCATGGAAATTTTTTACAGAAAGCATTAGATCCCCTCGGAGGACTTCCGGGATCTGCAATATATTTTCGGCAGGTCTGCTACGTCCGTCTGCTCCAATCAAAAATGAAAAGAAATTATTATAAGTATTGATAGTTTCTCCCCAAAGGTTTCGCCATGCTTCTGTGAATGGTTTAGTTGGATCGAATTTAATAACTGGGTCTGATACTTGATCAAAGTACTGCGGGGAAGGAAGGAGGTTGTAGGCGCTAGGCATATTTTGCGCGATGGCCCGCATTTCAGAAGCGTTGACAACTAGCCCGGCTACAATTCCCTCGTCATCCCCGTGCAACATGGCAGCTGTTGCCTGAGGAGTTCCTAGTTGAGGCACGCCCACCATTACGAAAGAATCTATTAGACCACTCTCTCCGCGATTTTCCAGTTCTTTTATTATTGCCTTCCCAAAAAACCCGCCCATTGAATGCGCAACAATGATTACCTTGCCGGTTTTGGAGTTGATCGCCAAAGTTTCTATTTCATCGATCACATTCAGGACTTCGCTTTGTGTTTTAATGCCGTCCTGCAGAATTTTTTTTGGAGAAAATCTCCAGTCGTAGGCGAGAGGCAGCCATTCATTGATCAGTTCTTGCAAAATTAAACCGTCCATAAAATCTGAAAAGGGTTCATAAATTGGAGTGGTAATGAATTTGTTTAAAATGCCGTCGGTATAAATATTGTACTCGCTCTCGCCTTCGTCTGTCAGGGCCAGTTGCTCTATGTCGTTGAAACTAAACACAGTGGGCGGCCAGAGAGTATCCGCACTCTTTTTTAAAACGCTTCCCTTTATCCCCGGTAAAAAAAGTACGTTGGAAAAACAGTCAGTAGTGCAAGTGTCAGTTCCCCCCGTAAATACTGCGGAAATTTCTATGGAATTCTGTGCGTCGTCGGCCAGGGCTTTTTCGGGAGCAAAATAACGGACGATCTCCGGGATTTCATCTGACTCCACGAACAAATTACATTTAAATGTTTTACCCTTGTCGGCCTGCGGAAGTGGCGTCCCGTTTATGTTTTCGTCATAGTCCGCCGGGCACTCCCCTTCAAAGCAGGGAGATTGAACCGAAAGAGTCCACACATCTGCCTCATCATCTGGTCTATTTAGGAGGCCACGAGCAAGAAAACCATTCGGATTTTTACTAAAGCCGCTCTCAGTCGCTTCTCCGTCTTGGGGTTCTAATGAAATATACGGGCACAGGTTCGGTTCTTGATCTATGCAATTGAAATCCCCATCATAAGAGTTGCAGACCGGACTTGGGCCAATGTAATTGGGAATAATAGCAATACTGGTTCATTGCTATTAAAATAAAGCATGCTATCATACGGGCATGTTGGATAAGAAGAAAATCAAAGAGAAACTGGAAAAAGAAAGAGATATTTTACTTGAACAATTGAGGGACATGGGCAAGCTCAATCCAGAAACAGGGGAATGGGAAGCAACGCCAGAAGAACAAGATACACCGGAGGCGGACCCGAATGAAATGGCGGACAGGTTCGAGGATTTTGAAGCAAAGAGTTCTATGATTAAGACCTTGGCGCCCCGACTGAATGATATTTTGCGGGCGCTCAAAAGTGTAAATCGCGAGTCATTTGGTAAATGCGAAGTTTGTAAAAAAGATATTGAAGATGATCGTTTAGAGGCGAATCCAGCTGCGCGAACTTGCAAAGAACATCTAGAAGGTTAATATGAGACAATATGTCATTTTCAAGAGTATATTCCGCGCAGACGCATCTATTGAAGGGTAAAATTGTTACGATAGAAGTCGATATTACGAAGAAAACATTGCATGCTTTTACTCTGGTCGGACTTCCTGATAAAGCGGTGGATGAGTCAAAAGATCGCATGAGTTCCGCGCTAAAGAACTCTGGTTTCAAATCTCCCAAAAATCAAAATCAAAAAATAGTCATATCACTCTCGCCGGCAGACTTAAAGAAAGAAGGTCCATATTTTGATCTGGCAATTGCGCTCGCATATTTACTTTCGGGCGAGGAAATAGATTTTGACCCCAAGGGAAAAATATTTTTAGGAGAACTTGCTCTCAATGGCGAACTTCAGCCCATCAAAGGAGTGCTACCACTCACCGAACAAGCGATGCGACTGGGTTTCCAAGAAATCTTTGTGCCGGTGATGAATGCGCAGGAGGCGGCATTGGTGCCTGGTATTACGATCTATGGCGCGAAAACATTAAAGGAAGTTATTGATCATGTCTCTAAAATACATTTAGATAGAAAAGGAAATCCGATGGAAAAAGAACGTCCAAAAATTTTAGCACAAAAACCAACAGAAATAATTCGTAAAGACAAGACTCACGATGTGGACTTTTCTGATATTAAGGGACAAGAGTCTGCGAAGCGTGGGCTTGAGATAGCGGCGGCGGGTGGGCACAACATTGCGCTTTCGGGACCGCCGGGCACTGGCAAGACAATGCTCGCCAGAGTATTTTCACACATATTACCAGAGCTTGGCAATGATGACATTTTAGAAATTACCGGCATTCATTCTATTGTAGGATTACTAGAAGATGCGCTTATCACCGAGCCACCATTTCGCGCGCCACATCATACTGCGAGTTATGTGTCGATGATCGGCGGTGGATCAAATCCAAAACCCGGGGAAGTGACGTTGGCGCACAAAGGCGTGCTCTTTCTAGATGAATTCCCAGAATTTGAAAAAAGGGTACTAGAGGCGCTTCGTCAGCCACTGGAAGATAATATTGTTTCTATTTCTCGAGCGCGAGGCTCGGCGATATTTCCGTCTAATTTTATTTTAGTCGCCGCAATGAATCCCTGCCCGTGCGGGAATAGAGGTAACAAAGATAAAGTTTGTATTTGTCGCCCAAACGATCTAGAAAGATACAATCGTAGAATCTCGGGGCCGATTATAGATCGTATAGATTTATGGGTGACTGTCGGGAATGTGGACTATAAAAAGTTAAGCGATGAAGTTGTCCGAAGTGAGAGAACACACACGATAAAAGATCGAGTCAAGGCCGCGCGACTCATTCAAGAAAAAAGATTTTTAAATAGCAAAAGAAAACTAAAAACAAATAGCGATATGAATGCAAAAGATTTGGGCATTTTTGCGCCACTTTCGCCGGACGTTAAAGAGCTTTTAAACAATAGCGCCGAGCGCTTAGCACTCTCCGCCCGCGCCTACCACCGAGTCATCAAAATTGCCCGCACCATCGCCGACTTAGAAAGCTCTCCAGAGATTAAAGCCAACCACATCCTCGAAGCGATCCAGTATAGGCCGAAAGTGAACAATTAATGCTAAAATAAGATTATGGAAACTAAAATTATAAAAGATAAAATAAGTCGAACTGAGCTCAAAACTCTGGCTCACGAACAGTATGGCGATATCATAAAAGCAGTTGTTGATATAAAACAGAGAATTATGGGAGTCGGCGGAGAGTTACATGTAGATATTCAATCTCTATTAATTGAAAAGGAAAGTTCAAAGGGAGAAGATACTTGGGGGATAAACTTATATTTAGAGAAGACCGGGGATGATTTTATTGAGTTTGACTCAATGATAAACCTGAAACCGAATTTGGGGAATCGAACCCGTGATGTAGAAAGTGAAGAAATCAAGGAAAAAATTCTCCAAATTATCAGTAGATTGGTTCAATAAATTATGGCAACTGTTTCAAAAGAAAAATGGCAATCGTTTACACTAGCCGAACAGCTTGGCAATATCGGAAGCGAAGTAGGTCGCGCTGCTAAATGGCGAGGTAAAGATGAGGACTCTTTTTGGGGAGCGGTAACTCGGGCCATGGATTTATTCGACCTTACTCAAGCTGATAGGCGCTGGAGCAACCGCCGCCTAGAACTTGACCGCGCCAGAGAAGTTTTTGCTGATGCAGTGCTCGGTGGCACAGAATATAAAAGCGACTTTAAGGATTTGGAAAAATATTTCATGCTTTTTGCTTTGGTTGCACAGAGCCAGTCATATTCTAGAAGCCATACAGTATAGGCCGAAGGTCGCTTAGATCCTGAGCATAGTCGAAGGGTGAATAATTAGTCCGACGTAAAAAGTCGGACTCCGACCCTATAAATGGGCGTCGGAGTTATCCACAGCTTAGCAGTTGACAGGTGAACGCTCGTTCACTTATACTAAATAGATTACAAGCTAATCAGCTAGTTAGCTAATAGCTATCAGCTTTTTAAAATATATGTCACAATCACAATACTTAAAAATGTTAGAGAAGGAGATACAGAAGATCAATAAAATTATTGATCATAAAATAATACGCGGAGAGAATTATAGCAGGGAAGCTCGAGACCACCGCCTCATGCTTCGCCGCATGCGCTATCTGAATCGCAAGAGTTTCGCGCAAAGAATGATTCACTTATTCTTCCGTAAGGATATTCGAAACATCTATGCGTAGTCCTTACCAGACCAAGATAGAGTCATTTTATAAAGAAGAAAATCGTATGCCGACATATTCGGAGATGCTGAGGATTTTCGGTTTCAAATCCAAGAATGCCGTTTTTAAGATTGTGGGGAAGATGGTGGAGGCAGGGCTGGTGGAGAAGGATCACTTGGGCCGGCTAGTGCCCACGGACTCTTTCGGGGAAGTGCCGATGCTCGGGCTCGTAACAGCGGGACTGCCAGCTACGGTAGATGAAGAATTGGCGGACACTGTCTCCTTGGATGAAATGCTGGTAGGCAAGAAAGAATTTACATACATGTTGGAGGTGGATGGGGACTCCATGATTGACGCGCACATAGAAAAGGGAGATATGGTGCTAGTGGAGCGGTGCAACACGGCTCGTGATAGGCAAATTGTAATAGCGGAAGTGGACGGCGAGTACACTATGAAATATTTTCGTAAACAAGGGAGTAAGGCCTGGCTAGAACCAGCCAATGAGAACTACAAGCCGATATACCCGGAGCATAGCTTAAATGTGATCGCGGTTTTGAAAGCGGTTATTAGGAAATACTAAATTTTTATAAATTCCAAAACAAAACCCCTTTCGGGGTTTTGTTTTTATATCGAGAGAATCCGCCAGAGGCGAACAGAAATTTAGGCAATCGTGTCCTTCAAACCTTTGGCTGCTCGGAATTTTGGAACTTTCTTGGCTGCTACTTTGACCTGCTCTCCGGTCTTTGGATTGCGAGCCATGCGAGCCGCTCTCTGTTTTACGGAAAAGATTCCGAAGCCGGCGATTGAGACCTCACCGCCCTTTTTCAAGGTATCAATGATAGCGCCAAACAATCCGTCGACGATTTCCTCTGCTTGGACCTTTGTACCGCCAAGCTTTCCGTGTACCCACTCCGCTAATGCTTGTTTATTCATATATTTTTAGTGATTTTTGTAATATCTCGACCTTGCCCCGCCGTGGCGGAGGCCAATTGCTTATAAAATTACTACCTTTGTAGTTCTCCTGCATTATATATCAAGGGGATTTCAAGAGCAACCCCATACCAAAGTTTACAACTTGGTGCGGGGCAGGGCCCTAAAATCCTCTATTTATCTAGCATACTCGATTACCCGGGTCTCCCTTATCAAAGTGACCTTGATTTCACCGGGATATTTCAATTCTTGCTCTATTTTCATGGCAATATCGCGAGCCATGAGCTTGGCTTCGGCGTCCGAAATTTTCTCCGGGGTGACGAAGATGCGTATTTCACGGCCGGCCTGCAGGGCGTAGGATTTTTCCACTGACGGGAAGGCATTTACCAATGCTTCCAGCTCCTTCAAACGTTTCAAGTAGTTTTCTACGGAGTCGCGGCGGGCTCCAGGGCGGCCACCGGAAATGGAGTCCGCAGTTTGCACAATAACGGACTCTATTGTTTCATATGGATAGTCCTCATGATGGCTCTTCATGGCGGTAATAATCTTTTCGTCCGCGCCGAACTTCTGCAGTATGCGCATACCTATCTCTATATGCGTGCCTTGCACTTCATGGTCCAGCGCCTTGCCGATGTCGTGCACCAAAGCCCCCGCTTTTGCAATGGCAACATCCGCGCCAAGTTCCTCCGCCAGCATGCCGGCAATGTGCGCCATCTCAATGGAATGCTGAAGCACGTTTTGTCCATAGCTAGTGCGGAAGTATAGCCGCCCGATGATAGCCACAATGCGCGGATCAAAGTTAAAGATTCCGCATTCATACACCGCCTGCTCACCTTTCTCTTTGATTATTTTATTTATCTCTTCTTTCGCTTTTTCTACCAGTTCTTCAATTTTAGCCGGCTGAATGCGCCCATCTAAGATTAAATTCTCCAACGCCAGGCGCGCTACTTGCCGCCTGATCGGGTCAAAAGAAGAGATAACAATAGAGCCGGGAGTGTCATCCACGATGAGTTCTACTCCGGCGGCCCGTTCAAAAGCCCTTATATTTCTGCCTTCTTTGCCGATAATTTTGCCCTTGATTTCGTTATTTGGAATTGATACCACCGTAGTCATTAATTCCGAGGCGGTACTAGAAGCCAGGCGCTGAATGCTGGTGGCCAGAATATCTTTCGCCCTTCGGTCCAGCTTTTCCTCGTTGGTGTTTTCCAACTTTTGCATTCTGCTTAAAATATCCTCTTCATACTTTTTTTCCACTTCTTTTAGAAGCTCTTCCTTAGCTTCTTCCTGGGAAAGCCGCGCCACTCTCTCCAGCTGGCTTGCTTTTTCCTCTTCTATTTTAGAAACCTTTTCTTGAATTCTTTTTATTTCTTCAACTTTCAATTTTATATTCTCAACTTCTTTATCTATTTCAACTTGCCTGGCGTCCAAAAACTCGTCTTTTTTAATAAGACGTTTTTCCGTTTCTTTGAACTCTTGTTCCTTCTTTTTCTCTTCCTCTTTTAAGGTAGCCAGGTCTCTCTCCGACTTTTTCTTTGCTTCGTCCGTGATTCTCTGCGCTTCTTCCTTGGCCGCAACCATCATCTGCTTAATGTCAATTTCAATAGAACGCCTTTTCCCGAGCGCGATAATTAAGCGCAAATAATACCCAATGCCTATGCCCAAAAGGAGCACTAGAGCCCCGATTAGAGTTATTATTGTTAATCCCATAAGTCCGTGACCCCGACTTATAAGAACAAGCCACTATATTTGCGGTTCTTTTTGAGCGATTTTTCTAAAGATTTGAAAATTTCCTCTTAGATTTTTTCTTGAACACTTCATAATATATGGATATTCCTATAAACCGACGTAAGTTAAGCGAAAATAATTTGTAAATTTCAACGAATGAAGTATAGCAGATTACTAATGACTTGTCCATATGTGTTAGAATATAAAAATGCCCTCTGGCTTAACGTCCTGGAAAAACCTTCTATCCTACGCTTTTAACGCTTTTTCTGTTCCGCTGCTTGTCGGAACTCTTTTTGCTCCCTGGGAGAGAGATACGGATATCAAGGGCAATTATTCTTTTTTTGAAAAAATGGTTTTTGCCATATTATCGCGGACTTTGGGGTTTGTCGCTCGCGTTGTTTTTATAATTATCGGTCTTTTATTTACCACCGTTGTGTTTTTAACCTTTCCGATTTTTTTATTACTACCGATTAAAATTAGCCGTGAATATTTAGAGGGCCTCGGAAGCTTCGGCGCTTTTCTTTCTTATGGTAATACTTATACGCTCAACGTGCACAGCCGCGAGCTTGCCGGGTCGCCTCGGGTAAAACTTTTCGGCAAAGAAAAAGCTCTGCGGATGATTGAACGCGGGCTTTCTAATAATGTAAATCACAATGTGCTGCTGCTGGGCGGTGCCGGTACGGGCAAATCCACCATTGTTGGCCACCTGGGCCGTCTGGGACAGTCAGGGGTTTCTTTCAAGGGCATTCGTCTGCATCGAGTGGTAGAGCTATATCTGGAAAATTTAAGCTTGCCGGATTTTGACAAATGTCTGAAAGAAGCGGCCGCGGCCGGGAATGTTATTTTGGTTCTCAAAAATATCCATGCTTATGAGTCCCTGTACGAACGGCTGATGCCGTACTTGCAATTACCCAATCTTGGCATTGTGGCCATCACGGATTTTTTTAATTACAATGAAGTATTAAAAAAACACCCCGAATTTGTTTCCCAATTTGAAAAAGTAAGCATAGAAGAAACAGCTCCGGCCGACACGATGGCGGTGCTTATTAATTATGCCCGTCAGAATGAAATTAGAATTAGCGATGAAGCGCTTCAAGAGATCGTACGGCTTGCTGATCGGCTGATTGGCAACCAACCCGAGCCCGCCAAGTCGGTCGCCATTCTTGAAGAGTTGCGCACGCTAGAAAAGTCAATCACGATAGACGATGTTAGGCAAATCGTATCTGACAAGACCAACATCCCCATAGGCGCTATTGGCGCAGACGAAAAGAAAGTGTTGGTGGAGCTCGAGAGTTTAATGAAAAGCAAAATTGTTGGGCAAGACGAAGCAGTCGAAGACGTCTCTCTGGCCCTTCGTCGCTTACGCTCTGGGGTCGCCGACCCCAACAAGCCGGCTGGGAGTTTTCTTTTTTTAGGTCCTACTGGAGTTGGTAAAACCTATACGGCCAAGATTTTAGCCGAATGTTATTTCGGTCGCAAGGATGCCATGATTCGTTTTGACATGAGTGAATTTTCTCTGCCGGATTCCCTTCCTCTCTTTGTCAATCGATTGGTTTCGGTCGTAGAAGAGGCGCCGTTGTCTCTGGTATTTTTTGACGAGCTGGAGAAGTCCAATCGGCTAATTCTGAACTTGCTTTTGCAAATATTGGATGAAGGTCGCCTAACTCGTGGCAGTGGGTGGGAAGCAAGTTTTAAGAACGCCATTATTATTGCCACCTCGAACGCCGGCAGTATTAATATTATTCAAAATCGTTCCATTGAGAAAAAAGAGTTAATTAATACTTTAATCAAAGATAATATATTTGCCCCGGAATTTTTGAATAGATGGAGCTCCATTATTCTTTTTAGGCCGCTTGACCAATCGCAGGCGAGAAAAATATCTTCACTGCTCCTTCGAGAACTAGCCGCGCGCTTACTCGCCGACAATAATATTAAACTTTTAGTAACGGATGCCCTAATTGATAAAGTTTCTACAGCCGGTTTTGACCCAGAATTTGGCGCTCGTCCGATTAAGCGCGCTATAGAAAAAATTGTGGAAAACAAAGTCGCCGAGTACATCGTGGCTGGCAACACGGGAGGCACGATAGAAATAAAATAGTTGTTAGGATTTCGCTACGGGGGCTTTGGACTTCGTTACTATTTCATCTATAATTCCATAATTTTTGGCCTCCTCGGCATCCATGAAGAAGTCCCGCTCCACGTCTTTTTCTACTTGCACTAGGGACTTGCCGGTATTTTTCGCTAACAATTTATTTAAATTATCTCTGGTCTTCAAAATATGTTTAGCCGTAATGGCAATGTCGGAGGCCTGACCTTCCACCCCGCCGAGCGGCTGATGAATCATCACTTCGGCATTCGGCAGGATATAGCGTTTGCCCTTTTTACCAGCGGAGAGAATAATTGCTCCGCCGGAGGCCGCTAAGCCCACACAAAAAGTAGAAATATCCGGACGCACATGGTTCATGGTGTCCACTATGGCCATGGTAGAGGTGACCGAACCGCCCGGAGAATTTATGTAAAGGAAGACGTCTTTCTTCGGGTCTTCGGACTCCAGGAAAAGAAGCTGGGCAATGATGATATTGGCCGTATTGTCGTCAATCGGACCGCCCAAGAATATAATGCGCTCGCGCAAAAGGCGAGAGTAAATATCATAAGCTCTCTCCCCGAACTGCGATTTTTCTATAACCGTAGGTATTAACATATTTATATATTATACCTTTTTAGAAATTTTTCAAGTAATAAATTTATCTCAAAGTTTTCCACTTGCTCCATCAGTGGCAGGGTGCTACCATCTTACCTAATGTGCTGTCTAGGTAAAAAGTTTCATAAGTGCTACACCCGAACGCTTTTTTCTGTTTCCACTAAAAACCCCAGTCGCGGGGTTATTTTTTTGTCTACGAATAATTAACTAAAAAACTATGAAAAAACTATGGGATAAAAAAGGAGGGACCAAGACCAACAGCGTGGTGGAAAACTACACTGTCGGGGTTGACTATCTGCTCGACTTAGAACTCTTGTCTTACGACATAAAGGGCACAATGGCTCATGCTAAAATGTTACGCAAAATAAAAATATTAAATGACAAAGAACTCAAATTATTGATAAATGGACTAAATAAAATCTTGTCGCTCTGGAAGAGGGGATCATTCAAAATTGATAAGTCCCAAGAAGACGGCCATACCGCCATTGAGGCCTACCTGACAGAAAATTACGGTGAAGTAGGCAAGAAAGTTCACACTGGACGCTCCCGCAATGATCAGTCCTTAACCATGACGCGTCTTTTCAGTAAAGAAAAATTGTTAGAAGTTGAAAAGAAAGTAGAAAATTTAATTAAAACACTAGCCCAGCAAATAAAAAAACAAGGTAAAATAAAAATGCCTGGCTATACTCATATGCAGAGAGCCATGCCTAGCTCGGTGGGGATGTGGCTCGGTTCCTACCATGACAGCTTAAAAGACGACCTAATTTTACTTGAAGCGGTGAGGAAAGTGACAGACCAGAACCCTCTCGGCTCCGCGGCTGGCTACGGCGAAAAAATTCTTGGCTTGGATAGAAAATTTACCACTAAAGAATTGGGTTTTAAGAAAATTCAGGACAATCCAATGTATTGCGCCATGTCTCGCGGGAAATTTGAGAACATTATTTTACAATCCGTCGGAGGTGTGATGTTTGATCTTGGTAAAATCGCGAATGACCTACTTCTCTTCACTACTAAAGAATTTAATTTTTTTACCCTGCCGGACTCTTTTAAGACGGGCTCCAGCATTATGCCCCAGAAGAAGAATTATGACGTGTTGGAACTAATCAGGGGGAATATCGGCATCTTCAATGGCTACCAACATCAAATAGAGAATGTGATAAAGGCCTTAATGGCCGGATATAACAGGGATTTTCAGCTCACCAAAGAGCCGTATATAAAAGGCATGAAACTTGCGCTTGAAACCATCGAAGTCATGACCCTGGTCATCAAAAATTTAGAAGCCAAGAAAAAAAATTTGGAAAATGCCTGCAGTCCAGAACTTTACGCCACCGACCTAGCCCTGAAGTTAGTTAAAAAGGGTAAAAATTGGAGGGAGGCCTACCAAGAAATAAAAGAAAAATATGCATAAACCTTGGGACTTAAAAACACAAATGCTTGAGGCCATCAAAAAAAATGGCGGATTTGTGAACTGCCACGCACATTTTGACAAGGCCTATTACATTACCCGTGAAGGTTTAGATAAGTCCATGGTTAGTATGGAAGAAAAGTGGCGTATGAGTGATGGTATAAAACGGGCGGCCACGGTGCCCGAGATAAAAGAGAGAATAAAAAGAGCCCTCGACGGCTTGATTAAACAAGGATGCAAACTAACTTGCACTTTCGTGGATGCTTATGACGCCGTTGGGCACAAGGCGATAGACGCGGCCAACGAAGTAAAACTCGAATATAAAGATAAAATTACTTTACTTACTATTACTCAACCTTTAGGCGGGTTGGTGGACGATAAAGCTCGCGCTCTTTACGAAGAAATTACAGCCAAAGCGGACATTGCCGGCGGACTACCGTCCAAGGATCGGCCGGATGATACGAAACATTTGGACTATCTTTTTGAAATTGCTAAAAAATTAAATAAACCAATCCACGTGCACATTGACCAGGAAAATAACCCGGATGAACGCGATACGGAGAAATTAATTGAGGCGGTAAAACGTTACGGCTACCAAGGCCGAACGGTAGCCGTGCATGCTATCTCCACTTCGGCCCAGCCGAAAGAATATCGCATGAAAATTTATAAAGAAATGGCGGAACTCGGTATCGCGGTTGCCGTGTGTCCTTCGGCTGCTCTTTCTATGCGTCAGCTAGATCAGCACACAGCGCCAGTACATAATTCCATTGCCAATGTACCAGAAATGCTGGAGGCAGGGGTACTGGTAGGCCTGGGCGTGGACAACATTGCGGACTTCTATGAGCCATTTGTGGACGGGGATATGTGGACGGAATTGCGTTTGATGCAGGAGGCCTGCCGATATTACAACCTTGACGCGCTCGTTGAAATTGCTTCTACCAACGGAGCGAAAATTCTTGGGTATAAGTAAAAAGTGAGTAATTTCCGCATATGCTAGAATTACCAACTTTACAAAATATTGACCTACTGCCAGCATTACTGCGTTTCCAAAAACTGAAAGATTTTCTCGTTCGTGAGAACATTTTCGGCGTGCATGCGAGCTCGCTCGGGGTCCGCATCCTTATAGTGCTCTAGTATATGCGCCACTTCTTTTGCCACTTCGGTTTCATCCGCGACAATTTTTTCTGTCTTAGCGATCTCGTTTAACACAAGCCCGAGCTTGGTTTTCTTTTCTGCGTCGTTTCTAAATTCTTTTCTTAAGTCCGCTATGGTTTTATTTAAATGTTTCAAATAATCCTCAAATTTTAGCCCCATCTGGGTAATGTCGGACTCCATTCGATACATGATTTTACTCAGCTCTGCTTCAATTAAAATTTCTGGCGTTTCCACTTCCGTATCTTCTATTATTTTCTCAATAATTTTCAGTCGGGTTTTTTCTTTCACTTGATTTTCTTTTTCCAGTTTTATATTTTCTCGCAGTTTAACCTTAAAATCCGCCACACCTTTGAAGGGTCCGAGCGTTTGCACAAAAGCATCATTTAATTCTGGCAACTCTTCTTTTTCTGCTTCTTTTGCTTCTTCCGTTACATGCTTTTTCGGCGCGCGGGATTTTCTAATATCCATAATGGTGTTTTCTACGTCTTCATCCGATACTGTTACCCTTTTTTCCGCTTCCGTAATCCCTCCAAGCACTTTTTTGGCGATTTTTTTATAATCAGGTAATTTAATTTCCGGCAACACAGCGGTTTTAATCTTAAAACCAAGAGGATTTTTCCGGGCTAACTTAGTAATAGAAATTTCCGGTCGGCCAACTACATCTAATTTTTCCTGCTCTATTATCTTTGGATAGTATTCCGAAAGCGCCAGCTCGGCCATCTCTTCCAAAATCCGCATGTCTCCAACTTTAGAAACAAGGACGTTATTTGGTATTTTACCCTTTCTAAAACCAGGGAGCTCTAAAGTGGCACCCATTTTTTTAAGCGCCGGAGAGTAATAGTTTTCCAATAATTCACTTTCTAGCTCACCCTCAATTTCTATTTCGCTTTTTGGTAATTTCTTGACTGTGATTTTCATTTAGATACCCCCATCCAGATTCTCTAAATCCATAGCGTTTAATTCTGCTTCCATGCTTGCCGTATCGTCCTCCGAAGTACTACCCTCATCAGTTGGCACTGGTCTCTCTTTTAAGCTGGTTTTCCAAAGGAAAATCCCGCCAACGATCAAGATTATTATTATGATAACTGAACCAATTAGCGCGCCGTTTGTTTTTTGTTCTGGTTCCATGGTTTTGAAAATTAGTTTGTAATATTATCTTCACCCCTTAAATCCTTTATTTCTTTAATTGCATCTCGAAGAGCGCTGTGGGACTCCTTCAGCAAGTCCTTGGCTTCTCTGGCTAGGAGTTTAATTTGTTCAAATACTTCCGGGGTGACTTTCTCGTCCGTGTCAGGAATTAGGGCCTTGATTTCAGCCACTTTATCTTTCGCCGCCTCTAATTTTTGCTCAGATAAATCCAAGTAACTCTCCGCATCTTCAGTGTCTTTGCCATCTGCCTTTAATTTTTCAATTATTTCACCAACTCGGGCCTGAATCTTTTCAAGATTGGCAACAACCACTTCAAATCTTTGGCTCAGCATCTCTCTGGCCCTGCTTCGAAATTCTGCCTTTCTTTCTTTACTGGCTGACCTGAATTCCTCTTTTTTTATTCTAACTTCGGACCTAAATTTTTCGCGATCGGTCTTTAATTTTTCAACAAAGTCCCTTCTTTCAGTTTTAACTTTTTCCCTAAATGCTTCTCGGTCAGTTTTTATTAACTGATTAAAAATTGGTCTACTATTATTATTGCCGTCATTATCTTCCGCGTCACCGTTGTCTTCCGCTCTGGCTGTGGGGCTTGAAAGCATCAAGCCCAATACTACTAAAAATACAAATGGTTTTAAGTGTTTTTTCATAAAATTACGATTTTCTATTAAAGCTAATAAACCCAGATTCACTTGATTATACCAAGAAAGCCACCAGAAGCAAGGCCACAATATTGAGTACTTTAATCATCGGGTTGATAGCGGGTCCGGCCGTATCTTTATAAGGGTCGCCTACGGTGTCTCCGGTGATAGCTGCCTTATGAGCATTTCCTCCTTTACCGCCGTGGTTTCCTTCTTCAATGTATTTCTTCGCGTTGTCCCAGGCCCCGCCGCCAGAGGTCATGGATATTGCCACGAAAAGTCCGGTGATGATTGAGCCCACCAACATTCCGCCGAGAGCAACTGGTCCTAAGATAAAACCAACTAAAATTGGTGCGACAATTGGGATAAGGGCTGGCACGATCATCTGCTTGATGGCGCTACTAGTCACAATGTCCACACATTTTCCGTACTCTGGTTTTCCACTACCGTCCATGATTCCTTTTATTTCTCTAAATTGTCTGCGTACCTCTTCGACTACTTTACCCGCGGTTTTTCCCACTGCTTCCATACAAAGCGCTCCGAAATAATAAGGCAGAAGTCCGCCCAAGAAAAGTCCCGCAATAAGCTTTGGATCTTCTAAAGTGAAATTAAGATTTAGACCAGCGTTTGCAAATTCTTGGGTATAAGAAGCAAATAAAACAAGAGCAGCAAGGCCGGCTGAGCCGATGGCATAGCCCTTGGTGACTGCTTTGGTGGTGTTGCCGACCGCATCAAGAGCGTCGGTAATAGTCCTTACTTCCGGGGATAGCCCAGCTGTTTCCGCAATACCTCCGGCGTTATCAGTAATTGGTCCATAAGCATCAATGGCTATGATAATGCCCGCCATGGAAAGCATGGACATAGCCGCGACCGCAATACCATAAAGGCCGGCAAAATTGTAGGAGAAAAGAATTCCGAGTGTGATAACTATTACCGGTAAAGCAGTTGATTTCATTGAAATCGCAAGTCCCTGAATTATATTGGTACCATGTCCGGAAATCGACGCATTGGCAATGGATCGAACAGGGGCATATTTGGAAGCGGTAAAATATTCGGTAATGACCACCAAGAACCCAGTGACCACCAGTCCGACCAAGGTTGCGTAGAAAAGATTTAGCGCATCATAAAGTCCATTGTCTCCCATTAGCATTTTTGTAATTGGGTAAAAAGCGACTGCCGAAATCACTCCTGTCGCAATCAAACCCTTGTATAAAGCATTCATTATATTTGGTGATCCGCCTGCGCGGGCAGATTTTCCTAAGCGTACGAAAAAAGTGCCCACAATTGAGGCGAGAGCCGCCATCCCACCGAGGGCCAAAGGGAAGAGAAGCGCATTCGGTGAGTCGGGGAAAATAAGCGAGCCCAAAAGCATTGTGGCGATAGAAGTAACCGCGTAGGTCTCAAAAAGATCCGCCGCCATACCAGCGCAGTCGCCCACATTGTCGCCCACATTGTCCGCGATAAAGGCGGCATTTCTCGGATCGTCTTCCGGTATGCCGGCTTCTAATTTTCCCACCAGATCCGCCCCTACGTCCGCGGCTTTAGTAAAAATGCCTCCGCCCAAACGGGCAAAGATTGATATTAAGGAGCCACCAAAACCAAAACCGATAAGCGCTTTTACGTCGCCAGTTACCATAAAAGACAAAGTAACTCCAAGCAAAGAAAGCCCGACGACTAGAAGTCCGGTAACTGTGCCACCGTCAAAAGCGATGGCTAAGGATTCTTTCAGACCTAATTTAGCGGCTTCCGCGGTGCGCACATTTGCTCGTACCGAAACATTCATCCCAATGTACCCAGCTAAAGCCGAAAGAATCGCGCCGAAGATAAACCCGAATGCCGTCGTCCAGCCCAACTGTGGAACGAGACCCATGATAAAAAATAATATAACGGCAATGACGCCGATAGTTTTGTATTGCCTATTCAAATAAGCCGTAGCTCCTTCTTCTATGGCTTTGGCAATTCCTTGCATTTTTTCGTTACCAGCGCTCTTTTTTAATATCTTTTTAGCCACGACCAACCCGTAAAGTATTGATACGACTGAACTGACAAGTATAAACAATAAAAATTTATCCATTTTTTTGTTTTGTTAATAATAATTTATTTCTTATTTTCTTCTGAAACCCCATCACCCTTAATGTCTATTCTCCAGCCGGTAAGCTTGGCCGCCAGGCGTACGTTTTGTCCGCTTTTGCCTATGGCCAGTGACAATTGACCATCAGCCACTTCCACCGTGGCTTTATGCTCTCGCTCGTCTATTTCAATAGAGATAACTTTTGCCGGGGAAAGAGAGTTAGAAACAAACTGCTTCGGATTCTCCGACCAAGGAATTATATCAATTTTTTCTCCCCCCAGCTCTCCCGTAATGGTGTTTACTCGGGTGCCTTTCTGTCCGACACATGAGCCGACCGGGTCAATATGCTCATCATTTGAATAGACCGCAATCTTAGAACGAGCGCCTGCTTCCCGGGCGATGGCCTTTATTTCCACAATGCCGCTGGCGATTTCCGGCGCCTCAACGGCAAAAAGCTTTTCCACAAATTTCGGATGAGTGCGAGAGAGACGAAGATTTATACCTCTCGGCGTGTCTTCTACTTGATACAGATAAGTTCGGATGCGTTGACCTCTCTCCAGGTATTCTCCGGGGATCTGTTCCTCCGCCGGCAGTATTCCTGTAGCACGATTAAAATCAATATAAACATTCCCTCTTTCGATTTTTTGCACTACTCCTGAAACTATTTCTCCTTCCTTAGTACCATATTCGTCTATGATGGATGTACGTTCGGCCTCGCGGATTTTTTGGATGATGACTTGTTTGGCGGTTTGGGCGGCGATACGCCCATAGTCCTCTTTTGGTTCCAACGGGAAGGTAATCTCATCATTTAATTCCACCCCCCTTTTTATTTTTTTAGCGTCTTCTAACATGATGTGATGCTCTTCATTGAAACGCACGCGTTCATCATTTTCGTTTTTTACCGAATACTCTTCTCCATCTGCCTTGCCTTCTCCTACCCGAGCAATGGTCTCGTCCACTACAATTTTCACCTGGAAAAAAGTTGCCTTGCCGGTCTCCAGATCAAATTTGGATCGGATTATCTGCCCCTTTTTACCATAGTCCTTCTTATAGGCCGCCGCCATTGCTTGCTCTATTGCGTCTAGGATTTTTTCTTTCGGGATTTTCCTCTCTTCTTCCAGTTGTTCCAATGCTGATTTGAATGTTTTTAGGTCTAACATAGTTGTTTTATTTAATTTTTAATAAAAAAAGCCCTGTTCTGACAGGACTCATACACCTTGCATGCTAGCACAAGGTCTGTTGGAATGCAAGATTTCTTGATATAATGTTAAGCATGCAAATCAATGAGGAACAGTTGGAAAAATTTGTCCTGGACTCCGGACTTGTCTCTCGTCCCGATCTAGACACAATCATAAAAAAAGCCAAGACAAAAAATCAAAAAATTGAAGATGCCCTGCTTTCAAGCGGCAAGATATCCGAAGCCGACTTAAAAAGAATGCAGGCCTTTGTTCTGGGTATTCCTTATGTGGATTTAAGCACTCAAAAAATTGATTTTTCTATCCTTTCCCTAATACCCGAACCGATTGCCAGAAACTACAATATCATTGCTTATAAAAAGAGTGAGACCGGACTCGAAGTGGCAATGCTGGACGTTGACGACCTAACCGTCATTGATTTTATTAAGAAGCGTTCTGGACTTAAAATTTTACCTCGACTTACCGACTCTGCCTCAATCAAGGCAGTACTGGTGCAATACCGGAAAAGTTTGCAAGTTGAGTTTGACAATATCATTCAAAAAGAATCTACTTCCATCAAGCCCTCCTCCGGAGAAGGTGAAAAGTCAGAGAAAGAATTGAAGGAAATGGCCGAAGAGCTACCGGTAGTTAAAATTGTTGACTCTTTAATTTTTCACGCGACCTTGCAAAATGCTTCTGATATTCATATTGAACCTGGCGAAAAAGAACTTTCTATCCGTTACCGAATAGACGGAATATTGCACGATGCCATGGTACTGGATAAAAATGCTGGATCCGGTATAACCGCTCGCATAAAAGTCCTTGCCAACCTGAAACTGGATGAAAAAAGATTACCCCAAGATGGTAGGTTTAAGATAGAACAGAACGGAGAAAAAATTTCTTTTCGTGTTTCTACTCTACCTACCTTTTTTGGAGAGAAAACAGTAATAAGGTTATTGAAAGAAAATTCTTCGGGGTTTTCACTAGAGACCCTCGGCTTTCACGGCGAAGGACTGGAAGAAATCTATGCCTCACTCAAGCTCAAGACCGGAATGGTGCTGGCTACGGGCCCGACTGGCTCCGGAAAAACGACTACTCTCTACACCATGATTGAAATTTTGAATAAACCAGAAGTTAATATTTCCACCGTAGAGGATCCGATTGAATATCAGATGCCCAGAATCAATCAAACCCAAGTAAAACCGGAAATCGGACTCACTTTTGCCAACGGGCTGCGCTCCCTCCTGCGTCAAGACCCAGATATCATTATGGTGGGAGAAATTCGCGACGGAGAAACAGCCGGACTCGCAATCAATGCCGCGCTTACTGGTCATTTAGTTCTCTCCACCATCCATACCAATTCCGCTTCCGGGGCAATTCCGAGATTAGTAGATATGGGGGTTGAACCCTTTCTTTTAACTTCTACGATTAAAACCATTATTGCGCAAAGATTGGTGCGTAAACTCGTATCTAATAAAGAAAAGTACTTTTTATCCGAAGCCGAGATAAAAAATTTGGCAAAACTGGTTGACCTGGACCGAATGCTAGCCCTTCTTAAAAAAGAAAAAATGATAGATGCCAAAAGTACTTGGGAAAAAGTTCCTTTCTATAAAGCGGTAAAAAACGCTGAATCGCCTGATGGATATTCAAATCGTGTTGGTATCCACGAAGTGTTGAAGGTAACCGCCACCATCAGAGAAATGATTCTCAAAGGAAGTTCGCAAGACGATATAGAAGTGCAGGCCAAGAAAGAGGGAATGATGACCATGCTGGAAGACGGTGTTTTTCAAGCGGTAATCGGAGTCACTACTTTAGAAGAGGTGTTTCGTGTGGTTTCTGAATAAAAATATCGCGAAGACATAAAATGCTTTTTTCTTACAAAGCAAAATCAAAAGATGGAGAAATCATTGAAGGAATGCTGGAGTCCCAGGACCGTTTTTCTCTTGGGCGCGAATTGCGATCCAAGGGCAGTATTCCCATATCCATAACTTCAAAAAGTAGCGGCTCTTTTGATGTCGCGCGCCTATTTAAGGAATTTTTAGGAAGAGTCAAAACGGCAGAATTGATAATCTTAACAAAAAACCTAAGCGGAATGATTCGGGCCGGGCTCTCGCTCTTTAGAGCATTGTCCGTTCTGGAAAAACAGACAAAAAATGCCACTCTCAATAAGGTTTTGGTATCACTCGGTAATGATATAAATTCTGGCGAAACGTTATCCTCCGCATTTTCAAAATTCCCAAATATTTTTTCAAAACTTTTTGTATCCATGACTAAAGCGGGAGAAGAGTCCGGCAACCTGGCTGGCGCGCTTTCGGATATCGGTATCAATCTGGAGAAAGCCCACTCTTTAACGAAAAAAATCCAAGGAGCCCTTATTTATCCGGGGGTAATTCTCTCGGCGATGGTCGTCATTGGCGTTTTAATGTTTGCTTTCGTAGTGCCGACACTCGCCAGCACCTTTAAGGAACTCGGGGTTGCCCTGCCTCTTTCCACGCGCGCCATTATCTGGATTGGCAACTTTTTCTCAAATCATCTTCTACTAACGTTTGCCATAATAATTAGCGCTGTTTTTTGTTTAGTGGCTCTTTTCCGGGCGAAATTTATGGCTAAGTATGTTGACTTTGTGGTTGTGCGGCTCCCACTTATCGGTACTTTAGCCAAAGAACTAAACACGGCTCGTACCACCCGTACAATGTCGTCTCTCTTGCTTGCCGGGGTTTCTATCACCAGGGCAGTGGAGATAACCGGAGATGTAGTGCAAAATGTTTATTACAAACAGGTCCTAAATGACGCAAAACTAGCCATAGAAAAAGGCACTCCTTTTTCGGCGGTCTTCAAAGCCAATCCAAAACTTTACCCAATAATGATGTCGGAAATGGTTGAAGTGGGAGAGGAGACCGGTAAACTCTCGGATATGTTGCTCCAAGTCGCAACATTTTATGAAGAAGAAATTGAAAACAAAACCAAGAACCTTTCCACCATTATCGAACCGGTGCTCATGATTCTTATCGGCTCTGGGGTAGGATTTTTCGCCATTTCTATGATTTCACCGCTTTATTCTATTCTAGATGAAATTAAATAATCTTAGTTATACACTTCCTGCCATGAAAGAATCTGGTATTCATCCGAAGTAAGAGGAAAGTCCGGAGGCGGAGCGTACAGCAAATTCGCATCATAAGTTATATTTCGCGTGGTATAACCAGTACCGTTTGTATAGGCGAATCCGTATCTGGCATAAGAGGCAATCATGCCGTAGAGAGAAATAACACTTCGATTTTTATAGGTGCAACTTCCGCCCGAATAATAAAATCTTCCCACTCGGTCGT
This sequence comes from Candidatus Nomurabacteria bacterium RIFCSPHIGHO2_02_FULL_42_19, assembly GCA_001785615.1. GTDB lineage: Bacteria > Patescibacteriota > Minisyncoccia > Phycocordibacterales > UBA9973 > UBA9973. The sequence goes on along the minus strand of MFUG01000013.1, from coordinate 43,825 downwards.
TTTGCGCGATAAGCGCCGCATCTATTTTTAAGTTATCTTCACTGAAGAGCCCTACCATTACCCCTTTCTGTCCAATTATTCCAATAGAGTCCGTACCGTCATAATTCGTATAAGACAAGTCGTTATTTGTTAAAACATTTTTATAGCCGGAAGAGGAAGAAGGTACCGGCAAGTCAGCGGCCGTGATGGTGAGTCGTGCCCCGTTTATCTGTCCGTCTATTACCAAGTGATCTTCTATAAATATTATTCCATTGGCCGGGAACGGGTAATTACCTTCTAGGGTTTGAGTACCAACACTCCAGCTGGGCGTTCCCGAGGGCGATGACGAACAGCTACCCAAACTCGCCCACGAATTTATTTTATATAAATCGAAAGTATCATTTGTTTTTAAGACCAAATGATAACCCACATATCCGCTACCGGCTACGTCTCTATAAAATCCACTTGCTATTGCATTTGCCTGTAATATTGCTAAGTCGGCGGTAAAACTAGTAAAGTCAATTATCGGCTGACTAATTAAACGTCCGGCCTCAAAAACATCCGGTCGAGAAGGAAGTGGCGTCGGCGATGTCGGGTCGTCTGGGTTGACACAGGTATGGACTCCGTAAGAATTGGCGCCAGTGCAAGCGTCATAGTCCCCATCGGTATAAGTTGTCGCTCCGCTGGTTACCAGGTTGTGCGCCAGACCGTCAAAACGTATTCCCCCATTTACGTGCACTGGTCCGAAAATTTCCGTGCCGACGCCGAAGCGCATAGCGTTGTTCCCCGCGACGGCGTATTTAGCGATGGAGGGCTTTGCGACGAAACTCAATATTTTTCTTAGGTAAGACGCATCAAGCACCGAAGACCCGGTTGACTTTATTTTAACTATCGTTGATCCGACGGGTGGCGCGGTAAGGTCCAGAGAAAATTCTCCAACCGTATTTCCGCTTTTGTCTTTCAATGAATGCACATAAGGCCCCGGAGCGCCAGTGCCGTCCTGGTAGTCGCTTGGCGCGTGCGCCAAATGCCAACGATAATAATCAATGCCGGCCTCCGCCGCTTGCAGGGCCTGCTCCCGATTAAAATTTATCCTTCCTGCTTTTATGGTTGTAGCGGCAAAACTTGAAAGTGCTCCGATGATGATTACGACAATAGCGGCGAAGACCATTGTTTGCACTATAATTATACCTTTATCCCCGTCTTTTTTTTTGATTATCTTCGAATGGGTCATAAATTATCTTTCAAATTTCTTAAAGAGACCTGGGAGGAAAATGTTGTTGTGGCCGGAGCGCGATTCGGGTCTTTATCCAGGTCCATAGTTATTTTAACTAAACGAACAGAGGATATATTTATCGGAGAAGTGAGCGCTGCCGTCGTGCCATCATAATTTTTATCATAATATTGAAAAATTGTAGCGTTGGTTACATAAGAAGTAAGCGTTGAAATTTTTTCATTTACCACATTGTAAAAAAGCGGACTGCCGGTCGGCTTGATGACTCCTTTTTGAAGCTCTGAACCATTTAAAAAATATCTTACTTTTTCTTTTAATCCATCATTGTCTATGTCGGAATAAAAAGTAAAAGCCGTAGCGGTGGCCAACGCTATGACATATGATCCGGTCTCTGCGGTAGAAGCCGTGCGTATTTCCGCCACCATTGTTTTAAGCGCGATCCTTCCACTGTTGGCGTCAGACAATCCAACAGAGACATAAGACCCATAAATCCAGATATTTCTGGAGAAAAAAGTCAGGGCCCCAACTATTATAACAAAAATTCCCACTCCGAATAGTATTTCAACCAGAGTAAAACCCCTATTGTTTCCGAAATCAGCTTTTTTATTTTTTGTTTTTATCTTTTTTTGCATTTTATGGAATTAGGGTTATCGTTTGTTCTTGCCAAGTAGAGGACATATCTAAAGCAGTATCCGTATATGTCTGAAATCCCGCTTTAGAAATAGTCAGAGTATATGTTCCACTAGCAAGCCCATTCCAAAAGACCTGGCCCGGGGTAGCGCATGTTCCTGAATTTGTGGTTTTTGTTTCGTCAAACCCACTTTTTTCCAAACGCACCGTAGCTCCGTCTATCGTCACGTTAGCCGAGTCCTTTACCGAAACCAAAAATGCTCTATTTATATGCGGTACGGCAACCAACTGCAAGGATTTATTCTCGTTTGGATTTAAGGCAAAAGATGGTAAAAGAGTTGTGCCAGCCAAGTCATAGAGAGCGGAGGTTAACAAAACCCCATAAGTATCCGCTTCTAAACTTAAAAATACGCGGGAACCGGCGCTATCTGTAGTAAAGTTCTGAGTTGGGTATTTCAAAACAGCCGGCGCGCCGATAATTTTTGTGCCAGTTAAAGAAAAACCGATGTCAGGGAGAGCGAGGCAGGCAGCATCTACCGAGGAGACATTGAGTGAGCTTGTTCTATCTATGGACAAACTGGTTTGGGTTACTTGTTGCAATACGACGGTTGCATCCGGCTTAAGAGGATTTGGCCCGGCGGCTCCGCCCAGCGGGTACGTCTGATCTTGTGAATAGCCTGATTTAGTAGCGGTAAGATTATAGGCGTTGGTTCCCGGCGGGGCGTCCACTACTTTTATCCACCCACCGTTATCAGTTATTTCATCTATGACGGTGTCCGGGTTGGTTTGAGTATTTACAATATGAATCGAGGCCCCAGAAATAGGCAAACCACCCGTATCAAATACCTGGATAAAAAGAGCGCCATTAGTGGAAGCAGTTTCCAGCGCGCGCGGGGCGACCAGAGTAGTGAATTTGAGCGGAGAAAAGATTTTACAATTTGAGCAAGTTATATCCAGGTCCGCCAATTTGTAGTCAGCGGGCGAAGTGTCCCCGGGATTTCCGCCAATCGTGCCGTCAAAAGTATCATCTACGCTTCGGATAGTTGTCTGTACGGTAAAAGAATAGCCGTCACGTATAAGCGTTTGGGTTCTTTGAATTTTCCCTACCGGCAACCCAGCTACTATTCCCACATCACCGTAAGGTAAATTGCGCACGATTTCAAATCTCTCATTAGCGAGCGAGGTAGCGGCAACTTTTGCTTGCGATGAAGACACGGCGTCCATCAATACCCCGAAGGCCTTATAAGCAGAAAGAGCCACTAGGATAAAAACAGCACTACCGACCAATGTCTCAATTAAAGTAAATCCTCTTCGCTCAGCATTGAAGTTCATTACCTATATTTTAACGCATTATGATATAATTCGCCATATGGCAAAAAGAAATATAGTCATCGCTAACTGGAAAATGAACCCGAGCACGGCGACCGAAGCAGGAAAATGGCTTCTAAACATTGCCAAGTCCATCAAGCGAATCAAAAGAACAGAGGTCGTCATTTGCCCGCCTTTTTTATACTTAGAGAAGTTAAAAAAAGTTTCTAGAAAAATAATGCTGGGGGCACAAAACGCGTATCCCGGGGAAGTAGGGCCTTTCACCGGAGAGGTCTCGGCTGAGATGCTCTATAATTTGGGTGTTAAATACGTAATTTTAGGTCATTCGGAAAGGAGGAGTCCGCCAGCCGGCGGAGGAGAGACGAATGAAATTGTAAATAAAAAAATAAAGTCCGCACTTCTATCCGGTCTAGTGCCAGTGATTTGTATCGGGGAAAAAGAAAGAGATGAAAAGCATGAATATTTTAATATTGTAAAAACGCAGGTGAAAGAGTGCTTAAAAGGAGTTTCCAAAGAATCAATTTCAAAAGTCATAATTGCTTACGAGCCGGTATGGTCTATCTCCAGTACTCCCAGTCGCCGGGACGCCACCGCGGCTGACTCGCTGGAAATGGCAGTGTTTATCCGGAAAGTTTTATCTGACATTAGTTCGCCCCAAATGGCCTCAAACACCCGTATTCTTTATGGTGGTTCCGTGACTGACCGCGATGCCGGAGAGTTTCTGACAAACGGCGGAGTAGACGGACTTTTGGTTGGCCGAGCAAGCATAGATCCGTTAAAATTTTTAGAGATTGTAAAAATATGCGAAGCGTTAAAGAGTTAAAAGACATAAAAGGAAAAGTGGTATTTTTGCGAGCGGACTTAAATCTGCCTATTGTAGGTGGAAAAGCTCAAGATAATTTTCGCATCAAGAAAGCTCTACCTACTATAGAATTTTTGCAAAAGAAAGGCGCCAAAATTATTTTGGCTAGCCATTTAAGTAAAGGCGAAGGGGGCATGGCTCCAGTGGTAGAAGCCCTGGAGAAATTTATTAAAGTTAAATTTGTACCAGATGTTTTAGGAGAAAAAGTACAAAATGCAGTGGCCGAGATGAAGGAAGGCGAGATAATTCTACTTGAAAATTTAAGAAATGATCCGAGGGAGAAAGAAAACAGCCAGATTTTTGCCCTCGAGCTTTCAAAGCTCGCGGAAATTTACGTGAATGAGGCCTTCCCAGTTGACCACCGAGAAGACGCTTCGCTTGTTTTGTTGCCCAAGATTCTGCCTGCCTACGCAGGATTACAGCTCCAAGAAGAAGTCAAACATTTATCTAGTGCTTTTGAAAATCCAGAACATCCTTTTTTGTTCATTCTGGGGGGAGCCAAGTTTTCTACTAAATTACCGCTGATCGATAAGTATCTAGAACTCGCTGATAATGTATTCATTGGCGGTGCGCTGGCGAACGATGTTTTGAAAGCCAGAGGATACGAAGTAGGACAATCGCTGGTGGATGATTCGGGCTACGATCTAACAAAGTTTCTTGAAAATAAAAAGTTAATAGTGCCGGAGGATGTAACGATCCAAGTGGGCGATAAGCTTGTAAATAAAAGGGCAGAAGAAGTGCAAAAAGATGAAGTTATTCTGGATGTGGGAGATAAAACGATAAAAAAACTGGAGCCCTACATTAAAAATGCAAAATTAATTCTTTGGAATGGTCCGCTGGGGAAGTATGAAGTGGGCGGAGAGAAGGGGACTAAAAAAATATTAAAAATGGTCGCTGATTCAGGGGCTAAAAGCATTATCGGCGGCGGAGATACGGTGGCTCTTATTTCTCAAATGCAAATAGAAAAAGATTTTTCTTTCGTTTCCACCGGCGGTGGCGCTACTTTGGACTTTCTGGCGAACGGCACCCTGCCCGGCATCAAAGCGCTTGGGTGATTTCTAAATTAATACTATATAATTTTGTGTTACCATACTTTAATTTATGCCATGGCTAGATTTTGAGTATATAGTGTGTTATGCTTAATTAAGCTATGAATTTAGGAGAAAAAATTCTAGGGCTTCTTCTAGAACCGCACTTTAGGTACAAGGGTATGCCGGTGAGCTTCTTTGGCTTGCCCGCCTTCGGCTCTTATAAAAGACAATCTATCCGAAACTCTTTATACGAGTTGAAACAGAAAAAGTATATTCTGACAGGAGAGGACAAGGCAATTATAACTAGTGCTGGTAGGAAGTATTTAGAAAGAAAGTTGAACTTCATAAAGGAATTTCCATCTTGTTTTCCCAAAGACGCCCCAAAAAATCTTATTGTGATGTATGATATCCCGCAAAGTAAGAGAGCTGAGCGGGAATGGTTCAGGTGGCATTTAAGAAAGTTCGGGTATAAAATGATTCAAAAAAGTATATGGGTTGGTCCTTCTCCTTTGCCTCGAGAATTTATCTCTTATCTAGAGCACATTCATCTTGAGAAATGTATAAAGGTATTAAAATTAGCAAAACCGTACAAAACCGACTCTTTTGCTTTAAGTTAAGTTATCGATACTTTTTTATCTGCTATAGCAGAATTATAAATATTGATTTTATGGGAATCGTTTTGTTAAATTTCTTATCAAAACGCTTGAGTAATTTTTTTTACAATTTTGCTTGCTTCGCCCTCTTTGTATTTCTTGTGAGGAAAGTTAAATAGACCATCATTTAAATATCTCGAAAATAAATGTACATGAAAATGTGGCACTTCTTCGCCGGCGACAGAGAGCTGTACGTAGTCCGCCTTAAATCCTTTTTTTATCGCCCTCATTAACTTTTTTGCCACCTTAAAAAGCCCCGCGAGTGTTTCATCGCTTGCATCCTGCATCCAGGCCACATGCTCCTTGGGTATTATTAAAAGATGTCCGTCGGAGACCGGTTCGATGGTCAAAAATGACAAAAAGTCCTTATCCTCATAGGTTTTGTCACAAGGGATTTCGCCTTTTACAATTTTGCAGAAAACACAGCTTTCCATGCTAGTATTATATCATGGAATTATTGGAAACTATTTTGGAAAAACGTGGAATTATGGGTGAAGAGGAAAGAGAAATTTTTTTAAATCCAGATTACAAGCGTGACTTGCATGACCCATTCTTGATGAAAGACATGGAGCGCGCCTGTGTACGGCTATATGAAGCGATAGAGAATAAAGAAAAGATAGTTATCTATGCGGACTATGATTGTGACGGAATTCCTGGCGCAGTGATTCTGTGCGACTTGTTTAAGAAAATAAATTATTCAAATTACGAGGTCTACATTCCCCAAAGAAATTCCGAGGGCTATGGGCTAAATCTAGAAGCGATAAAACAATTTGCCGAGGCAGGAGTAAAGCTTTTAATAACTGTTGACCTCGGTATTACGGCGGTGGCTGAAGTAGCTCAAACAGAAGTAGATGATATTGACGTAATAATTACGGACCACCACTTGCCACCTGAGGTTCTGCCTCGCGCTTACGCTATTTTAAATCCTAAAACGGATGACTATCCGGGAAAAATGCTCTGTGGGGCCGGAGTAGTTTTCAAATTAGTGCAAGGATTTATAAAAAAATACGGCGAATATTTTAAAATAAAAGATGGCGCGGAAAAATGGATGCTAGACATGGCAGGCCTTGCCACTCTCTCCGACATGGTGCCGCTTTTGGGCGAGAACAGGGCTATCGCTCACTTCGGGATGACGGTCTTACGCAAGTCGCCCCGTCCCGGCCTGCAGAAACTTTTAGCAAAAATGAACATTGATCAGAAATATTTAACCGAAGACGATGTCGGCTTTATGCTCGCTCCACGGCTCAATGCCGCCTCCCGAATGGCGAGCCCACTTTTGGCCTACGAACTTCTTTCCACCGAAGACGAAGTAGAAGCGGGGATACTGGCGGATCAATTGTCAAAAATTAATGACGACAGGAAGAGTATTGTGGTGAGCATTATGCGTGAAGTCAATAAAAATTTTGAAAAAAGAAGCGCCGGCGAATTGCGGGAAGTAATAGTAATAGGTAATCCTTCCTGGCGGGTAGGTGTTTTGGGGCTGGTGGCTGGCAAGATATCGGATGAACACAATAAGCCCGTATTTGTCTGGGGCAAGGACGAGAATAGTTGCATTAAGGGATCATGTCGAAGTGATGGCTCGGTTTCTGTCGTTGAGTTGATGGCTGCAACGGGTGAATTTTTTACGGATTTTGGTGGGCATGAGCTGGCTGGCGGATTTACAGTGAAGAACGACAAAATTCATTTCTTAGAGGAGGCTCTGTCTCTGTCATTTAATAAAATAAAAAAAGAGGAAAAAAGTAATGATTTAAGTGGGGACTTCAGTAATGGTCTTTTGCATGATATAAATACGGATCTTGATGCAGTTAATATGAAAAATTGGAAAGAACTTGCCAAACTTGCCCCTTTCGGCATAGGAAATGAGAAGCCCATTTTTCTTTTTGAGGGAGTGAAAGTGGAAAAAATAAAAAAATTTGGCAAAAATGGTTCGGAAGAGCACTTAGAAATTGCTTTTTCCAACAAAGAGGGCCATAAGTCCAAGGCCGTTTCCTTTTTCTCTAACCACAATTCTTTTAAGATACCTATAGCTGAAGGAGGAAATGTCAATCTTCTGGCGACTTTTGACTTGTCTAGATGGAGAGGCCGAGAAGAGTTAAGATTAAGAGTAACTGATATAATTTAGTTGTGAAAAATAACAAAATCACAATTTATACCGATGGGGCGGCGAAGGGCAATCCTGGGGCGGCTGGTTGGGGTGCGGTTTTTGTTGTGGATAAAAAAGTTTTTGAAATTGGTGGGAGCGTCGAGCATGCGACGAATAACATAATGGAGCTTACCGCTCCCATTGAAGCTTTGAAATATGTAAAAACACATTTCAGCCATGGCTTAAATGTGGAAATTATCTCGGACTCCAAATATGTAATTTTAGGAATTACCGAGTGGATAGGGAACTGGATAAAAAATAATTGGCGCAATGCGAATAAAAAACCAGTCCTCAATCGCGCACTTTGGGAAGAGCTTTACGGACTTACGGAAGAGCTAAAGCCCAAGTGGACTTACGTGAAAGGACACAATGAGGATAAACATAACGACCGCGCAGACCTCATTGCCACCAGCAATGCCCTAGGCGAGCCAGTGAAATTAAAAAATGCAAGATAGGATTTTTTATTCAGTTTGTTTCGGTTTTACCATAGGAGTACTTTTGCGGTCTTTTGTTTCTGTAAATTTTCATTTTATTTTGCTGTTAGTGATAATTCCGCTGGCAGGAGTTTTCTACTTTAGTTTAGCAAAGTACAAGTGGGGAATAATTACTGGAATTTTTGTTTTAATGTTTTCACTTGGGATTTTAAGGTTTCACATGGCTGACAAGCCGGCGCCTTATGTTTTTGAGTCGCAACTAGGAGAGAAGGTTTCCTTATCTGGAATGATTGTCGATGAGCCCGATATCAGAGAAAATAGTCAGAATCTAACTATTGAAACTAAAGTAGGGGAGGAAAAAACAAAAATTTTAGCCACAGTAAACTTCAACCAATATTTCAAATACGGTGACGAAGTAAATTTTTCTGGAAAATTAGAAAAACCAGAGAATTTTATTACTGATCAGGGGAAAGAATTTGACTATATAAATTACTTACGTAAAGATGGAATCTTTTATATAGTGAACTATGGAGAAGTAGAAGTTGTCTCACGTGGCCATGGGAACTGGATAAAAAGTATATTATTTTCTGTCAAAGAAAAATTTTTAGAGAAAATGAATTTTGCTATTAGGAGCCCCGAGAATCTCCTAATGGGCGGGCTGATTTTAGGGGAAAAGTCCTCTTTTAGCCAGGAACTGCGGCAGAGCTTTGTCGATACCGGAACGATACACATCGTGGCTCTCTCCGGATACAACATCACTATAGTGGCCGAGTGGTTTATGAAACTATTTAGTTTTTTACCGCAACACCTCGGTATCGGTATGGGGATTTTGGCGATTTTACTTTTCGTCTTGATGACTGGCGGAAGTTCTACGGCCTTGCGAGCGGGGATAATGGCGACGCTTGCACTGGTAGCCCGAGCTAGTGGCCGAACATACGATGTGGGGAGAGCGCTGGTACTCGCCGGTGTTTTTATGATTCTATTAAACCCATTTGTGCTCGTTTATGATGTTTCTTTCCAGCTTTCTTTTATCGCTACCGTGGCAGTAATCTTCTTTACACCTCGAATTGAAAAATATTTTAGGTGGGTGCCGGACTATTTCAAGTTGCGGGACATAGTTTCCGTTACTAGCGCCGCGTATATTTTCGTTTTTCCTTTTATTTTATATAAAATGGGTAATTTTTCCCTAGTTGCCTTGCCGGCGAACATCCTGGTTTTACCTTTTATTCCTTTTACTATGCTGCTCGGATTTCTCACCAGCTTTTTCGGCATTATTTGGTATGGTTTAGCGGTACCGGCCGGTTTCATATCATATCTCCTGCTTCACTATGTGCTCGGAGTCATAGAATTTTTCGCCAACATTCCTTTTGCCTCCTTTTCTGTCCCAAATTTTCCCCTGTTCCTAGTACTTCTAACCTATGCATATTTTATTTATATGCTTTTTGGGCGCGCTATAAAGAAATTTTTTAATGCTGAAGTTCTGTAAAATATTCTTCTGCTACTTCCCAGTTTAGGTTTTCAAAAAATGCCTCAATATATTTTTTCTTTTCCGAGGTAGGGTAGTCGTAAACAAAAGCGTGCTCCCACATATCAATAGCCAGTATCCAGCACGCCCCGTTTAATTGACCCAGGTGTTGCTCATCTACCCAAATGTGGAGGAATTGCTCGGTGTCATGATCCCAGGCGAGTACTGCCCAGCCCACACCGCGAGTCATAGCCAGCAACTTGAATGAAACCAGCCAGGCGTCAAAAGAAGGTGTCTGATTCTCTATAGCAGTTTTAAGTTTAGAATTTGCGGAAAGCGGCTTCGCCCCACCTTCAAGCGAAGCAAAATAATATTCATGATTCCTAATGCCGTTAAATTCAAAACTAAACCTTCTTTGCAACTCTCCTAGTACAAACATATTTTTCTCCGGGTCTGCCATGTATTCTCCAATTTTATCTGTAATCAAGTTTGCATTTTTTACATAGCCGGCGTAAAGCTTCAGGTGCTCATCAATATTTTTCTTGGAAATGCCCTTAAGCTCTGGGATATTAAATTTCATTTCTTCAAATTTTTTCATGTTAGTATTATACCATGACTCCAAAACGTCAGAAGTATGGCCTGTTAATATTTGTTTTTCTGCTGCTAGTTTCAAATATTTTTCTAGTTTATCTTGATTTCAAAAGCTTCGGGCAGGAGCTTACTTTTGCCATACTGGACATCGGGCAAGGCGATGCGCTTTTTATAGAGTCGCCAACCGGAACCCAGATATTGGTGGACGCGGGGCCGCCTCGGAAGATATTAAGCCAGCTTTCACGGATAATGTCTCCTTTTGACCGGAAGCTGGACGCTATAATCATCACCAACCCGGACCAAGACCACATCGGCGGATTCCCGGATGTCCTCAATGTCTACGAAGTAGGAGCAGTGCTTGAGTCCGGAACGATAAATGATTCAAAAACATATCAAAACCTTGAAGCCGAAATAAAAAGGAAAAATATTCCGAATGTTTTAGCCAAGAAAGGAATGCGGCTTAACATCGGCGGCGGCGCAGTCATTGATATTTTATTTCCAGACAGAGATATCTTTGATTGGTCTCCAAACGATGGCTCAATCGTGGCCAAATTAACTTATGGCGACACCTCTGTCATGCTCATGGGAGACGCCACAGCTAAAACAGAAAAAATAGTGCTCGGCGGTTTTTCCAAGGAGGCGCTTGCAAGCGATATTTTAAAAGTCGGACATCACGGCTCGCGCACTTCTTCATCCGCATCCTTCGTGGAGGCCGTCTCGCCAGCATATGCGCTTGTCTCCGACGGCAAAGATAATAAATACGGACATCCGCATCCAGAAACTTTGGACACACTTATTCAGTTTGGGGCAAAAATTTTACGTACAGATTTGCTTGGGACAATAATTTTTTCTTGTGATATACTGGGCGCATGCGAGATAAACTAGTAGAGAAGTTGATCAAAGGGGAAGAAAAGAGACAGGCAGAGGGGCTGGAACTCATTCCATCGGAGAACTATGTATCGGAAGACGTTTTGAGAGCGAACGGTTCGGTCTTTACCAATAAATATTCCGAAGGGTATCCCGGCCGCCGTTATTATGGAGGACAGGATTTTACAGATCAAGTGGAACGCCTGGCAATTGAACGCATCTGTAAACTTTTTAAGTGTAAATTTGCCAATGTTCAGCCGCATTCCGGCGCTCCGGCAAACTTGGCAGTGTATGCGGCGCTTCTTGTGCCGGGGGACACAGTGCTCGGCCTGGATTTGTCGCACGGTGGGCACCTAACTCATGGCCACCCGATGACTTTGCCTGCTAAAATTTACAAATTCGTCACTTACAAAATGAAAAATCCGGATACGGGAGAGATTGATTATGAAGACATGCGAAAAGTGGCGCTTGAGACCAAGCCGAAATTAATTATTGCCGGGTTTTCTGCCTATTCGCGCACACTGGACTATAAAAAATTTGTGGAAATTGCTCACGAAGTCGGAGCTATCACTATGGCAGACATGGCGCACATTGCCGGGCTCATTGCTGCGGGAGAACTTCGTAATCCATTTGATGACGGCTTTGATGTTATCACTTCTACCACTCACAAGACACTTCGTGGTCCACGTGGAGGCATAATTTTAACCCGCGAAAGTGAAGAAATTGCCAAGAAAATTGATAAATCAATTTTCCCCGGTATTCAAGGTGGCCCGCACATGCACACTATCGCGGCGAAAGCGGTGGCCTTCGGTGAGGCGATGACACCGAAGTATAAAAAATACGCAAGACAGGTCCTAAAAAATGCTAAAGCGATGGAAGGGGTTTTACGCAAAAATAAAATTCGTATGATTGGTGGCGGAACGGATAATCACCTGATTTTGGCCGATGTTTTCGGCTCGCTTGGGGTGACAGGCAAAGAGGCGCAGACGGTACTAGATGAGGTAGGTATCACTCTCAACATGAATTCTATTGCAGGGGACACCAGGAAACCGCTGGACCCATCTGGGATCCGTTTCGGCACTCCGGCGATAACTACGCGCGGGTTCAAGGGAAAAGAATGTAAACTAGTGGCAGAACTTTTAATTGAAACGCTCAAGAATAAAGACAATAAAAAGATGAAAGAATCCATTCACAAAGAAATTAAGACCTTAGCAAAAAAGTTTCCGATACCGAAAAAGTTTGTCTAAAAATTTATGATAGAAAAAGGAGCACCATTGTGGGGGATCAATCTAGAATTTAGTAGATCTTTAGATTTAGAAAGGGGGTTAGAGATGCTCTCTCGCCTGATGAAGATTCCTGTCGAAAAAGTAAAAGAAAGATTTCCTGAAGCAAGCGATTGTGACCATGTTATTTTTAATCATTCTGGTAACGGGAGACCACAACTAAGTATTCTTTTTAGAGTTGAACAACAACCTCCCGCTGTGCGCTATATATATGAATATAGCTTAAATGAAGATAAAGTTGAACTTAGGCATTCATACCAAAAATAATTTATGGAACTGCAAGTCGGGGTAAAAATTTTGTTAAATAATAAAGAAGGAAAGTTTTTACTATTGCAGAGGAATCCAGAGAAGTATCCGGAAGTGGGAGCAAAATGGGACATAGTTGGCGGGAGAATTACCCCTGGAGTTTTTCTGCTCGATAACTTAAAAAGAGAAGTGATGGAGGAAGCCGGACTTTCTATTACAGGCGAACCTAAACTTCTTCTGGCGCAGGATATTTTGAAGGCCGATAAACATGTTGTTTGTCTTACTTATGCAGGAGAAGCTATAGGTGAAGTAAAATTATCTGAAGAGCATTCAAAACATCGCTGGCTTACTCGAGGTGAATTGTCTAAACTTGAGCCGATGGACAAATATATTCAAGAGTTATTGGATAGAAAATTAGTATGAAAAGAGGTAAACTCATAGTAATAGACGGTACGGACGGGAGCGGCAAGGCGACGCAGACCAATCTTTTGATTAGGCATTTGAAGAAAGATGGCCGGAAGGTGAAAGTAGTGGACTTCCCGGAATACTATTCAAACTTTTTCGGAAAATTCATCGGGCACTGCCTTTCCGAGCAATATTATAATTTCGTGAAGATTCACCCGAAGATTGCCTCGGTTTTATATGCGGCGGATCGTTTTGAATCAAAGAATAAAATTGAAAAGTGGCTCAAAGAAGGAAATATTATAGTCGCCAACAGGTACGCGAGCGCAAACCAGATTCACCAGGGAGGAAAAATTACAAATACCAAGAAGCGTGAAGCATTTATAAAATGGCTGGCGGAGATGGAATACAGTGTTTTCAAAATTCCAAAGCCGGATGCTGTATTTTATCTGAACGTGCCTATCCCTATTGTCTTGAAACTCATTCGTGAGCGGAATAAAAGTAGAAGTAGAAATTATTTAGGTAAAAAGAAAGATGTCCATGAAAAAGATGTAAAATTTTTAGAAAATTCACGCAAAAGCGCGCTCTGGCTTACCAAGACACAAAAGGGCTGGATAAAAATAGAGTGTATCGTGGGGAATAAAATGGACTCAAGAGAGAATATTCACCAAAAAATCTATGAGAAAATTAAAAAAATTCTCAAATAAAAACCCTTTATTTACTATGGTAGTTATCTACGGTCCAGTAGCGGTGGGTAAGTATACCGTTGCCAAAAAACTTCGTAAACTAATTAATTACAAATTTTTTCATAACCACCACACCCATGATTTAGCCCGGCAACTTTTTGAGAGGGGTAATATACATTTGCACAGAGTGACCGAGAACATTAGATTTTTTGTATTTAAAGAAATAGCGGAAGCGAAAATAAATGTTGTAACGACCCACACTTATTCATCCAGTTATGTATCTAAAACAAGTTTAACTGACCCAATGTATATGAAAAAAATTGAATCAATTATTGAAAAAAGTGGAGGAAGAGCTTGTTTTGTGCATTTAATGGCCGACCCCAAAGAAATTTTTAAAAGAGTATCAGACGAATCAAGGAAAAATTTTGGAAAATTAAGGAATAAAAAAATCCTAAAAGAATATTTAAGTGATAGCGAATGGAAATTAGCTGCTCCAGTGAAAAATAATCTCATAATAGACAATACCCATTTTTCCCCCAAAAAGGTCGCCACCATAATCATCAAACACTTTAAAATTAAACCTAAATAAATAACTTATTTAGCATTAACAAACGGTCGTAAGCAAATGCTAAACTAACACAGATTAAATTTTTTCATTAAATGAAGCTGATTATCTATCTTTTCGACCAAGAGAAAACGCACATGCCTTCTTGTATTGTAGAATTCCAAGATAAACTCGATTTCCTTACTGCATGGATAAGGATATACAAAAACTGATTTTTGGAGTTCAATTAAACCTATTTCACGGAAATGTAAACGTAAAGAATCTCGCAACCTCCTTAATTTTTCTGGAATATCAAACATCACCACTCGCCATTTATTATCCCACTTACCCGGCCTTTTGATTTCCATCTTATCGATATTAAATCGCAAGGCCCTTCGTTTACCATTTTCACTCAAGACAAAAGTGGTTGTGCCATCTCTGTGTTGTTCCTTCTGCACTAGATGAGAAACATAAAGAGAATTAATCGCCCTCTCCAGGGCTTGTCGGTTTATCTTTTTCCATTCTTTCGGTATCTGTTTTAAAATCCACCAATGCTTTTTCGGCGATCTGGTTAAACCCAACGCGAGCCCTGCCAGAAGAAGCAGAAGAATCTTTCGTTGCGTAGTCCCTAGCCGTTTAATATTTTGACTCATTGAACCATTTTAGCATTTACTAACGGTCGTAAGCAAATGCTAGGTTGGTTTTTGTGGGGGAAAGATATATAATTAGATAATAATATGAAAATTCCGATAGTGGATAAGAACGACGATGTTATAGAATATAGAGAGAGAAACGACCAAGACGCCAATGCCATTTATCGTGTTTCATCTTTATGGATTAGAAATAGTAAAGGTGAAATTTTACTTGCACGGCGGGCTTTTAGTAAAAGTCATGATCCGGGGAAATGGGGGCCAGCAGTAGCGGGAACTGTAGAAGAGGGTGAAACTTACGAATCGAACATAATAAAAGAGGCGGAGGAAGAACTGGGACTTACAAACATACAACTAGTTTCAGGGGCTAGATTAAGAAAAAGAACAAATTATAATTATTTCGTACAGCAGTTTAGTATTGTTTTAGATAAAAAAAATATCTGAATTTAAAGTTAGAAAAGAAGAAGTAGCCGAAGTTAAATGGTTTTCAGAAGAAGAATTAAAAAAAGAATTGAAAGAAAAACCCGATGATTTTTTAAAGGGAATTCACGAGCGCATAAAAGAGTAATAATGAAAATCAAAGTTAAAAAATTACATAAGAATGCAAAGGTGCCGACGCATGGGCATCCCGGGGACGCAGGAATGGATTTTTATACGGTAGAAGATGTTATTTTCCCGGCCGGCAAACAAAATGAGGTGCATACAGGGATTGCCGTAGAAATTCCGGAAGGTCACGTGGGCCTGATCTGGGATAAATCAAGCATTTCCTTTAATCTTGGTTTAAAAGTTATGGGTGGCGTTGTAGATTCCAGCTATAGGGGCGAAATCATTATGAATTTTTTGAACACTTCCGGTAAAGATATTCTGCTTGAGAAGGGGCATAAAGTAGCCCAAATGTTGGTTCAAAAGTTTGAACATTGTGATATTGTAGAGATACAGGAACTCTCGGAGACGGTACGCGGAGTCGGGCGTGAGGGAAGCACTGGGCATAAATAGATGATTCAAGAAAAAATAAAAAATTTAATTAACGAAGCACTGGATCGACTTAAAATAAAGAAGTCCGATTTTATCCTGGAGCATCCGGAGGACTTGAAGAATGGCGACTATTCCACTAACGTGGCGATGGTTTTGGCTAAAAAATTAAAAACGAACCCGAAAAATCTAGCTGTACAAATCAGAGATGAAATAAATAAGAATTTACCGGAAGAAATTTCAAAAGTAGAAGCTGCTGGAAATGGTTTCATAAATTTCTATTTGCCACATAAATTTTTTAGCGAAAGTATCGAGAAAATTTTATCCACCGGAGGCGGATCCGCCTTGGGCGGAAATAATATGTTTGCAGGTAAGCGCGTAATGGTTGAATACACGGATCCGAACCCTTTCAAGCCCTTCCACATCGGGCATTTGATGACGAATGCCATCGGAGAATCTATCGCGCGCATTCTTGAGCACTCCGATGCCACTGTTTCTAGGGCCAACTACCAGGGTGACGTCGGGCTACATGTGGCTAAAGCGATCTGGGGCCTTTTACAAGATGAAAAATTACAAGGCAAGTCCGGTTCTACCGCGGAGCAGTCCGCCAATATCGGAGTGGCCTACGCTCTAGGCGCGGAAGCGTATGAAAAGAATGCAAAAACAAAAATAGATGAAATAAATAAGAAAATTTACGAGCGAAGCGATAAAAAAATAAATGAGATATATGACTGGGGTTTCGAAGTAACTATGAAGACCTTCGAAGATATATATGACATGCTGGGCACTCAGTTTGATTTTTATTTTCTAGAGAGCGTAGTGGCGCCATCGGGGAGAAGCATTGTGAAGGAAAATGTAGGAAAAGTTTTCGAAAAGTCGAATGGCGCTATCGTATTCAAAGCCGAAAAGCGCGATCCAAAGCTTCACACCCGCGTTTTCATAACCTCGCAAGGGCTCCCTACCTATGAGGCCAAGGAACTTGGGCTCACGATGGAGAAATTTAAAACAGCGCCGGGCATGGATCTCTCTATAGTTATCACCGCGCAGGAGCAAGCGGACTATATGCGGGTGGTGGAGAGCGCGCTTTCCATCATTCATCCCGAATTTCAAAATAAAATGCTCCACATTACGCACGGGATGATGCGCTTCGCGGGAGAAAAGATGAGCTCGCGCAAAGGGAATGTGATAACGGGAGAGACCCTTATTCAAGACACAAAAATGCTTGTAGCAGAAAAAATGAAGGACAGAAGCTTCGACCAAGATGCGGAAGAGAAAATTATTTCTAGCGTTGCCGTAGCCGCTATCAAATATTCAATACTCAAGCAATCCACTGGCGGAAACATCATTTATGATTTTGATAAATCAATTTCTTTTGAAGGTGATTCCGGACCGTACTTACAATATTCTTATGCTCGAGCAAATTCAGTGCTAGAGAAAGCGAAAAGTGAAAATATTTTGCCGGATTTTGAAGTTCTGCCTGCTGAAATAACGGAGGTAGAAAAATTATTATATAAATTTCCGGAAGTTGTGTCTCGCTCTGCTTCCGAATACGAGCCGCATTACATTGCAAACTATTTAATAGAAGTCGCTCGCGCCTTCAACAGCTTTTATGGCAATACGGTTATCGTGGATAAAAAAGATAAGACCTCTTCCTATAAAGTGGCGCTCACTTACGCTTTTACTTTCGTAATGAAAAAAGGCCTGCACCTCCTCGGCATCGAAGCGCCAACTAAAATGTAGTTTTGACAAAGATGTTTTGAAGACCGCGGTCTCCCGTTTACGTGGGTCATCAAGGATGGCAGGTACACAGGCCAGACCGTGCCTACCTCTTCAGGGGCGTACATCAATGTGCGTCACTATTACGAAGACGCCCACATCATCGAGCTTGCGTACCGGGGTGGCGGCTCTTTGTATAAAAGTCATGCCCGCAGAGCTATCCACGAACACCTTGTCGAGAAGCTCATCTCCAGTCGTCTTTCCCCAAACAGCCGATACTTCTTAATATGGGGTTTGTCGGAACTGAAAGAGGACGGCATTGAGCTGGTGGTGGCGAGTTTCGTCGGCGCGCTCGAGGAGTATGGCCGAATCTGGGCTGAACTTGAGACCCAGATGGTCGGAGAGGAAATCGCGGCTTCCCTCAAGGCCTACGAGGAGAACAGGGCACGGCTGATGAGCCGCGTTGACTTCGTGATCGGTCAATACCTGCCGGCACGGAAAGAAACCGTGGCCTCGTAGTTGGCAGGTCGCAGGAGTCCCCGTGCAATATCTAGCGGCGCGGGGGCTCACGAATCAATGCACCGTCTTACTCTGTAAGTACGGTGTGTTTTTAATTTTATCTAGCAAGGTGTAAAACCATAAATTTTGTGCTAAAATCAGCCAATAATGGCTGAAACCGAAAAGAATAAAAAATCAGATGCGGCTCTTCGGGAAGAGCGCATCTTGGAATTTTGGCGCGAGAATAAAATTTTTGAAAAGACATTAAAAGAATCCGAAGGTAAAAAAGAATTTATCTTTTACGAAGGTCCGCCGACGGCCAATGCTAAACCAGCGCTTCACCACTTGGAAGCGCGTGTCTTCAAAGATGCGATTCCTCGCTACAAAACGATGCAGGGGTACCATGTACGCCGCAAGGGCGGTTGGGACACGCATGGACTTCCAGTAGAAATCCAGGTAGAAAAGAAATTAGGTCTTAATTCAAAAAAAGCGATTGAGGAATACGGTGTAGCTAAATTTAATCAGGAATGCAGGGAGAGCGTCTGGGAATATCTTGAGGCCTGGAATAAATTTACCGAACGTGTCGGATATTGGGTAGATCAAGAAAATGCGTATGCCACATATCACAATGATTATATTGAATCGGTTTGGAATGTTGTAAAAAAAGTAGATGATCAGAAACTTCTTTACAAGGATTACAAGGTGGTACCTTGGTGCCCGAGATGCGGCACCGCGCTTTCTTCACACGAGCTCGCACAGGGGTATGAAGAAGTGAAAGATCTTTCGGTTTATGTAAAGTTCAAGCTGGCCTCGCCTGATGCTTTTCCTCAGTCGCTCGGTTCCTCACTACGCTCAGCCACTCCTTCACAAAAGCATACAGACTCGGCCAATATGTATTTCTTGGCCTGGACGACCACCTCTTGGACTTTGCCAGGGAATGTCGCGCTTGCGGTGGGGGAGAAGGTTGATTATGTGAAAGTCAAAAGCGGGGACGAAATATATATTCTAGCAAAGGCGCGACTTCCTGTTTTTGGTGAAAATCCTGAAGTTATAACCGAAATGAAAGGCAAAGATTTGGTTGGGCTAGAGTACGAACCACTTTTCCCATACTTAAAAGAACAACTAGAGAAAAAAGGGGAGTCAACAGATAAGGCCTTTCGGGTTTACGCGGCGGACTTTGTAAATACTGAAGACGGTACGGGTATCGTGCACACCGCGGTGATGTATGGGCAAGACGATTTTGAGCTTGGTACGAAAGTAGGACTACCGAAACACCATCTGGTAGACCCCGAAGGTAAGTTTATAGAAGGCACAGGGTTCTTGGGAGGAAGATTTGTGAGAGAAAAAGACGACAGTGGAAAGCCAACTTTGGATGTGGACATTATTAAATATTTAACAGATAAAAATTTATTTTTCGATAAAGAAAACTATCAACACTCATATCCGCACTGCTGGCGCTGTAAGACAGCGCTCATATACTATGCGCGGGACTCTTGGTATATCAAAATGTCGGATCCAAAAATTAAGAAACAACTAATTAATGAAAATAAAAATATAAACTGGGAGCCGGCGCATACCCGCGAGGGACGTTTCGGCGAATGGCTACGGGAGATCAAGGACTGGGCAATATCCCGCGAGCGATACTGGGGCACGCCTCTGCCCGTCTGGACTTGCGAAAAATGTGAGAAGAGGCATGTCGTCGGGGGCTTGGAAGATCTCCAAAGTAAAACTAAAAAATCCGGCAATAAATATTTTATTATGCGGCATGGAGAAGCAATTAATAACGCCAAACACTTGTTGGACCCAAAGGGTGATCCGGACAATCACTTGACTGAAAAAGGTAAAAAGGAAGCAATATCTACATCTAAGAAATTAAAAGATATAAACCCGATATTTTCCTCGCCATTTTTAAGAACCAAAGAGACCGCAGAGGTAGTAAAAAATGAACTAGGCCTTGCTCCCGACGCTGTTTTAGTTGATGATCGGCTTCATGAATCAAACGAAGGCAGTGAGGATATTGTTAGGAGAAGAATGGCGGAATTTATATATGAGATTGATAATAAATATCAAGGGAAAAATATTCTTATAGTTTCTCACGGCAACCCTTTATGGGTTTTACAAAAAATATCCGCTGGATCTTCAGATAATAATTTTAAAGAAAAAGAAATGCTTCATACGGGAGAAATGAAAAAATTAGATTTTATCCCATTGCCGCACAATGAAAATTATGAACTTGACTTGCATCGTCCGTATATTGATGGGGTTCATCTGGTGTGCGACTGTGGCGGCAGTGCGGTAAGAACTAAAGAGGTAATGGATGTGTGGCTGGATTCCGGCTGCATGCCTTTCGCTCAAGATCATTATCCCTTTGAAAACAAAAAATGGGTAGACGGCAAGGGCTACCCGGCGGATTTTATTTCGGAAGCTATTGACCAGACCCGTGGATGGTTTTATACCCTGCACGCAGTGGGGGTGCTGATGGGCCGGGGAAAAGCGTATAAAAATGTGATTTGCCTCGGGCATTTACTCGATGCCAATGGTAAAAAAATGTCCAAATCCCTGGGAAATATTGTGAACCCGTGGGAAATGATAGATAAATACGGTGTGGATACACTGCGCTTATGGATGTATTCGGTCAATCAGCCGGGTGAGTCCAAAAATTTTGATGAAAAAACGGTGGCTCTTCTTCATCAGCAGGTTTTCGGCCTGCTCTACAATGTGTTGGCTTTCTATGAACTATATCGGAATGTTTCGCTAGAGCCTAGTGCCTACCGCCTAAAGCCTACCAATGTCCTTGATCAATGGATCATAGCTCGACTAAATGAGCTGGTAAAACTCACTACTGACAGCTTAGACAATTATAAATTGCTTGAACCGACCCGCGCGATAAAGGATTTTATAGGGGACCTTTCTACTTGGTACCTTCGCCGCTCCCGCGAGCGGATTAAAGAGGGAGACGGGGACGCGAAAGCAACTTTGTATTTTATTTTGAAAACTCTAGCGAAAATTATGGCCCCGTTTACTCCGTTTGCGGCAGAAGATATTTGGCGCCGACTAAAAACAGATAAGGATGTAGGCAGTGTGCATTTGGCCGAGTGGCCCCTCGTTTCTGCTCGGGACCTTCGGCCAAAAGTTTTAGAAAACATGGCAGAGGTTAGAAAAATAGTTTCTTTAGGGTTAGAAGCCAGGCAGAAAGCGAAAATCCAAGTTCGTCAGCCGCTTGCTAAGTTAGAGTTGGCGAATTTAAGTTTAACCACAGAGTATATTGAGCTAATAAAAGATGAATTGAACGTCAAAGAAGTTTCAGCCGGAAAGGAATTTAAATTAATTACTGAGTTAACTCATGAATTAAAGCAAGAGGGAAGTTATCGCGAGCTTTTGCGCGCTGTTCAAGATATGCGGAAGAAAATGGGGCTGACGCCGAGCGACATGATCACCCTTTCTGTTGAAACCGACGACGCGGGAAAGAGTTTAATCCAAAAATTTGAGCAAGATATTAAAAAAATTGCACTGGCATCCAAAATAGAATTTAAAGACACTAATAGCGAAGAGGTGAAAATAGGGGAGTTGGTTTTCAAAGTAAAGATTGATAAAGTATGAAATTGATTCTTTTTGATTTTGATGGGGTCTTGGTGGATACATTCATAGTGAGTTATGAAATTAGCAAAGAGACCAATGAAAACTTGTCTCTTCACATGTTCCGCTCTCTTTTTAATGGGAATATTTATAATTCATTAAAAAATAATCCTAAAGTAAAACAACATCCTAAATTTTTCGAACGATACGAAGAACAGTCACGGGAGTTTAAGGTACCACAACCATTACAAGACATCATTTTTGAACTAAACAAAGATTACAAACTTGCCATTGTTTCGGCGACGCCGTCAGCACTCATAACAAAAATTTTAAAACAAGCGAATGTCCTCGAATGTTTTTCCGATATATTAGGAGGAGATATTCACACCAGCAAAGTTGTGAAAAACAAAATGCTTTTGGAAAAATATAAAATTACATCAGAAAATGCTGTTTTTATTACAGACACAACAGGCGATATTGCCGAAGCACGGGAATGCGGGATCAAGTCCATCGCCGTTACCTGGGGATTTCATGAAGAAGAAAATTTACAAAAAGCTAACCCTGCAAAGGTTGTCAGCACCCCTGAGGACTTACTAAAGGCCCTGGAAGAAATTCTGTGATAAAATGTAGAAATGAAGATCAAAAAACTAGGACATTGTTGCCTGGTGATAGAGATAAACGGTAAAAGGGTAATGACTGATCCGGGATCTTATACTATTTCAGAACAGGAAATGGAGAAAAATATTGATATTATAATTATTTCTCACGAACACCGAGACCACTTACATACTGATTCGTTGAAAAACATTTTAGTAAGTAACCAAAACGCCGTAGTCATTACTAACAGCGGGGTAGGCAAGATACTGGACGAAGCTGGGATTAAATATAAAAAGCTTGAGGATGGGCAGTCGGAAGAATTCATGGGGGTTTCTCTAGAGGCCCATGGAGACAAGCACGCAGAAATTTATGAAGAGTTTGGTCAAGTTCAAAATACTGGTTATTTTATTGGAAAAAATTTATTCTATCCTGGTGATTCATTTACTAACCCTGGGAAAAAAGTAGAAATACTTGCGCTTCCGGTCTTGGCGCCGTGGCTAAAAATTAAAGATTCCATAGATTATGCCATTTCACTTGCCCCTCGTGTATGTTTTCCAGTTCACGATTGGAATATAAAAATACCAGGTATTGTGCATAGAACTCCCAGCGTTGTTCTAATAAAACACAGTATTGAATTTAAAGTTTTGGAAATTGGCAAAGAAGAAAATTTGTAATTCACACATAACGTTCCTTCGCGGTCGCGAAAATATGTTATAATATACCCATGCAACCGACGATAGTAGATCACTTAATAGCATTTTTACTGTCTTCTCGTTCAACAAAAATATACAGGAAGATGTTGTGGAAAAGAATGCGAGCAAGGCAAAAAAACCTAACTCCGGAAGCTTTTCGGCAACGCATTTATCGGTTAGGAAAGCAGGGGGTTGTTGAGACAGACGGCGAGACCATTCATATTTGTCGAGAGGATTTAGCTAAACTTGCCGTAAAGAATAACTCGGTGATGAAAAATATTTATCCAGGCAAGACCGAAAGAGTGTTGCTATCTTTTGATATACCTGAAACCAAGAAAAAAACTAGGGACTGGCTCCGCAATCAGATAAAATATTGGGATTTTGAGATGATTCATAAAAGCTTATGGCTTGGTCATGGTCCTCTACCAAAAGAATTTGGTGAGAGGTTGAGAGTTCTTGGTATTTATGAAAACATCCGTGTGTTTAGGGTTAGAAAAGCAACATAACAATCTATCGCGGTCGCGATGTAGTGTTATGTTAGATAAACTGAGAAGGAATATGATAAAATAAATATATGAGGAAGGAAGTCAAAAGAAATTTAAGTTATTATAATAAATATACAGAGTCATGGGCGAGCAGAGCGAAAGACCCTTTTTCTAGAAAATTGGTCTTGGCATTTAGTTAAGCTACCCTAATCATGCATCACATTTACCACACCGAGGGGATAATATTGGGGAGTAAAAATTTTGGAGAGGCGGGGAGGTATTATTACGTTTTCACTCGCGATCTCGGGATGATCTATGCTTCGGCCTCGGGCGTGCGCAAAATGTCCTCGAAACTTCGTTTTGTGCTGCAGGATTTCGCTTACTTAAAAATTGACCTAGTGCAAGGTAAGGACTTCTGGCGTATTACCACTGCGGAAAAAACAAGCTATCTGGAAAATATTACCAAAAAACGGGAAAGTTTAAAAATTTTTAGCAATGTCTCTCGTCTACTTAAACGCTTACTGCCCGGGACGGAGGCGAATGAGCCATTGTTTAAGGAAATAATTATGGGGTTGTCGAGTGTTGAGAATGCGCACTCCCAGGAAGAATTTGAAGATTATGAAATAACCCTTGTCCTAGGTATTTTAGAGAAACTTGGTTATGTTGAGGGAGGATACGAGGCCAGGAACAAAGCCCAAGCGGTCTCTTTAATAAATCGAGTTCTGAAAGAAACACATTTATAAAATGCCTGTCCCGTCAGAGATTTTCTCAATCTCGTTCGGGATGGTATAATAAAGGGATGGTATCAGGCGATGGAGATAAATTAAACAGAATAGAAGAACTAAAAAGCAAACTTTTCAGTAAAAGTTATAAAACAAAGGTAGAGCATCGAGATAATTTTACTCCCTTAGAAACGAAGGACGTTCCGGACGTTTGGAGGACTAGCGGACGGGTGGCGCAAGATTTAGGGGAAAAATTTTTTATAAAAACGTCTCTCTTTAAGAAGTTTTTCATTTTTTCTGTAGGTTTTTTTATTTTGGCTGTCGGATATGCCTCCTACATGTTTTTTGTTGAAAGCAATACCGTTTCCAACAACAACATAGATATCTCTATTCTGGGAAATGCTTTTACTGCTGGCGGAGAAGAACTACCGTTACAGATTGGTATAACCAATAGAAATACCTCGGCGCTGGAACTTGTCGACCTGGTTGTGGAATACCCCAAAAATTCAGAAGTCAATCTGGGGTCGGAAACAGAACGCATCCGCGAGTCCCTAGGCACTATTCCGCCGGGAGTAATTAGAAATGAAAATGTAAGAGTAGTTCTTTTTGGCGAACAAGGCAGTATTCGCCCCATTAAAATTTCTATTGAGTATCGGGTAGAAGGATCCAACGCTATTTTCGTAAAGGAAAAATCATATGAAGTAACTATAAACTCTACCCCGATAAATCTTTCACTGGATCTTCCGACTTCCGTAAGCCCAAATCAAAATATGACCCTGAAAGTAAAAGCCACACTGAACGCTACGCGGCCGGCGGCCAAGATGCTTCTGCGGCTTGATTATCCTGTCGGTTTTCAATTTACCAAGGCAACGCCGGCCCCCTCATTTGGCAATAATATTTGGGACTTAGGGGATCTGGCTCCTGGGGCAGACAAAAATATTTACGTCGAAGGCAAGATATTGGATGTTTTTGACGGTGAAGAAAAAACCTTTCACGTTTGGAGCGGGTCACAATCCGCTGCCGACAAGTCCACTATTGGCACCGTTTTCAACTCCTTAAAGCAGACAGTCGTTATTAAAAAACCTCTTATTGAGGCGAAGTTTTTTATCGATGGTGCAAGTCAAAGAGAATATTCTAGCTATTCTGGTACCCCCATTAATGCCGAAGTTCGTTTTACCAACAACTTGGATACCAAGATAAGTGATCTGGAAATTCGCGCGAAAATTTCTGGGAATGCGGTCAATCGCAAAACCATCTTTGCCAAGCAGGGCTTTTATAATTCATCCGAAGATGTAATTATTTGGGACAAAAATTCCATTAGTAGATTTAAGGAAATAGACCCGGGGGATTCTGGATCAGTGAGTTTTTCTATTTCCTCCCTCTCCCTATTTTCTGCCTCAAGTGGCATGCTGGCTAACCCTTCTATAAATATTGACGTAGATATTTCAGGGCAGCAAACGCTCGCCGGGTATGAATCCAAAGACCTGGGCAACAAAGAATCCTCGGTAATTAAAATTATTTCTGATACGGGACTGGCCGCGAAAGCGCTTTATTTTTCCGGACCTTTTAAGAATACCGGAGCTATTCCCCCCAAGGCCGAAGAAGAAACGACTTATACTGTGGCGTGGTCTCTTTCTAATACCGCCAACAATATTTCTAAAGCGTCCGTACGCTCTACCCTTCCCCCGTGGATAAATTTTGCAGGAAAATTTTCTCCTTCGTCGGAGGATTTAATTTATAATTCTTCAACCAAAGAAATAATCTGGAATATAGGCAATATTCCGAGGGGAACAGGGATCACAACTACCGGCAAGGAGGTCTCTTTTGTTGTCACCTTTATCCCTTCGTTGTCTCAAGTTAATACCATTCCTGTTATTATAAACGACGCAACTTTGACTGGGCACGACGATTTTGCTAATCTGGATATCAGAGTTAATAAAGCATCGCTTAATACTCGGCTGGTAAATGATTCCGCTTTCCCGTCGAACGGAGACCGGGTAGTTGAATAAAAATATGTCAAAAACTGATGACAATCTAATGGAGAAAATTGTTTCGCTTTGCAAAAGGCGCGGTTTTGTTTTCCAGAGTTCGGAAATTTATGGAGGACTGGCCGGTTTTTACGATTATGGACATTACGGTCTTGCGTTGCAAAACAATATAAAAAATTCTTGGTGGAAAAAGTTTGTTGATTCCAGGCGTGATATGTATGGCCTGAATTCTTCCATCATTTTTAATCCAAAAGTTTGGGTTGCTTCGGGTCACGTAGCCGGGTTTTTAAGCACAACCCCCGAGGGTAAAAAATTTAACGAAATGTTTCAAACCCAAGTGGGGGCAGGCGAAGAAGCTATTACCTCCTATTTACGCCCGGAAACCGCACAGGGGATTTTTGTAAATTTCAAGAACCTAATTGACGCCCATCATCCCAAGCTACCTTTCGG
Source organism: Candidatus Nomurabacteria bacterium RIFCSPHIGHO2_02_FULL_42_19 (assembly GCA_001785615.1). Taxonomy (GTDB): domain Bacteria; phylum Patescibacteriota; class Minisyncoccia; order Phycocordibacterales; family UBA9973; genus UBA9973. Next base: position 17,100 of record MFUG01000013.1, on the reverse strand, counting down.
TATTGCCCAAATAGGTAAGGCCTTCCGAAATGAAATCGCTCCTCGCGATTTTCTTTTTCGTCAGCGTGAGTTTGAACAGATGGAAATAGAATATTTTGTAAGAGCATCCGAATGGGAAAAATATTTTGAATACTGGAAGGATGAAATGCTTGAATGGATGAAAGAAATAGGCATTGATATGACAAAAGTGCACGAACTTGAGGTTCCGAATGGGGAGAGAGCACATTATTCCAAAAGAACGACTGACTTTGAATTCGATTATCCTTTCGGACGTAAAGAACTTTTCGGCCTGGCTTACCGAACGAATTTTGATTTAAGTAATCATAAGCTTGATTACATTGATGAAGAGAAAAATGAAAAAATAGTACCACATGTAATTGAGCCAACTTTCGGGGTGGATCGCGCAGTTCTCGCGCTTCTTCTTTCTGCTTATAAAGAAGACCCCGAAGGAAAGCAAGTTTCCAACGGGGCAGGCGAAAAGGACGGCCCCAGAGTGTATCTCAAGTTTAAACCCAACATGGCGCCAGTTATTTGCGCCGTCTCGCCACTTCTAAAGAATAAACCCGAGTTAGTAGAATATGCCAATACCAAGGTCTATGCGCCCCTCAAGGCCGAATTCGGTCGCGTGGCCTGGGACGATAACGGCAATATCGGCAAGCGTTATCGTCGGCAGGACGAAATCGGCACCCCTTACTGCATCGTCATTGATTTTGACACGCTGAAAGACGATACTGTCACCATCCGCGACCGCGATACTGCCCTACAAGAGCGAATAAAGGTTTCTGACCTAGTAAAATATATTGAAGAAAAAATCTAATATGAAAAGAGGTGAAGATTATACCGGAATTGCAGTAGTTTACTTTTGCCATGACGGGAAAAAAAATGTTCTTTTAAGTAAAAGAGGACAAAATTCCAGAGACGAAAAAGGGACCTGGGATCCCGGCGGCGGGGGAGTCGAGTTTGGGGATACTATTGAGAACACTCTTAAGAAAGAAATAAAAGAAGAATATTCTACCGATATTTTAGATTATGAATTTTTGGGTTACCGAATTTCTTGAAATTATATAAAGGCAAGTTATAAAACTTGTTGTCTATAATTATGCTATAGCGTAAAAATAGGCAATAGTGTATTATGATTACATGGGGCAGTTAGAAAAAGCTTCAAGAAAACGCTCAAAAAAGGCAAATATTCAAAAGGCAATTTTAAGCACAGTATTTGCCTTGGGTGGGTTGAGTGTTGCTTTAGTAGCCCCAAAGATGACGAAAGTTCTAGCTCAAATCGAGCCGCAATTTATGAAGAATAAATTCGGTAAATATTCTGTTAATCGATCCTGGAATAGGCTAAAAAATGAAGGATTGATAATTTTTGAGCAAACGGAAAATGGAACCTTCGCTCGTTTGACCCCAAAAGGAGAGGCGAAGCTTCGCCAATTTGAATTAAAGGATTATCAATTCGAGAGGCCAAGGCGCTGGGATGGGAAGTGGAGAATGCTTATATTTGACGTAAAAGAGAAAAGAAAAAATACGCGTGAAAAAATACGTAGCACACTTAAGCAAATCGGGTTTCATTATTTACAAGATAGTGTGTGGATTTTCCCCTACGACTGCGAAGATCTGGTAATGCTTCTCAAGGCAGACTTTAAAATTGGCAAGGATCTCCTCTATGTTATTGCTGACAGTATTGAAAATGATAGGCGCATTCGAGAAGTTTTTAACCTACCTTGTTAGATTATTGCTTATAATTACGCTATAGCGTAAAAATAGGCAATTATTGTGAAGATTTATATGGCGTGATATATTTTAACGATGGGATTCTCAAAAACAACTCTTAAAAACGGACTGCGGGTGGTAACTATTCCGATGCAGGATAATCCGACGGTGACGGTCTTGGTTTTGGTGGAAGCGGGCAGCAAGTACGAAACGAAAAAATTAAACGGCATCTCCCACTTTTTAGAACATATGTGTTTTAAGGGAACACTCCGCAGGCCCAAAGCGATAGACATTTCCAAAGAATTAGACGCCCTAGGGAGTGAATATAATGCTTTTACCGCCCAAGAATATACAGGTTACTATGCCAAGTCCGATGCGAAGCATTTTAAGCAAATTCTGGATGTTGTTTCAGATGTCTATCTTAATTCCACTTTCCCAGAACAAGAAATAGAAAAGGAGAAAGGAGTAATCATTGAAGAGATAAATATGTATGAAGATATGCCGAACCGACATGTGCAGGACCTGGTCATGAAACTACTTTATGGCGATCAGCCAGCGGGCTGGAATATTGCCGGTTCTAAAAAAAATATTTTCAGAATGAAACGGGATGATTTTGTGCGCTATAAAGAAGAGCACTATCTACCGGAGGCCACGGTGATCGTAGTGGTCGGGCAGGTGAATGAAAAGGAAGTGCTGAAAGAAATAAAAAAGATTTTTGATAATGTTTCCCGTGGGAAAAAAGCAAAAAAAGTTAAAGTGAAAGAAATACAGAAAAAGCCATGCGCCCTAGTTAAATTCAAGAAAACAGACCAAACACATTTCGTGTTGGGCGTACGCACCCATGATTTGTTTAGCAAAAAAAGCGCAATACTTTCAGTATTAGGCGGAATTTTGGGTGGCGGAATGAGCTCCCGACTTTTTCAAAAATTACGCGAGGAGATGGGAGTAGGATATTATGTTCGCGCGTATAACGACGCTTATACTGACCACGGATTTTTTCAAATTTCTGCCGGAGTGGATAATAAAAGGATAGCCGAAGTGATAAAGGCAGTACTAGAGGAATGTCGGAAGCTAAAAATTTACAAAGTAGAAGAGGAAGAATTAAATAAGGTAAAAGAATGCCTGATAGGCAACCTGAAGCTCTCGCTTGAGTCCACTGATGACATCGCCAATTTTTATGGAGGGCAGGAACTATTAAAACGCGAAACAAAAAATGCAGAAGACAAAATAGATAAAATACGCCGTGTTACCGCTAGCCAAATAAAAACTCTAGCCCAGCACATTTTCAAGAATAACAAACTTAATCTGGCGCTCATTGGACCTTTTAAGAAAAAATCCAAGTTTTTGAGAAAACTAAAGTTTTAGTTTGTTTGCTTTTCATCTGTAATATTTGTGGTATTATGTTCCTATGCAAGAAAGAAATGATGTAGCCCATTTTTCCATAACTACCGGGACAATGGTTCGAGCTGCCCTGGTTCTTCTTGGCATCTTTTTGCTTTGGTTCTTACGAGACCTAATCCTTATTATTCTAACCTCTATTATCATTGCCTCTTTCGTGGAATCAGCGGTTCCTCACTTCCGCAAAATAAAAATCGGCAGAATTTTCGGCATAGTTCTTTTATACGCTGTATCCATCCTTGCCCTGGCTGGAATATTTTATCTTTTCGCCCCACTTTTAATCACCGAAGTTTATAATTTTTCCTCGGCCCTTTCTTCCTACGTTCCCGGTGTGTACTTTTTAAATTATTTTCAAAACGAGGCCTTCTCTGGAGCCAAAGATATTGTCGCAAATTTATCACACAATTTATCGTTTTCATCGCTGACTGCGGTGTCCAAGGCCTTCATCGAAAATCTCTCCGGTGGATTTTTCCAAACACTTTCCGTGGCCTTCGGCAGTATTTTCAACGTAGGCATGATTATTCTTATTTCTTTTTATCTTTCAATTCAAGAAAGAGGGATAGAAAATTTTTTAAGAGTTATTTTACCCATAAAACACGAGGATTATGTGGTGGATTTATGGAATCGCTCCAGTCGCAAAATTGCTTTATGGGTTAAGGGTCAGCTTCTGCTTGGCTTGGTCGTCGGTGTTCTGATTTATCTGACGCTCTCTCTGTTAGGGGTACAGTATGCCCTGCTCCTGGCTATTATTGCCGGCATAATGGAACTCATCCCCTATGGAATTCTCGTCGCTTTGATACCCGCTATTTCCTTTTCTTATCTTTCCGGCGGTCTTGGCAGCGCGCTAATGGTAACTGGGGCCTACCTGATTGTGCATCAATTTGAGGTCTTCCTTTTTGCTCCTTTAATTATCAAAAAAGTGGTAGGGCTTTCACCTATCGTCATAATTCTTGCCGCTTTAATTGGTTTTGAACTTGCCTCTTTCTGGGGAGTAGTATTGGCGATTCCCTTGTCTATTCTGGTAGTGGAGCTCTCGAATGATATTGAGAAACGTAAAATTTTAACCAAAACCAACGATAAATAACGAATGAAAAAAAATAGTTTTTACATTACGACCACGATTCCATATGTGAATGCGGATCCTCATATTGGCTTTGCGCTTGAGCTTGTGCAAGCGGATGCGATGGCACGATATCAGCGGCTAGTAGGACGCGATGTATTTTTCAGTACTGGCACAGACGAATATGGTCAAAAAATCTGGGAGGGAAGTTTAAAGGAAGACAAGGATGTGCAAAGTTATGTGGATTTTTATGCAGAGAAGTTTCTGGGCCTGAAAGATGTGTTAAATCTCTCCTACGATAATTTTATCAGAACCACAAGCGGAGAACACGTGAAAGCAGCGCAGGAATTTTGGCGTCTTTGTGACGCTAAGGGTGATATTTATAAAAAAAAATACAGAGGGCTTTATTGCGTAGGATGTGAAAAATTTATTACTGAAAAAGATCTAATGGAAGGAAAATGCTCACTTCATCCGGATAAAAAGCCCGAGATGGTGGAGGAAGAAAATTATTTTTTTAGATTAGCAAATTACAGAAAGCAGCTTTTAGATTATCTCGCAAAAGAAAAAGCAATTTTTCCAGAGTGGCGTCGGCGTGAAGCAATTGATTTCGTATCCGAAGGCATGGAGGACTTTTCTATTTCCCGCGACAAGAAACGCTTTTCCTGGGGGGTGCCGATACCAGGGGACGATGCCCAAGTAATGTATGTATGGTTTGGCGCTTTTGTAAATTATCTTTCCACCTTGGGCTGGCCCGACTCCCACCATCCCCTCTCCCCTCCTCTGGCAGGAGGGGAGGGTCTTTTTGAAAAGTTCTGGGTCAATGGAGAAAAAATTCAGATAGCTGGGAAAGACATGGTTAAATTCCAATCCGTAATGTGGCAGGGAATGTTGATGTCGGTTGGAATGCCAACTACAGACACAATTGTTTATCACGGTTTTATCACCGGCGAGGGCGGAATAAAAATGTCTAAATCCCTAGGGAATGGCATAGATCCTATAGAAGTTGTAAAAGAATATGGCACAGACGCATTGCGTTATTTTCTTTTGCGTGAGATTTCTTCATTTGAAGACAGTCCTTTTACTATGGAAAGGTTTAAAGAGGCATACAATGCGAATCTGGCAAATGGGTTGGGGAATTTGGTAAGTCGTATTTTAACTTTATCCGAGAAGTATTTAAACAAGTGTCCAGAAATTCCAGAGCATTCTATCCCGCAAGAATGGAAAGATTACTTGGATAAATTTGAAATTAATAAAGCAGTGGATTTTACTTGGAAAGAAATCAGTGAACTTGATAAATTTATTCAAGAAACGGAACCGTTTAAGGTTATAAAAGTAGACGAAAAAAAGGGGAAAGAATTAATTTCTTCCGCTGTTATCCGCTTGTATAAAATAGCTAGAATGCTAAATCCGATAATGCCTAGCACTAATGAGTTGCTTAAAAAACTGATAAAAGAAAACAAAAAACCCGACCAGCCGTTATTTTTGCGCAAGGACTAATATGACCCCAAAATATATAGACATACACTCCCATGTCAACTTTACCGCTTTTGATGCGGATAGGGAGGAAGTAATCAAACGCGCGCTAGAGCGGGATACTTGGGTTATAAATGTCGGCACGCAAGTGCATACTTCTATTAAAGCGGTTGAAATGGCGAATCAATATAAAAAAGGTGTGTACGCAATCGTAGGACTTCATCCGATACATACCGGCGCCTCGTTTCATGATATTAAAGAATTAGGGGAAGGCGGCAAAGAATTTACTTCACGCGGGGAAATATTTGATAAAAATAAATACAGAGAACTTTTAAAAGATCCTAAGGTAGTAGCCATAGGCGAGTGTGGACTTGATTATTATCGGCTAGATAGCGAGTCAATTTCTAAACAAAAGCAAGCATTCGTAGAGCAAATAGAGCTTGCCAATGAATTCAATAAACCGCTGATGCTTCACATTCGCAATAATCCTGAAGACAAAAAGAATAACGCGTATTTTGATGCTCTAGATATTTTAAAAAAATATTCAAAGGTAAAAGGTGATGTGCATTTTTTCGCAGGGACTCTAGAAGAAGTCAAGGCCTTTACTGATTTCGGTTTTACGCTGTCTTTTACGGGTGTTATAACCTTCACGCACGACTATGACGAAGTTATAAAGGCCACTCCCATGAATATGATTATGTCCGAAACAGATGCTCCGTATGTGACCCCAGCGCCCCACCGAGGCAAAAGAAACGAGCCCTCTTATGTAAAAGAAATCGTTAAAAAAATTGCCGAAATAAAAAATTTGCCAGAAGCAGAAGTGGCGGCAGCCATTATAGAAAATGCTAAGCGAGTTTTTAATATTTGACGGCCAAGAGAGTTTTTGATAGTATGAAATCCAATGCCAGAGCCAGAAATCAAGGACGAAAATGAAAACAAAGAAGAGGCGGAGCCCAGGGTTTATGAACTCGGCTATCTTTTGGTGCCTACAATTTCTGAAGAAAATGTTCCTGCTTCCTATGGAAATTTAAAAGAGCTGGTTGCTTCTTTTAGTGGTACCCTTATAACGGACGAAATACCTAAGAAAGTTGCTCTTGCTTACATCATGCAAAAAACGTTGGCCAATGTGCGCAACAAGTTCAACACTGCTTATTTTGGCTGGGTAAAGTTTCAGATGAATGCCGATAAAGTTCTAGAGTTAAAAAAGAAACTGGATCTACACCCTGATTTAATCAGATTTTTGATATTAAAAACAGTAAAAGAAAACACCATCGCCGCCAAGAGATTTGTAGGCAGGGACTCTGCTTATCGAAAAACGCCAAGCGCTCGTAAGACCGAAGGCGAAGAAGCAGTGCCCATTAATAAAGAAGAGATAGATAAAGAGATAGATGCAATGGTGGCTGTGTAATCAATTCGCAATTAATAATTATAAATTAATAATTGAATTAAAATGTATTTAAATAAAGCAATTGTAATAGGAAATCTTACTCGCGATCCGGAACTGCGGTCGCTACCAACTGGGGCAAAAGTTTGCTCGTTTTCAGTGGCCACCAATCGGGTGTGGAAAGATAAAAACGGCGCACGCCAGGAGTCAGCGGATTATCACAATGTGGTGGTTTTCGGACGCCAGGCGGAAACAGTCGCGCAGTATATGAAAAAGGGGAGTTCAATCTTGGTGGAAGGCCGGATGCAAACGAGAAGTTGGGAGGATAAAACAAGCGGAGAGAAGAAGTATCGCACGGAAATAGTGGCGGACCGCACGCAGTTTGGGCCGAAGAGTGGCAGTACCGGAGGAGGTGGGGGAGGAGGCGCAGGGGCCACTGTTGCTAAAGCCACTACAAACCCGGAAGAAGTGGACTCAATAGAGTACCCAGAAGAAGACATTAATCCTGAAGACATACCATTCTAACATGAAGCAAGATTACTTTTCCGCTAATAACATAAAATATATTGACTATAAAGATATTGAAATCCTGAAGAAATTTCTAAATCCTAGTGGCAAAATTGTGAGCCACAAGCGTACAGGCGTTACCGCCAAGAATCAGCGCGCGCTCGCAGGTGCCATCAAACATGCTCGCTTTTTAGGGCTTTTGCCCTTTGTTGCCAAGTAAAGAAACTCTTCCCTGGCATACTTTTTATAAAGCACACATAATTTTCTACTGAAAATTTGCTCTGCTCGCGCCGTCGCGCTGCGCAAGGCTTTCTAAAAAATACGCCTGCGACGAGTTTCAAACTCGCTCTACGTATTCTCCGTTTTCGGTGTTTACACTAATAGTATCACCTTCGTTGATAAACATCGGGGCGTTTAGGGTGGTGCCGTTTTCAAGGGTAATCACTTTATTTCCACCCTTGGAAGTGTCGCCGCGCACTACTGGCGGCGCTTCTTTAACTTTGAAATTTATTTTTATCGGTAAACTAATTTTTATTATTTTTCCCTTGCCCGCCATAGCTTTAGCGTCGGTGGGTTCGTCATTCTCATCAGTCCAAACCAAAGCAGTAACATTGCTATTTTGTTTAAGAAATTTAGCACTGTTCCCCATAAGAATTTCGTCTAATTTGAATCTATTACTTTTATCTTCCGGCATACAGAACCAATATTCTCCTCTATTGGCGTAAAGAAAGATTACATCTTTTTTATCTATATCTGCTTCCTCAGCGGACTCGGATACATGGAAAGTGGCCGCGATTGTTTTACCTGAAATCAAACTCTTCAGCTTCACCTGGTTTTGCGGTTTACGCTGTTGGGTGCGGGCTACGTGGGACTCTACCACTTCGCATGGTTCACCGTCATAAATAATTATTTTCTTTTCGCGAATTTCGTTGTAGGGAAGCATGATAATTTAATTATAAATTAGGAATTACGAATTTCAAATTATTAATTCTTGCTAGGATTCTTCCGCAAATTTTTTCTTGATTTCTTTTAGAATATCGTTAGCTATTTTTTTGTTCTCTTTTAAGAATGTGCGAGTGGAGTCATAGCCCACGCCCAATTTTGTTTTCTCTTTTTCTTCTCCCTTCGGTACATAGAAATACGAATTTCCGCTTTTTTCTATCACTTTGAATTTTTCTCCCAAGGCCATAATTTCACCTTCCTTGGAAATACCTTCATTATAAATAATGTCAAACTCTGTCTGCTTGAAAGGCGCTGAAACTTTATTTTTCACTACTTTTACTCGGGTACGACTGCCCACCACTTCTTCTCCTTTTTTTATTTGGGCAATTTTACGAATGTCCAAGCGCACCGAAGTGTAGAATTTCAAGGCCTTGCCTCCTGGAGTGGTCTCTGGGTTGCCGAACATTACGCCTATCTGCATTCTAATCTGGTTGATAAAAATCACCACGGTCTTAGATCGGGCTACGATAGCGGTTAGTTTGCGAAGGGCTTGGGACATTAGCCGGGCTTGCTTGCCGACATGATATGCACCCATGTCACCCTCAATTTCATCTTTCGGAGTAAGTGCCGCCACGGAGTCCACCACGATTACATCAACCTTGCCGGTACGTACCAGGGACTCCACTATTTCAAGCGCTTGCTCGCCGTTGTCCGGCTGGGAAATAAGCAAATCATTAATATTGACTCCCAGCTTTTTCGTATATTCTGGATCCATCGCATGCTCGGCGTCAATGTAGGCGCAGATGCCTCCCAATCTTTGCGCCTCACCTACGATATGGAGCGAAAGGGTTGTTTTTCCTGAGGACTCAGGTCCGAAGATTTCAATAATTCTGCCTCGTGGTATCCCACCTACGCCGAGCGCCATATCGAGGCCGATGGAGCCGGTGGGAATGACGTTAATATCCACTTTCGGCGCATCCCCAAACTTCATGATGGACCCCTCGCCGAACTTTGTCTGAATGGACTTCAGGGTATCTTCCAGTACTGCTATGCCTACAGTTTTGTCTTCTTTCTTCTCTTTTTTCTTTAACATACTTATTCTAAAATTAACTGATAACTTTTCTCATCTTGATGCCCGAATTTATCTATGGTTTTTATATTAATCAGATTATATCCAGAAAGCAAGGCCACTGTCTCACTAAAGTTTCCACTCTGATCTATCGATATCACTCTACCATTTAGTATCAATTCTGTCGCGTTTTTTGCCTTACCCGTCACCCTTAGTACACTGTCCACGATATTTGCCCCATCTATTATGTTTACATTTTTTATTTTTACTCCGAATATTAAATCATAAGAGCGTAGAAAAGCATACACCAAAATAATAATAAAAAAAACAGAAAAAGCGAATATTCTTAAAACTTTCTTAACGTCTTGTGTCATAGCACATTATTTCCTGTTTCGTCACGCGTAATCTTCTCCAGTACATCCCTCGGCTTGGCGCCGTCTCCAGGCCCGATTACCCCGCGCTCTTCCAAACGATCCATCAACCGCGCCGCGCGAGCATATCCCAATTTTAATTTTCTTTGCAGATATGACGTTGACGCTTTACCCGCTTCAATCACGCATTGGCGCGCTTCTTCATACATTTCATCGTCGTCTCCCGCGTCATCTTCCAGTGCGCTTTCAAATATACTCTTGTCGGTGGAAATAGAACCCGCAGTCAGAGCTATTTCTTCCGAGACCTCGTCTTGGTAAGCGTCCGCCAAATATTTTACCACTTTTTTTACTTCTGATTCGGAAATAAAAGCGGATTGCAGTCGTTCCGGTTGCGCCCCGCCTGAAGAGTAGAGCATGTCTCCGGCGCCCAATAATTTTTCCGCTCCGCCGGCGTCCAATATCGTGCGCGAGTCAACTTGGGAAGAGACCTTCAAGGCAACTCTCGCCGGGATGTTGGCCTTAATTAAACCGGTAATGATATTTACCTCCGGTCGCTGAGTGGAAAGTATTAAGTGTATGCCGACAGCGCGAGACATTTGTGCTAGCCGTACGATGGCTGCCTCAAGTTCTCTGGGGTATGAACTCATAATATCCGCCAGCTCGTCTATGATAATGATAATATACGGTAAGCGGTCGGCATCAATCTCCACCTCCACCCCTTCCCCGTTTTTCTCCGTTCTTTTCGGTTTTTTACCCCACACATTGTAATGATATGATTCTATATCGCGTACCGACTCTGCTTCCAATATATCATACCGGCGGTCCATTTCTTTAGCTGCCCACTTGAGAGCGAGAATTATTTTCTTTGCTTCAGTTATAACAGGGGTAAGCAGATGCGGAATATTGTTGTAGAGAGTAAGTTCTACGCGCTTCGGATCTATCATGATAAATTTCAAGTCATCCGGGCCGTTTCTGTATAAAAGGGAAGTAATCATAGAGTGAATAGCCACCGACTTTCCAGAACCAGTCGTTCCGGCCACCAGTACATGTGGCATTTTGGCCAAATTGCCGAATACTGCCCGACCGGAAATTTCACGTCCGAGCGCGATGGTCAGGGGCTTGGGAGAATTTTGGAATTTATCATCCGCAAGGAGAGTTGCCAGACCGACTATTGACTTTGATCTGTTTGGAATTTCTATGCCCACCAGTGACTTGCCGGGAATCGGGGCTTCTATACGAATCGGGTGAGCGGCCAGTGCCAGCGCTAAGTCATTTTGCAGTCCGACAATACGGGAGAGCTTTATCCCTTCGGCCGGTTTTAAGGCATAGCGAGTTACCGTCGGGCCGATGGTTATTTCGTCCATTTCAACTTCAATGCCGAAGTTGGCCAGGGTACGTCTGATAATATTTGAATTTGCTTTTACATCGCCAGTATTTGGTTTGCCTTTATCTTCCTCGAGGAGAGAAAGCGGGGGAGGGGTATAAGTGGAAATCAAGCCACTTCTTCTTTTTTTAATCGGGATTTCTTCGTTTTCCTCTCCTCCTTTTTGAGGAGGAGCGCTCCAATCATTATTGGAGCGAAGTAGTGATTTTTTAGAGTTACCACCCCCTTCCCCCTCCTCGTCAAGGAGGGAAGTAGAAACTTCCTCTTCATTTTCGAGTTCTTCCTTGCTCACAATTTTCCCCTTTTTTTTATTTACGAAAAATGCCAAGATTTTTTTGAAAAATGGCCCTATTAATGGTCGGGTATCAAACATTAATAAGATTGAAATTATTAAAATTGCGCTCAGAAAAATCATACTTGCGTAAACATCCAGAAGAGAAACAAAAGGCGCGGATAATATCCTGCCCAATAGTCCACCAGAATATTCCCCCATAGTTACGTCTATCATCCCTAAACTGGCAAGCAGAAACATTATTCCGCTTATGGTGCGAGTCCAACCGATATCAGGATTCTGTGATTTTAGAAACGAAGATCCAAGTAAGACAAATAATGCCGGGAGAAGTATATAACCAATCCCGAGTAAGTAGTGGAGTTTTTCATAAGTAAATCTACCGGCTACGCCTGCTACGTTAAACGCAGACATTAAAAAAAATAATGCAAAAACAAAAAAGACCACTGCCTTTATTCCATGCTTTGTTTCTGTTTTTAGTTTTGGTAGGTTTTCTTTCTCATTTTTCTTCCGGTTGCCGTTTTTCGCCATGTGGGTATTTTAACATGAATTAGGTGCTAGGGACTAGGTTCTAGTTAAGCGAAAGAACAGAAAAGTTTTTTAAATGCCTTGCACAGGCTGACGAGCCGAGCAGAGCAAATTTTTAGCAAAAAATTATGTGTGCATTTTAAAAATTGTTTCTGTTCTGGAGCTTGCATTTTTATATGTCCTATATATAATGGACAAATGCAAGGAGATGAAAAAAATCTAAAAGACCCTGAACGAAAGTCCCTGGCTTCGTACAGAACAGGCCTACAAAATATGTCCGTTATATTGTCCTATAACAAAACCAATAAGCTTATTACAGCACTTTACATGGTAACGGACATAATAGATGAGAGAGAACCGCTTCGTAATAAGTTAAGGACACTAGGAATAGAAATCCTTTCAGACATTACTTCCATGACAAGGTCGAACCTTGTTAGAAATATACAGGCAGTTTTGTCCTTTTTAAACATTGCTTTCACCATGAATATGATTTCAGAAATGAATAAAGATATTCTCGTCAACGAGTTTACTCAGCTTAAAAATTTGTTCATTGTTCCACAGGATAATCCTGTGTGGTTGGAAGAATTTTTAAAGAAAGAAGAAAAAAAGGGGAAGAAGGTTTCGCCTCGCGCATTCCATAACAACTCTATAGGACATGCTAAGTCCACTAGGATTGGTGTCCAAAAAGGTAGTACTTTAATGCAGGCGTTGTCCGATATAAATTCAACCAGCATTGACCTTAAAAAAGAAAGACATCAAGAAATACTGGATATACTTAAAAATAACTTCAGTAACCAGCTTGGCTTAGTAGGTGCTACTATAACAGACATAAAATCCAAGGCCCAAGGACCGATAGCTTCTTGTGGTGAAAAAACCCTACAGAGAGAGCTTGTTTCTATGATGAAAGAAAATGTCCTTTATAAGACAGGATCAAAACGCTGGTCTAGGTACCTTATTAAGGACCAAACTTTAGAGAACCAGAAAATCAGCTAGTATCTAACACAGGCCTGTGTTTAATACTTGCGCTTACCCTATAATTGTGATAATATCGTATTGTGGGTTCTAGGCGCCCAACGGCGAGTTATCCACATAGTATATTGCTGTATTTTAGTGATATATTATAATAGTTCTGTGGCTACGAGTTACATGCGTTTGCGTGTTTCGTTTTCACAAAGTTGTATTTGCTTTTCGCTTACAATTTCGTCGAAAAAATTGTCAGTGAAAGCAAAGGAAAGGTCATTGAAAATAAAATACCTGCCCGAAATGAATTTCATTCAGGCGGGAGTTGTTGTTTTCAATGTAAGTTAATATCTGTTCATTGTTTATTATCCGCTTCATTATTACTTATTATTAGTTATTAGCGGATGAAAATAGTGATAGGAAAAATACGCTTTTAGTTTTGTCGAAACTAATTAATGGCGTAGAAAATTAGAAAAATTTATGAGTAATTTATTAAGTATAAAATCAAAATACCTTCTTGGGGTTATGATTGTGGCGGCTGTGGTTGTTGCTTTCGCAATGTTTGCGACTACCGCCTTGGCTTACACCCAGATGGGTACCCTAAGAGTAGGTTCGTCTGGTTCTCAGGTTGTGTCATTACAAGCGGCCTTGGGAGTAGGTGCCGATGGTAGTTTCGGTCCTATTACTAAAGCGGCTGTCATGGCTTTCCAATCATCTCATGGTCTTGTCGCTGATGGTGTCGTTGGTCCTTTGACCGGCGCAGCCCTCGGTGGCGTAGCTAGCGGTGGTTCTTACCCAGCAGGATGTTCTTCATCTTCCGGGTATAGTGTAACTACAGGTCTGCCATGTTCTGGAGGAGGCTCTCTTCCAGCAGGTTGTATGCCTGGCTATGCATTCAGTTCAACAACTGGTATGTCCTGCACCGGCGGTGCCGCACCAGCAGGTCCTTTGGCCGGTGGGACAGGTTCGATTACCTTAACTGCTTCAGGATCATATTCAAGCGAGAATGTTGGAGAAGGTGATGAGGACATAAAAGTTATGGCAGTTGAGGTTGAAGCGGATAATGGTTCAGATGTTCAACTCCTATCAACAAAAGTTGAATTTATTCAAGATACTGCAGGTGATCCAAAACAAATTTGGAAATATGCATCAGAAGTATCTGTATGGTTCGATGGAGAGAAAGTTGGGTCTGCGGATACTGATGGTTTTTCAAAATCAGGAAACTACTACTCAGCGACTATCCCTCTTGATGGTGTTATAGTAAGAGCAGGAAAGAAAATGGAGTTAGCATTTTCTGTTTCAGCACAATCAAGTCTTGAATCAACTGATATCGATACTGACGATTGGAACATTGACCTTATCAACCTACGATTCCAAGATGCAGATGGTATTGTTATCTCCGAATCTGGAGATGCAGCTGCAACAGCAGGTGGAACATATGCAAAGACTTTTGACTTTGACTCATTTGCAACAGCAACTGGCGCATCATTGACATTGACACTTGAAGATGATGCTATCAATGATGTTCACCTTCTTGACGTAGATGACGTACTGGATACATCTCACGCAATTACATCAATCTTGATGGATGCATCAGGTTCTGACATTTGGGTGGACGAGATGGTGTCAACTATTACAACAAACGGAGAAACAGATGAATCTGTTATCGTTATTAGTACCTGGATTGAGGTTGCTGGTGTACGAATCAGTGACAAAGAGGATGTTATTGCAGGAGGAGCTGTGACCTACAATGATCTTGATTATACGATTTCCGCTGGAGATGAAGAAGAATGGATCTTTTGGGTGGAAATGCAAGATGTAAACGGAGATCTTGATAATGGAGATGATGTACAACTTACCGTAGATACTTCTGGAACTGTAGCTCAAGACGGATCGGGAGATACACTTACAGCTGCCGGAACAGATCCTGTTGGTGGAGTGCATATTATGCACGACAATGGTATCCGACTTGTCGGAAACAGTCAGGTCGCAACCGCTTTCACTATTGACGGTGTGAACAATGACCGTGTAGAGCTTGAGCTCATCTTTGATGTGTTCAACTATGGTGATGTAACATTGTACATTCCTGATGGCGACACCTTGACTGGTACCCCATCAACGAGCGCTACAACGACTGCGCCAAGCACCACCCAAGAAGTTGGATACCATATCCAGACATCTGGAACGGTAACACCGCCTTCAGCTCAGGTTTCTGCAGTGTTGACGGAGACTGACGATGATCTTACGCTAGAGACCAATGCGTACGAATTGAAGTCAGGAAAGACCGGAACATTCAACTTGAAAGTTACTATTTCGGCGGATGAAAATCCTTCAATTGATAATGTTGGATTTAGAGCGTTACTAGCAGGACTTGGTTGGGCGACATCAGATGTTGCTACAGCCGCTGTAGTGTACACCGCTAATCTAGGAGACTACAAGACAAATTACGCAACAATTGCTGACTAAGGTCACTCTTGGTTTCGTAGTTGCTTGATAGAATCAAGTTAGATGGACGACGAAAGTCGTTCCAACAAAAAACCACCTCAATAAAAGGGGTGGTTTTTTGTTTTGTATTGAGTTTCTGATTTAAATGATGTAATATGATGCTTATATGGAGATGGATAATACAGAAGATAATCTTTCATTGAAGATATTGCGAGTACTATTAATCAGTACTCCTTTTCTGTTTACTTTGATATATATTCCGGGATTCACATTTCCGGGAAGTTTCCCGAAAGCGATATTCTTGTATATAGCCGTATCCATAATTTTGATTGTTTGGTTAATAAACATATATAGAACGGGCGTTGTTGTGTTTAAAAAAAACTGGATAAATATAGCCGTATTCGGTTATATTTTAACGCTTTTTATTTCAGGCATAGCCAGTGGGCATTTTGAAGAGTCCCTTTTCGGGGCTATCAGTCGTATGACCGGAATTGCCACCATGTTGTATATTTCCGGTTGGTATCTAGTAGCTTCTTCGGTATTAAAACCCCGCCACTTTACATATGTATTTCGAGGATTATTATTTTCAGGGGCTATTTTAGCGGTTATTTCTTTCCTGGGGCTTAACGGTTTTGGTTTGCAAGCGTTTAGCTTTCTGGAACAAGGCGGGTCGTTATTCTCCAATAACACGTTTTCCGGAATTTATTATGTCTTTGCTTTTTTCTTGGGCGCTATTTTGTTTACCAAAGAGAACTCATTAAAGTGGCGAATATCATACGCGCTAGCCATGCTCGTTATTCTCCTAAATCCCGACATTTTTAATTTTCAAATCTGGCAAAATTTTGGAATGATTAAAGAACTTTTTAGTCACCCATCGCTTGTTTTAGGAACGGCGCGAGCTTCTTCTGCTGTTATGGGGATAGGGATCATTCTCACTCTCATACTCTATGTCATTCATCGAGTTCGTGGATCCGTTGTCGTTAAGAGCGTCCTGTTTTCTTTTATTGTACTGGTATTGGCAGGCGTCTCTCTCGGGTTTGTGGGCTCTACGATTGCCCAAAAAGGGTTTGGAGCCGATTTTTTTGCGAGCCAGAACGATATTCATCGCCCAACAGCCTGGAAGCAAGTAGCCAGCGGATTTTCAAATAGGCCACTGTTGGGATATGGTATCAATAATATTGAATATGCTTTTCAAGATACACTAGGACCGGAAATTCCATTTATAAAAGGAGAAAAATGGTTTGATAAAGCGCACAACATTTGGCTAGACCTTGCGTTAGAAACAGGCATATTGGGTATTCTTAGTGTAATAATTTTATTTATTTCAGCTTGCTGGTATTCATTTAAACATTATCGCGATACTCGCGACTTTTCTGCTCCTCTTGTTTTATTGTTGCTGGTTTTACATCTTATCCAAATACAAACCTCGTTCAATATTAATACGAGCTTGTTTATGATATTTATACTATTTGCATATGTGTCGTCATTTAGTCCGGAAAATATTTCTTATAGTGTTTTATGATATTTATACTATTTGCATATGTGTCGTCATTTAGTCCGGAAAATATTTCTTATAGTGT
>MFUG01000012.1 GCA_001785615.1 Candidatus Nomurabacteria bacterium RIFCSPHIGHO2_02_FULL_42_19 | reverse complement strand
TACTTTGTCAGCTCCCGGATACTTTTCATCAATGATGTCCCAGACCTTCCAGAAATTAGAAAGATCAACATTTTTTTCATTTTCTTCTACCCCTGTTCCTAGGACGGCCGCGGCCCTGCTTATTTCCGCGCTATTGTTCAGTCCAACATAAACACCTAACACAAAAAACATAACCGTAAAGACGATCAACGCAGATACATATCTTGCTTTAAGAAATTCTTTCATGTTTTTATTTTCGGTGAACGCTAAGAGTTTTATTGTCCACTGAAATCACTATTTTCCGAAAAGTTATCAAAGGTTCCATTTTCTGGTTCCCCTTTTTTTGATTCTTTATATAGTATAAAACTTATATAAATGAACCCCAGGCCGGAAAGAGTAAACAGGATGCTTTTCCAGGCATGCGGAAAGCCCAAATATGGCAACACCGCCACCCAAACACCCAGAATCAAAAGTGCTCGTATTTTCCGCATCAATATATTATACAGAAGAGAATATTAATATGCAATAATTACGTTGGCCGACAAGTCGCTTGTGGGCACTTTGGTCTCTGGACGCAAGTTCATGTTTACCAGAAACAAGAAGACGATAACCGCGACCAGACCGACCCCGCGCGCAATAATAGCCGGGTGTTGGATTTCTGACTTTATGAAAATCGCCAGCAAGAGCGCCAGGATTATTAGCAAAACAATTCCCCCGTAAACATAAGTTACGGAATTACCCGGGGAAGTCATAATTTTTTGGATGAATGATTTTACGGACTGGCCGATACCCTTCTCCACTACTACCGTAGGGAAAACAGCATTTTCTTCACCTAAGACCTGGGTCGGTGGAACCGGAGTCGGAGGGGTTTGTGCTATTTGTGGAGCGGGCGCTGGCGCCGAGGCAAATGCCATAGGAGTTGTTTTTAGCGGTGTGCCGAAAAATTGGGCCACAAAGACCGTATTTCTGCCTTCGTAAACACCGCTTGCCACCCCAATGCCTATTTCTGTAAAATCGCTTTTTACTATGTTGGCGTAGTGGGTAGGCGAATTCATCCAGGCCCGATCCACATCGCGTGATTCAGAGAAATTTACCGCCAGATTCTCCCCTGCTTTGGCATAACTGTATCCCACAAGATTTAGCCAATACCATGGGGTTTTCCCATCGGGACTAGTGTGAGCGAAATATCCACGAGCGGCCATATCTTGCGCTTTCAACTCGGCCGCCTTTTTAAGCAATTCATTTTCGGTGACTGGCGGGATATTATTTTCGGCTCTTTCTTCATTGGTGAGGGTCGTGAGCACTCCTGGCAGAACCGCCGCTAGAAATTTGGTCTTATCAAAAATAATGAAAACCTGCGCCAGGAATCCAAGTTCAACCACAATGACCAGGAGAAAAACCAGCGTCATCGATTGGTGGCGCAAAAAATGCGGCTGGTGGTCGTTGCCTTCGTGCGGAATGAAATATTTTTTTAGCCAAGAAAACATCTATCTGTTATAACAAACAAAACCCTGTCTGTAAAGGTAAAATTTTATTTATTTAACCATGAATTTTCTATAAACGTAAACACCAAGAGAAATAACAAATATCACTACCAGTATCGGAATTGGGCAGTAGTACCCTAGCGCTACTAGTACGAGTATAACTAAAAGTAATGAGCCCGTGAAGAAAAGGTAGAACCTGTTTAATATTTCTTCTTCTGCTACTCCAGATTGTTCATATTTTCTTCGTAACCATAATCGCCAGATTAGATAAATTACTAGTAAAATAAGCAGAGCAATGAGAGTACAGATGGATAGTATATCTCCAAAACCGGAAGCAAATACCGCAGCCAAATTTTTATCTAAACCTGGAATTTCTTCCGTATCTGGATAAGTTTCCCCCAACACGCTTCCTGCTGGTTCAGGTTCGCCGTTTCCTGTTCCCCCAGCAGAAGCACCAAGCATTAAGCCAGGACCACCAGCTTGAGCAAGTAAGGGCACTGTAAATTGATGCTCCGGACTTACGGTCGGTGGTGAAGCCCGAGAAACAACTCGATATAAATAGGTTTCCCCCGAAGTAAGACCGGTCAAAAGCATTGAGTGATTTACAACTTTAGTTCCATCTTCCGTAGTAGCCAGTGGATATCCAAAAAAGTTCACATACGGCTCAACTACATCCAATATATATGGACCGTCGGAGAGAAGACCATAGATAACCTGACTGGTCGCTAATTTATTTGTATTCCAAGTTATGGTAGCTGACCCGGACGCGCCCACATTTGATATGTCAAGCGCTTGTTCGTCAAATATAGTAAGCGCCACTGACCCGCTGCTTCCAGAACCGGAAATACTTCCCCCGCCACCGTCGCCGTTTTCACCTCCTATCACAGTATCGCCACAATGGCTATCGCCTCCTTGAAATCCTACGCACACATCAAAGCCAAGCGTTTTCCCTTGATAAGAATTATCATCAAAATCAATAAAGGAAATAGTGTAAGTGAAAATTCGGCTTGCGCCGGGGGCTATTATTCCAAGCGACACTTCCCCGGCAGTTGAAAGGAAATCCGAAAGTTGGTCGTTATAAAGCGGTCCACCTGTGTCTTCTATGGTGATATTAAGCTGGCTTCCAAGATTGTTATTATCTGAAACATTGATTGCTTCGGTTAAAATATCCTGTTCTTCACTTGAATTATTGGTAACTGTTACTTCTCCGCTTGCTTCGTCACCGGGAAGAAAGTTTGCTTCGTCAAATAAAGGATCCGAATCAAAAGTTACTTCAAGCGATACTTGAGCGAAAACATTTGAAGCAAAGCCGAGCAGTATTACTATAATGGCAACTGGCAGTATTACCCCCGAAGTAATAAAGAACATAACTTTTTGAGTAAAGTTTTTGTTTCCAATATTTCCCTTTTTTAATTTATTTCTATTCATATTAATTTTACTTCGGGGGTAATAATTTTTTTCATAATATTTTTATGGTGTTGCTTCTACTGGCATAGGTTCAGGTTCCGGAACCGGTTCTTCTGTAGGAGCTTCAACTTCTTGCTGGGGTTCTATAATTGCTTCCGGTTCCTCTATTACTGTTTCTTCTATAACAGATTCTTCTACTACAACTTCTTCAACAACTTCTGTATCTGTAATTTCTTCAACGGACTCGCTTTGAATCGCATCAGGCGAGGCAGGTTCTTCAATTACTCCTTCAATAATTTCTTCTGAGTTTACTTCTTGAGATTCCTCAATAATTATACTTTCTTCCGGAAGAATTGCCTCCGGGGTTTCAGGTTGAGATTCTTCAGCTACTTCATCAATAGGTTCTTCAATAATTTCTGTATCTATAATTTCATCAACAGGATCTTCAACTATCTCTTCATTAATAATTTCAGTGTTTATAATTTCTTCGATGGGCCCGCCTTGACTCGCATCAGGCGAGGCAGGGTTTTCAATTACTTCCTCAATCGGTTCTTCGCTGAGAAGAGTTTCCCCTTTTTCTGAAAGCAGAGCAAGAATAAGTTGGATTGTCTCTTCATCAAGACCGGCATCAATCAAGTCCTGCATACTGACGCGATTCGGTTCACCCGGTGTTGGCTCTGGGTCCACCCAGAAACCTATACCATCAGGGAAACGGACAACTGCCTTACCAGCCGTTATAGAAGGATAAGTATGGGAATCAGTTATAGCATTATCATAGAGTTTTACCGTATCTCCATCATTATTCAAATGTGAAGCGCTTCCTCCAAATTCAAGCACCAAGAAACCACCAGCCGGAATAATAGTAGAAGCTCCGTTGGATGGCTGGACTTGTCCAGAGATAGCGCCCGAAGTTACTATTGGATAAAATATCTCCGTCGTTCCCGCAATTTCAGAAATCTGCCAGCCAAGTGTATCAACAGAAGTACTGCCATTATTATATAATTCTATATATTCACGATCTTTTGGAGCTACCCCGCCATTTGGGCTTGCAAAAATTTCATTCAAAACAACCATCCTGGCGGTGAAAGAAATATTAAGAGTTTCTTCATCGTGCCAACTACTATCTACTTTGTTTGCAATATCTGCTCTCCAAGCGGAAAAAAGAACGCTAACAGCACACTGCGCTCCATGAGGAATAGAAACATTCGGTGGCAAGTCAAAACGAAATTCCCAAGTTCCAAATTCAGTAGTGGTAGCATATGTCAGTCCAGAAAGTGAATTATTGTATTTTGTAATTCCATTTAATTTTGCTTCAACAATAAGACCAGCACAGAAAGCCGTATTACTTGTGATATCAACCGAAGTACTCACATCATATTGCATCGGCAAACTATCATCTTCCGGCATAGCGACAGAAGCGTGAGAAATTTCTCCCAAAGCTTCTGGACCAATAACTTTTTCCAGATTATTATTAGTCAGTATAAAATCAAGCATAGTAGCAGAAAAAGAATTGCCTTCTGAACTCTCAATGTCATTGTAATACCCCATGGTATAACCGATTTGAGATAAAGCGACGCCATTCAGGCCGACTATCAAAGTAAACGCGAGCAATTTAAGCGGCATCTGTTTCACTATTTTTATAAATGCGATATTTGTCCAAGGAGAGGCCTTGGTAAATTGTCCTAGCTTATTCCTCCGACCTTGTGTCGGAGTCCGACTCTGGTCGGACTTTTTTCGATTTACTTTAGTCATTGTATATTTTCCACTACCTCTTCCTTTTTCTTCCTCATCTTGCTTATTTCCCGAAATATTTTTACTCCTTCGTCGTACATAACAATTATCGCCGGAAGGATAATCAGAACGGCGAAGCCGAGGGGCTTGCGAGCCAAATCAATTATGTAGCCGAAAAACGGGACATCAAATAAAACTTTACCGTGAATATCGCTCTGTCGTATTTCACTTGTGTCCTTATCTTCATTGGCATCTCCCTTGGTGGTAAACATAATTACGCCATTTTGCGCGCGCGAGGAAATAATTCGATGGGTAGTCGGAATATCTGTTTTTGTATCCTTGCCAAAAGTGACAACATCCCCTGTCGTATAATTTGCGCTTGGTTTTATAATTACTACACTTCCGGTCTTTATACTTGGCTCCATCGAGCCGGACTTTACTATTTTTATTTGGATATTGCCTTTAATCGGAAAAAGGGCAATGAGCAAAAAAGCAATGATAACAATAATTGCTACATAAAATGTTCGGTAAAAAATTTTGAATGCTTTGTCCATTTAAAAGGCTTAAAGCCTTATTTCCACCCGCCACTTTACAAGGTTCGACCTTGTAAAAAGTGACGAGAGGTCAAAAGCTTCAACTTTAGTTGAAAGTTTTTATTCTGGGTTTCCGTCTTCTAGTTCCACATCCCCACACTCAAAACCTGGATTGTTTCTAACTTGTACTGCATATGCAGTTAGATATGCAAGGAGCTTGTCAGTCTGCGCGATATCACCCATGCCGTTACCGTCACAGAGAATATTGCTTCCGGAAAGACTTTGATCACCTGCGCACCATGCAAGACCAACATACTCTGTCGGACCGTTGCCGGTTAGTTGTAGAGCAACCATTTCGGTTTGAATTTGGGCTAGTGTTGTGCCAGGACCAGCAAGTATTGGCTCTAGGAGCTGGTATGCACCATCGCCATTGTCTTCCCAAAGGAAGAACTCAAGCTCATTTCCAAGTTCACCGTTTTCAAGTCCGATAGCTGTAGTGTCATTAACCGGTAACGCTGTTAACTCTGGATCAACAACAACATTCTCATCGTTGTGAATATTGTTTGGAATCAAACATGCGTACGCATCGTTGTCATCAACATGAAGAGAAATAAGGTTTGTTCCCTCGTCTCCCGGCTTCACGTCATCGAAGTCGAAGTAGTATTCACTGCCGTCAAGGTCCTTCGGACCCCAAAGCTGACAGGTCGGGTCATCCGGCGTGTTCTGATAGTGAAAGATGCCGTTCTGCCCGTCACAAGTACCGTCAATTTCAAGTTTGAAGAGAAGTCCGGCAGGATTTGATGTCGGTGTACTGCCTCCCAAGCCAATGTTGCGTACCGTAACCTGTAGAACATTTGTGCCTTGGACAAGAAATCCTTCAACTCCGGCAAAAACATCTTCGCTTGCTGAAGTGAAGTTGTCAGGATTCGCTGTTGCGCCAATGAGATTTCCATTCAATTTGACGCTCGTATAGAGGTTGTCAGTCGCAAGATATAGTGTTGCATCACTTGCCGTACCATTCCACTCGAACGAACGGTCAAATGTATATTCTTGATCAAGGGTTGGAATTGTCGGACCATCTGTGATCCAAATCCACTTCGAACCATCGTTAGCACCATCATTTGGCATTCCTGCCACATGTTCACCATCAAGGTCAGCTGTCCATGCAGGATGCACGACAGAAAGCTCAACTGCTGGGTTAATCCCAACTTGTGTAGTGCTGTTGCTGACAATTTCAAGGTGACACGTCTTACACTCTTCGCCATTGTATGATGCCTTTGTGTGGTCAACCGTCAGGTCAATTGAACCGGCAGTAAAGACATTGCCTGTTGATGTTTCTGTATCGTTGTAGAAAGCAATCGTGCCTCCCGCAACTGCTCCAGCAACAACCACAATCATAGCTAGACTTAATAATATCTTTTTCATAGTTATTTATAATTAACTAGTAAAAGATTAGTTGTTGATTTGCTGACAAGTAAAGTCTGGGTTGTTTCTTGCCTGTTCAGCACGGAAGCTAATATCCATCATAACCGAGTCGCTTTGCGACCAATTGGTAACATCTTTACCATCGCAATCAACAGGACGTGCATCAGGTCCGCTATTGTCTTCATTTCCTGCGTTGTCTAATGGATTATAAGTACTGTCTTCTTCATCAAGGTTGCCCATGCAGAATGCCTTACCGATATAGTATGGCTGTTCGCCATCAAGAGGGTCGCCTCCAATTCCTGTCCAAATGTTATCATTTGCGTCTGCAAGAGTAACCTTTACAGTTTGACCTTCAGGTGCCCATCCAAGATTCCCAGAATTTATAACTTCTTCATCTTGTTCCAAAACATTATCTCCATCGTCAGCCCACCACATAAACTGAAGTTCTTGGGCCAACTCACCGTCGAAAAGATCAGAAACCTCGTCGGCGACATCGCCAAGATCCTCTTCTGGTTCTTTCAGACTCACCTCATCGTCTTTAGTGAGAGTAACATCAACGCACGCCCACGCGTCGTTATTATCAACATGCAAGCTTATTGTGTCTTCTTCCCAGTCACCAGGTTTAATGTCAGAAAGATTAAAGAAGAAATCACCTAAGACAAGATCTTTTGGATTCCAGGTACTTCCCTGTACAGGAAGACCGTTGTGCCAGGCAGAGTTATCTATCTTCAAATCAATCGCACCAGCGGTAAAGGTGTTGCCGGTTGATGTCTCTGTGTCGGAGAAAAATGCGCCTGTTGCGCCGGCAACTACAACTCCGACCACTGCTATCATACTCAAACTCAATAATATTTTTTTCATAATTTGTTAATAGGCTTTAGGGTTTTAGGCTCTAGGCTCTAGCTTTTTGCTAATGCCTAATGCCTAGTTGCCTAGTGCCTGATTATTTAATAATAATAAACATTAATAATATCTTTTACCCTTTAACCCCTATTCCCGCGCTTAACACTAAAGAAGCACAGGATGGGAGATAAAGAAATAAAAAGATTTTCGACCTTTTATTTCTGAAAAACAAAAATCGCAATCCAAAAAACTTTTAGATTGCGACCTTTATTTTTTGAAAATTTCTTTTTAACATAAATCAGATTTCTTAATTTTTTCCGGTACTCTGTATCCTACGCATTCTTGGTTCCCCGCAAGAATTCTGATCCATTTCTATGTATATGTATACATTACACTACCCTTGACCCCCTAATATGTCAAGTGATTTTTGTGAATAAAATGTTGATAAAAAAAAGCCCAATAATGGACACTAAATAAGGGAACTGCTCTTGCGAGCAATTATTTAGTGCCCGTTATTGGGCTTTTTAAAGAATCAAGGGGTAGTATAGCATAAGCTAGACACATTGTCAATACTATGTTCTAACTAATTTCTCCTAGATGATCAAAAAAACCTCGCAAAAATCGAGGTTTTTTTGATAGTCAATTTGTATTTATTTTTATTCTTCTTTCGCAAGAACCGTTCTTCTTTCGCAAGAACCGTTCTTGCGAACTCTGAGTTCTCGCAAGTTCTCGCAAGAACCGTTCTTGCGAACTCTGAAAACTTTTTATACTTCTATAAAATAATTTTCTACAAAATCTCCAAAAGATTGAACATCTTGAAAATAGTCAGGAAAGTTTTCTGTTCTGATTATATTCTTCTCTACTCTATCTTCACCAATGTAGTCAGGGTAACTGGAATATCTATACGATTTAAGAAACTTTTTCATATTAACTGAAGATTTATTAATTTTATCTTTCCACTCAGGAAATTCTATTTCCAGGGGGTTAATGTGAATATATCCAAGTAACTGCCTCATATAATTATCATTAATCCCAATCAATTTTGATTTAAATAATCCACCAAAAAGAGCTCCTGTTCTTTGATATTTAATATTAAAGAACATTGAGTAACCCACACCTAATTTTCTCATAAACTTAGTAATTCCGCCGTCAACTTTCTGCCTAATTAATAAGTGAAAATGGTTTGTCATTAAACACCATGCACCAATTGAAATAAGTGGTTCACCTTTATCTAACACTAGAATCTCACTAAATGTTTTATGTTGCTTATTTAAAATATCATCAAGTCGAAAAGAATCATTCGAGTTAGCAAGATAGAGAAGCGTTATAAATCGCTCATAATCTCTTTTTGACTTAAAGATTATTCTTTTATCTATGCCACGATTATAGATATGATAATACTCATCAGTAATAAATGGATCCTTGCGTAACATTCTTAAACTATATCAAAAAACAAACTTTTCGCAAGAACCGTTTTCGCAAGTTTTCGCAAGAACCGTTCTTGCGAATTCCTTGCGAATTCTAGAACCGTTTTTGCGAATTCTAAACTAGATATATTGTCAATAACGTGTGGTAATAAAAAACGATAAACAAAAAATCCCGCACCTCGCGGGATTTTTTGTTTTGGATATTTTATTCCACCCAGAAGACGTGAGTCAGAACTTTATTACCCCTGCCAAAATCTCGAACGAAAACATTATCCCTCCCCTGCCTGTCTTGCCTGATGCCCCTGCCCCAGTCAGATCTTAGATTGCCGATTTCATTGCCCAGATTTCTCGAACTGGTTGTCTGGCCGACAGTAGTTATCGAATCTAAATGCTCGTAAATTGTTTCGAGTATATCGTAGTCATGCGCGTTCGGATACTCGTTCGACGGGTCAGTCGTGGATGCGCCGCCCTTTCCGCCGTCCGGATCATTGGTGTAATCCATGCAAGTGCCAAGATTTGCGTTATAAAAATTTTCATCTTGGTGGTCCAGTCCGAAAGTGTGCGCAATTTCCTGGCACACAACCAAGTTCCTCCAAGCCGGCTTGTTGTAAGTCGGAGTGTTAAAGTATGTATCGTTAAACTTTGCCGCGCCTTGAGTGATATGAGTCCCGCTTATCCAGATGGAAGCAATACCCAGCCAGCCATTTTTGCCGTATTTACTGTTACAAACCTCCACTCGGCCCAGGGTTGCCCGGCAATTTTTCGGATTCGCCAAGCCCGAAACAATAGCCGTACTAAGCACAGTTGATAAGTTCCATTTTGTTCGGGCAGTGACCAAGTAGCTGTCCCAGGCGGCAGTAATGTTATCTCCAAGTTTTAATGTAAAAGGATTCGCGGCGCGAGCCCAGTGATATCCGCCCCAAGAGTGATCGGCGGAAGCCGGAGCAGGCATTCCGAGTACCGCCAAAAGCACGCCGAAGAACAAGGAAAAACTAAGTATCTTTTTCATAATTTTTGATTACTTTGCGATTATGCGAATAATAAGATCATTATATGAACAATCTCGGCGCAAGTCAACATTCACTTTTGGCTTGCCTAAAAAGCCCGTTTTTGCTAAGATTTGTGCCTGCGTCTTATGGATGAGTTTAATAAAATCATTAAAAAAGAGCTGGCGGTCGGGGTGAATCTGTCAATTATTAATTTAATTGACGAGCTCCTAAAACATGCTTCAGCTATTCGCGCTTCCGACATCCACATTGATCCGCAGGAAAAAATGGTGCGCTTGAGATTTCGCGTTGACGGCGTCCTAGAAGATGCGCTCTCTCTGCCGAAGGAAATTCACTCTGAAATAATTTCTCGCATTAAGGTCTTATCCCAACTTCGCACCGACGAACATCAGACCGCTCAAGACGGACGCTTCCGAACTATTATTTCTGATTCCGGCAGTGTGGATGTGCGGGTGTCTATTGTGCCCACTTATCACGGAGAAAATGTTGTACTCCGTTTGCTGTCCGACAATGCGGAGAACTTTACCCTGGAGACCCTTGGTTTCACTGAAGCGGACCGAAAAAAAATTTTACACGCCATGCGCAAGCCCACCGGTATGATTTTAATTACCGGCCCTACTGGGTCTGGTAAGACCACTACGCTTTACACTTTAATTAAGATGCTCAACTCCAAAGATATATCCATTATCACGATAGAAGACCCGATTGAATATGCGGTGAATGGCGTAGAACAAATTCAGGTCAACTCACGCACCGGACTCACCTTTGCCAACGGACTGCGTTCTATTTTACGTCAGGATCCAAATATTATCATGGTGGGAGAAATTCGCGACACAGAGACGGCCGGTATTGCGGTCAATACCGCCTTAACCGGACATCTTTTACTTTCCACTCTTCATACGAACGACGTTGGAGCTACTCTGCCCCGTCTTTTAGACATGAAGATAGAGCCGTTTCTAGTAGCTTCCACTGTTAGCATTGTCATCGGACAGCGCTTGGTGCGTAAAATTTGCGATGAGTGCAAAGAAGAGAAAATTGTAACCGATGAAGAATATAAACGTCTGTCTGAAACAGTGACCGAAAGAATCCTGAACAATAATAAAAAATATTTTCATGGTAAAGGATGCAAAGAGTGCAACGGTTCCGGCTACAAGGGTAGAATTGTCATTGCCGAAGTTTTAGTGGCCGACGAGGAAATACGGTCGGCAATTTTACGTAAGGTCTCCTCGAACGAAATAAAACAAATTGCCATCAAGAATGGCATGACCACTATGCTTGAGGACGGTTTCAAAAAAGCCCTCTCGGGACTTACGACTATTGAAGAGGTGCTTCGTGTGACTCATGAATAAGCCCAAAAAACAATTTGATATTATAAAGAAGCAAGTTTCTCCTAAAAAAATTGTTGCCAAAATCGGCAAATTCTCCAAATTTAAATTTCCGCAGTTTAATTTTTCATCTCCTGCACGGTTTTCCATTAAAAAACAGACATTTTTCGCCAAACGGCTCTCCTTCCTGATTAAGGCCGGAGTGCCGATGCTGGAGAGTTTGCAGGTGATAAAAGAGCAAACAAAATCAAAGTCCGACATGAAGGTTTTTAGCCGGGTGTTCTCCGACTTGGCAAATGGACAGTCCTTGGCGGTGTCACTCGCCCGATTTAAGGGGGTCTTCGGAAACTTTGCCATAAATATTATCAAGGCGGGCGAGTCGAGCGGAACTTTAATTCAGAGTTTGAATTACCTGGCGGATGAGCTAAAGAAGAAGGAGCTCTTAAGGAAGAAAATAATGAGTGCTTTGCTATACCCCGTCATTATTACTATAGCTACCTTCGGTATTACTGGAATGTTGATAGTTTACATTTTTCCGAAAATACTTCCTATATTCGCGAGCTTGAAAGCGGAACTACCACTATCTACCAGGATGATCATAGCTATAAGCAATGTGGTGCGAAATGACGGGTGGTATATTTTCGCCGGCCTAATTATCTTTACAGTAACCGCATTTATCATCATTAAGAAAGTACCGAAAGCAAGGTTCATCTACGACGGATTAATACTAAAAATTCCACTTTTTGGCGGTATTGCCAAGAACTATAATCTTACCAACACCCTGCGCACATTGGGGCTATTGCTCAAGAGTGGACTTACCCTTACCGAGTCGCTCCTTATAACATCCGATACGACTCATAACGTTCAGTACAAAAAGGTATTCAACGATACATCGCTAGGAATTATGAAAGGGAAAAATATGTCGGACATATTTGGGCAGTCCCCTTCTCTTTTTCCGGATATGGTGGGGCATATGATTGGGGTGGGTGAAAAAAGCGGGAATTTATCAACGACACTCATATACCTTTCTGAATTTTATGAAAATGAGTTCGAGGACCAGACCAAAAATCTTTCCAGCTCCATCGAGCCGGCTCTAATGATAATTATGGGAGTACTGGTCGGCTTCGTCGCTATCTCCATTATCACACCGATATATGGCATTACTCAGTATTTAACGCCCAGGTAAATTTATGGCATCGCACAAAAAAGGATTTACCTTGATAGAAATAATGGTGGTAACGGGTATCATAGGCATTATTATTGGCTTCGGAATAATTGTGGATTGGAGGATTATTAGCCGAGATAATTTTTCTGCCGAGCAGGCCAAAATAGTTTCCATTCTGGAAAAAGCTCGCAGCCGCGCGATGGCGAACATGTTTGAGAAAAAACACGGTGTATGCTATGACGCAACTAGTAATAGTTATGTAATATTCCAAGACATTTGCGACCCTTCAGCTTCAACAAGCGAACTTATTTCGGCAAATCCTAATATCGCAGAAAATCCAGGAACCACTTTCCCTTTTCCAACTTTTGTCTTCGAGCAATTAACAGGAAATACCACTGGTGATACTATCCACATTGAGGACAGCGCTAAGTCAGCTGATATAATAATCAACGATGAAGGCACAATCAACTGGTAATAATAAGGGTTTTTCAACACTTGAAGTGCTTATCGCTTTTACGGTATTAATTTTATGCGTGACTGCCGTTATTCTGGTAGTTTTTGGCAACCAATCAGTTACAGTTGATACGCAAACAAACGTTGAAGCAATTTCTAAAGCACAGAAAGAATTAGAGAACGTCCGCGCTCTGTCCCGTCAGGATTTTGTTTCCGTAGTTTCGGATCCGGCCCCTGTTTCGGACGGGATATATAACAAACAAAATACTATTGTCGATCTTACTCAATGCTTAAAACAAGCTACCAGCTTAGTTTCCTGGAATATAGAATCTCGTGCGTTAAACGTAAATTTCTCTACATTTTTGTCAGATATTGCGGGCGCGATTATGATGGGAAGCGACTGTGATTCCGAAATTTCTGGAGATTGGGATAATCCAATTACCGCAACTTCAGTAGGCATCGGCGGGCAAGGTGCTACCGACATTGATGTTCGCAATGATTTTGTTTATCTAACGTCGGACCCCAGTGCCGCCTCAAAGGAAGATTTTTTTATTTACGAATTTGATTCGGTGGCGGTCAGCCTCACAGAGCGGGCAAAAATACATGTCAGTGCAGGTCTTAACGGGGTTGATGTAATCAACGATTATGCCTTTACAATAAATAGCGAAGCCTCTGGCCATCTTATTGTTTTTAACATTTCCGACCCTTCGAACCCTACTCTTATCGCATCCAATTCGCTGCCGGACATGATGGTTGGCGTTGCGCGAAGTATTTTTTATTATAATCATTTTATTTACATTGGCACCCAGTATCTGGGATGTCCTGTTTGTCCCTCCAGCCAAAATAATGAGTTTCATATTTTTAATGTCTCTGTTCCTGGAGCACCGGTGTGGCGAGGAAGTTTCAAAGTAAATCATAATATAAATGATATTGCTGTTCGCGGCGATTACGCTTATCTAGCGACCTCCGACAACAATGGTGAATTGCGCATTTATAACATTTCTGACCCGTCGGCTGTTTCATTTGAAGGATTGTTTAATGCTCCCGGCAACGAGGACGGTGATTCACTATACCTACTGGGTAATAAATTATATTTGGGTCGCGACAGGACCCCCGCGGCCAGAAAAGATTTTTATGTCTTAAATATATCGGACCCAACCAGCCCAACTGAACTTGGTTCAAAAAATCTTGGCCTAAACCCCGGGGCAACGGTTGAAGGTATAGTAGTAAGAGGAAGTTTAGCATTCGTGGGGGTTGATAATCCTATTTCAGGTATACAAATATTGACTATTTCTGACCCATCGAATATTGTGAACCATCCAATATGCACGTCACTTAACTTTTCTGAAAATTCAACTGCTATCGACATGGAAGGAGATACAGTATTTAGTGCGAATAACAGCAACGATGAAATACGAGTTATTCGCGATCAAGCTTCAACGTGCTAATTATGTCCAATAAAGGATTTACATTAATTGAAGTCATAATATATATCGCGCTTTTTACTCTGCTCATGGGCAGCGCTTTTGTTATTGCTTATCAGCTGATACAAGGTTCGGGCAACATCGGTATAAAAAATACTGTTCAGGAAGAAGGCAATTTTGTTTTACGAAAGTTTGATTGGGCAATGACCGGGGTTGAAACAATTACCCTGCCTTCAGCCGGTACTCCTTCCTCTGGCACACTTAAAATAACTAAGTATGATGGTACTAAAATTAATATTTGCTTAGATTCCAATAAAATAAAAATTCGTCGAGGCGGGACCCTGTGTTCCGGCAGTGTCGCAGAATTTTTACCCCTGACAACAGATAATGTTTTTACCGATGGCTTGGAATTCACTTACGTCCCTCCTGCCGGGTCTGCGCCATCCGGTATTACAGCCAAAGCGACAATCAATGGAGTTCATTTTACCATCACCAAATATATTCGAAAATAATGCAGAAAAAGGAAAACAATTCGGGGTTCATTGCGCTTATGTCGGCAATAATTATTTCTGTCGTTTTGTTATTGCTCGCGACTAATCTAAGTTTGATCGGATTTTACGGACGCTTTAATATTTTGGATTCTGAATTAAAAGAGCGTAGCTCTACCCTGGCGGAAGCCTGCGCGGATACGGCAATTTTAAAACTTGCCAATAACCCGGGTTATAATCCCGCCAATGAACCTGTAAATGTGGGCGGAGATACCTGCATTATTCAATCCGTCACCGGCGGAGATACCATTCACTTGCGAGCGGACTATAAAAATTACATTACCAATTTAAAAATTGCGATAAACCCGTCAGATCTTTCTGTTGTTTCCTGGGAAGAGATTCCTACCTATCCATAAAGATGTGCACTTTACAAAATGCAGGTCGCGTAGTAGTATGACTGTCACATTTAACAGTCGAATTATAAGTTAATTTTATTAATAATTATGAAGAGAACATTAAAAAATAAAGGTTTTACGCTTATAGAAATATTGGTCGTTGTCGGCATTATTGCCATTCTGGCGGCTATTGTCATTATAGCCATCAATCCTGCGCGTCAATTTGCGCAAGCTAGAAACTCGCAGCGCACCGCAAATGTTAATGCACTATTGAATGCGATTGGTCAAAATACCGCAGACAATAAGGGCATATTCACCTGCGACGAGAACGATGATGGAGACACGACTGACCCAGGGGATGATTTGCCGACAGCTGTCACTGGTCTGTCCGAGCTAGCATTCAACATGCGTCTTTGTATCGTCCCAACCTACATGTCCGAAATTCCTGTTGATCCAAGTACAGGATCCAATACTTGCAATGCTAACGGGGACGATGATTGCGATGACGCAGGTGAAGATTACGATACGGACTATACAGTTGAGGTGGATTCAACAACCAGCCGTGTTACCGTCTGTGCTCC
This sequence comes from Candidatus Nomurabacteria bacterium RIFCSPHIGHO2_02_FULL_42_19, assembly GCA_001785615.1. Classification (GTDB taxonomy): domain Bacteria; phylum Patescibacteriota; class Minisyncoccia; order Phycocordibacterales; family UBA9973; genus UBA9973. The sequence goes on along the minus strand of MFUG01000012.1, from coordinate 7,225 downwards.
GGGCGGCGCTGAAACCGCAGTCCCCGGCAGTGCCGCGATTTGCGTAACTCGCTAAAGCATTTACTCCAAAACACAAAAAGCCCCTCGTCAAACAAGGGGCTTTTTGCTTAGTAAAAATACTAGTAGCCGGAACCGGAATTATTATCATCAGAACCCGAACCGGAATTATCATCATCGCTATCGTCATTATCATCATCGTCACCACTACCACTATTTAACGACCCAGGGCCTCGGTTGTCCATCATTTTTTCTCTGCCCTCATGCATTTTCCGATGGTCTGGACTGCCGTCATTATTGCTGTCGAAAGGCATGGTATCCGAAACGTCTAAAATTCTGTCATTGTCGTCATCGGTGTCAAGCGAATCAATAATGCCGTCATTGTCATGGTCATGATGCCTCATATCCCGATGATTTTCAACGCCGTCGTTATCATCGTCGATATCCTGATTGTCGGGGATACCGTCATGGTCGCCATCCGCCCGGCGTCCCCATTCCCGCAGGATTCTGGCATTAATTACGAAGTCGCCGTCCGCGGAAATGCTTCCGAGCACCCCCACTATATCGCCCGCCACAAAGTCAGACAGCAACTTATTGATACTTATAATTTGAGTTGTGGACGAAACGGCAATTTTCCAGCTTCCTCCCCAACTTTTTACCTCCAGCGAGTTTTCGCCAACCGCTACAACCGTACCGCGTAAAAGCACGTTGCCCGCAGGACCGATGTTCACTATCATCGGACCCATCACAGTAGATGCGCTTGCCGCGGTGGTGCTGGGTGTAGAATCTTCCGCAAACACCGCTACGGTTCCAAGACCCGCGACCAGCAATGCCAAACCCAAAACCCAATATTTTCTAATCATATTTTTTTCTAATAATAAACTTATAAAACGACCCAAGCCAGAATTATACTATATTTCAAAATTATTCAAAATACTCTGGAGTATTTACGGACATCCAGTCCAAGAGTCCTCGCATCACCGTAGAGGCGCTCACACTGCTTGAAGTGGGACCGGATTCCATCATTATGGCAAAAGCGTATTTTGGGTTTTGGTAGGGGAAAAAGCCGATTATCCAGGAGTTAACCCTGTTTTTTGCGGCTCCAATCTGGGCTGTCCCGGTCTTGGCGGCCACCTCTACATAAGGCACGTTGAGCGTCGTAGCGGTGCCGTAGGTGACCGCTTGCCACATGCCTTCGTGGATTATTTGAAAATAAGCTTTCTCTAAATTAATCGGGATTATCTTTGTCTCCATTACTTTGTCTCTTAGAATAAAATGCGGGCTCACGAGTGTGCCGGAATTGGCAATCGCTCCCACTGCGCGCGCCATTTCCATCGGCGTCACCTGGAATCCATATTGCCCGATAGCCGTATGATAAGTGTCGCCGATGCGCCAAGGGTCGCCCGCAAAATTTTTAATTTTCCATTCCGGGCTCGGGATTACTCCGCCTTTTTCATCCGGCAAATCCACTCCGGTGGGGCTTCCGATACCGAAAATTCTGGCATATTTTTCCAATCGCACGATGCCTAGCCCTTTCTGGTCTTCAAATCCGCCGCCAATGGAGTAAAAGTACACATCCGACGAAACAGCTAAGGCCTCGCGCATATCTGTCCAACCATTCGCTCGCCAGTCCTTAAAAACACTCTTTTGATCAGGGAAATATGGATTTGGAATTGAGATTGAACCAGTCGATAATATTTTTTTATACGGATCAATTATATTTTCTGCGAGCGCCCCCAGCGCCAAAAAAGGTTTTACAATAGAGCCCGGGGTATAAAGCCCGGAAATAGTTCTATCTAAAAAAACTTTTCTTTTATCCGCGAGATAACCCTCTATGATTTTAGTATCTTTGCCCAACGAAAGAATTTCCGAATTATATTCCGGAAAACTAGTAGAGGCAATTATTTCTCCGTTTCGAACGTCCATTATTACACCAGCTCCGCCGGAGAATGAAAAGTTTTCTGATAGATTTTTTATTGCGCTAAATAGTTTCGTCTGGATACGAGAGTCAACTGTTGTTACCAAGTCCATGCCACGTTTCGGAGCATTTACAATGTTTTCTGAATGTATTACTCCGCCTGCGTCTGTTTCTGTTATTTTTGATCCATTTTCACCCTTAATTTTGCCCTGATATTCTTTTTCTAAACCGTCAAGGCCTTCAAACTCGTTTTGCCAATAGTTACCCATTTTATCTTTCGCCGGGTAACTTACATAGCCCAATAAATGTCCAAATCCAGGCGATTTATACTCACGAATGCCGAAACCCGTTTCTATCTTCTTCACCTCTTCTCCTGATAAAATAGCGGGGTCTTCGTTTTTCTTATTCCAAGCGAGTTCAACTTTATTGCGGTCATAGATTATTCCCCTATCGGCAAAAATAAGCACTTTCTCCAGGGTGTTGCTCTCACTTCTTTTATAATTGGTCTCCCCCTCCATTATTTGCAGATATCCCAACCGAGCGAAAAACACTAAAACAAAAAATAAAAAGAAAATTCCAAGAGCAAAAATCGTTTTTTTAGTAATTGGTTTCTCTATCCGGCCCTCAAATTGCTGGCGGTTGAAATTTTGCAAATTTTTTGAGTCAAGGAAAATCTCGTCCGGCTCTACAAAAGAATTTGTCTTTCTATTTTTCCGCCAGCTGGCGGATTTTTTAAATATTCGGGTAATCATATTATCCGGGATAGAATTTTAATTTCTTTTTTATAATTTCTAACCCGATTAAAAACAGAAGTGCGGCAATAAAAGAAACATAGGTTATACCGAAAAATCTCGCTTCCGCTACGCCAAAAAGCAGGTCAGACAATAGAAATAACAAAACGGTCTCCCAAAAAACCGGGAAATAAAGCATCAGGCCGGCTGCCAGCAACATAGAAACCCAGAAAGGCATAAAAAGTACAGAAATAAGTAATACAAAAGACGCGAAAATTCTAAGCACCATATTTCTATATTACCCCAAAAAAAACTAAGACGCGAGTTTTGACGCTAGACCAGTATAATTCTGTGGAGTTATCTTTAATAATTCTTTTTTTACCTTGTCGTTGACTTCTAGCATGTTAATAAATTTATGAATATCCGTAAGTTTGAGTTGTTTGCCCCGACTCAATTCTTTTAATTTCTCATATGACATAGCTACTCCTTCACGTCGCAGAATAGTCTGGATAGCTTCAGTAATTATTTCTGGGTGGTAATTTAAGTCTTCCAACATCTTTTCTTTATTGACTACGAGTCTGCCGAGTTGGTTATTTAAGTACTTATAACCTATCAAGCTGTGACCAAATGCCGTGCCTATACTACGCAACACTGTAGAATCTGACAAATCACGCTGTAAACGAGAAATTGGGAGTTTGCGGGCAAAAAATTCAAACAATGCGTTGGCTGTCCCCAAGTTACCTTCACTGTTTTCCAAAAACCAAGGATTTATCTTGTGGGGCATAGTGGAAGAGCCGACTTCTCCGGCTTTCGGTTTTTGCCCTACCCAATCATCAGATATATATCTCCACATATCTTGATTAAAGTCTAACAGTACAGTATTTATTCTTCTAAGAGTATCAAAAACCGCGATAAAGCTGTCGTAACACTCTATTTGGGTAGTAATAAGATTAGGTGCTAGTTTCAAAGTTCTAGTCTTATTAAAACTTTCAATAAATTTTCTGCTAAACTTTATCCAGTCAATCTTGGGATATGCTACATAGAGCGCGTTATAATTGCCCGATGCGCCATTTAATTTCGCTTCTATTTTTGTATTTTCGAGTTCTTCAATTCTTTTTTCAATTCTAGTGACAAAAACCTTGATTTCTTTACCAAAGGTCGTAGGACTTGCAGGTTGTCCGTGGGTACGAGCGAGCATTGGCAGGTTTTTGTATTTTTTTGTCAAACTGTCCAACTCTCTTACTGTTTTATTAATTTCAGGAATGAGTACGTGCTCTAGAGAATCAGATAGCATTAGTGCGTACGCAATATTAGTGGCATCCCAAGTAGTCAGGCCAAAATGCACAAACTCCAAAACATTTTTTAAACTTGTTTTCCCGAGTTTTTCTTTTATAAAATATTCTATGGCTTTGAAATCGTGATTAGTGGCTTTGATGTTTTTGTAACCTTTGAGTTCAATATTGCTAATCATTTGGGCATCTTTTAATGAAAAATTTTTATATAAGTTTCTTATTATAATTTTCTCTCTCTCACTTAGTTTTCGTATTCCTATACCTTTGGTTTCCGAAAGAGCGATCAAATATTCACACTCCGTAAGCACTCGATATTTCATCAATGCCTGTTCGGAAAAATATGGCGCGAGCGCCCGGGTCTTTTCAAAATATCTTCCGTCTAGCGGGTTTATGGCGCCTTGAATCATTGGATGATTATATATAATTTTACTAAAATCTGCAACAGTGACAATTTATGCGATAGCTGGATTTGTCACTAAAGTTATTATGGGATATAATATAAAAATGAGTATTCAAGATTACCTACTTGAGTTGTTCCAAACACCAAAATTTAGATACAAAGGTATGCATGTTAACGTGTTTGGTCTGCCTACTCTTAAAAATTATAAAAAAAATTCTATAAATGTAGCGTTAGCTCGCCTAAAAAAGAAACAGTATATAGTATTTGAAGGTTCTTCTTTAAGGTTAAGCGAAAATGGGAAAAGATATATTGCAAAAAGGAAAGCAAGATTACAACTTTTTCAATCATATTTCAGTAAAGAATCTTCCAAGAATTTACTAGTAATTTTTGATATTCCGGAAGTACGCAAGGCCGAGAGAGAATGGTTCAGGTTCCATCTAAAAAAGTTTAATTACATTATGATCCAACGAAGCGTATGGGTCGGCCCATCTCCCCTACCGGAAGAATTTTTAGATTATTTACGCCAGATAAAACTTCTTGATTGTATAAAAACTTTCAAGCTTACAAGAGATTATAAATTAAAAAAATAAAAACACCAGTGACAACTCTAGCGATAGCAGGGTTTATCACTAATTTATTTTAGATAAGTTATTTGTAATTCTAGTCATGATTGGTTGGGAGAAATCGTGTTCAAATTTTTTGCCGGTAATTGTTTCATATATTTCAATGTATCGCCGTGTTAGTTCAGCCACGAGCTCCGGTGGCGCTTTCGGCAATACTTTATCATTATAAGGGTCGCAATGTTCCTTGAACCATAATCGTAAAAATTCTTTATCGAAATATTCTGGGTCCTCGCCCTTACTGAACCGCTCATTATAACTATCCGCTTTCCAGTAACGAGAAGAGTCGGGAGTATGAATTTCATCAATGAGCGTAAGTTTGCCATTATCATCTAGTCCAAACTCGTATTTAGTATCTACCAGAATAAGCCCACGAGAAAGCGCTACCTCCTGCCCTCTTTTAAACACGGCCAGCGCCTTCTCGGCCATTTCATTCCAAAGTGCTTCCGGCATGATTCCTTCCGCTACAATTTCCTTTGGGGTAATGGGTCTATCATGTTCGTCGGACTTTGTGGTAGGAGTCAGTACCGGCTCGGCTAGTTTCTGATTTTTCTTCATACCGTCGGTGAGAGTAAAGTTTCCGAAATTCCGCTCGCCGTTTTTATATAGCGTCCAAAGTGAAGTATTGGTCGAGCCGGTAATATACCCTCTCACCACCATTTCAATCGGGATAACTTTGCATTTTTTTACTACTACGGCTCCAGGATCAGGATTTGAAATAATATGATTTTGGATAATATCTTTTGTATTTTTAAACCAAAATAAACTTATCTGGGTAAGCACCTCACCCTTAAATGGTATGGAAGCGATGTTTCTGTCAAAAGATGAGTGCCGGTCGGTGGAAACGAGGGTAATTCTATCCTCTCCCACATAGACGTCTCGCACCTTGCCTGCCTTCTTTTCTCCTAAGTTCTTAAAATTGGTTTCTACTAAGACATCATCCAAATGTTTTTTTATAAGTTCTATGTCCATAAATTATTTTAATAATACCACACCTTTTCCTTTAACAATCTTCCCTATCCAAAAAATATTATGATCTGTTAATATTTCTTCAATCTCTTCTTTTTCTTTTGGTGAAACGACCAACACCATCCCTATGCTCATATTAAACGCTGTGTACATTTCCTTTTCTGACACCTTGCTTATTTTTTGTATAAATGGAAAAATCGGTAACATTGGCCAAGAACCTTTTTCAATTTCCGCGTTTAGGTTTTTCGGCAATATTCTTGGGATGTTTTCTAAAAATCCTCCACCCGTAATGTGTGCGATACCTCTGACATCAATGCCAGAGTCCAATATTTTAAGTACCGGTTTTGTATAATTTGTATGAACTTTTAAAAGAGCTTCTCCAACTGACATGCCGAGCTCTCTAACTTTTGTTTTTACATTATAACCCGCCTTTTCAAAAATTAATTTTCGAGCAAGAGAGAAGCCGTTGGTATGCAATCCAGATGAAGGAAAACCAAAAATCAAGTCCCCTTCTTTTATTTTCTCTCCCGTTATTATTTTACTTTTTTCTATTATACCGGTAATGGCCCCAGCAATGTCGTGTTCACCCCGAGCATAGGTGCCGGGCATCTCCGCTGTTTCTCCGCCTATTATTGCTACTCCAGCGTCTTTACAGGCCTTGGACATGCCACGCACCATCTGTTCCATTTCTCCCGGGTTAAGCTTCTCATTCGCCACGTAATCAAGAAAAGTGATAGGTCGTGCCCCCATGGCCACGATGTCCCCACAGCTATGCCCTACAATATCTTCACCAACGGATTCATACTTACCTACCATTTTTGCCACAGTCAGTTTGGTACCCACGCCATCTATGCTTTGGACCAAAACAGGATTTTTATATTTTTTTAATATCTCCGCTAAATCTAAAAGGCCGCCGAAGTTTCCTATGTTTTTGAGTACTGCACTATTGTGAGTGGAAGCGACGTAACCTTTTATCCTTTTTACAACCTCGTTTCCTTTTTTTATACTTACTCCTGATTTTGTATAAAGGTCGGACATAATTACTTCTCCAAATATTTTTTATATCCGATTTCTTGTAACTTTTCTCCCTTCGCTATAATTTCAGAATTCATTTTTTCCTTGTAAGAAATTAATTTTTCTTCTAAACTTTTGTCCGAGGTGGCGAGTATTTGAACAGCTAAAAGTCCGGCATTCTTGCCGGCATTAATACCCACAGTTGCCACCGGCACTCCGGAAGGCATACTGACGGTCGAGAAAAGAGAATCAAGCCCGTCCAAACTTTTTGTTTTTGTGGGTAT